>NZ_JBVIDV010000010.1:0-166221 GCF_055572195.1 Streptomyces sp. NPDC030809
CTGCCTCGCTGCGCTCGGCCTGGGCGCCTTCGGCGCCTGGCCCTGCGCTTCGCTCCGGGAGATGGCCGGCCCTTTCGGGCCGGGGTCCTGCGCTTCGCTCCACCCCGAACGGCCTGCTTCGCAGCCTGCCAAGCGCTGCGCGCTTGGCAGTGGAACCGCCTCCGCTGCGCTCCAGAGCACGGACCGCTTCGCTCGGTGCGCTCGGCTTTGCCGAGCCATTGGGCTCCTCAGCGCTGCGCCCTGGGGAACGGTTCTCGCCTCACTGCGTTCGGAGGGCTAGGGCCGCTTTGCGGCCCTAGTAGTGAGTCCAAGCGCTGCGCGCTTGGCAGTGGAACCGCCTCCGCTGCGCTCCAGAGCATGAGAAAACCGCCTCGCTGCGCTCAGCGGCTGCCGCTGCGCTCGGCTCTGGGCACTTCAGGGCTTGGCTCCTCCGCTTTGCTGTGGAAGCAGTGAAGCGCCTCCTCTGTGCTCGGTGGGTTCGGCTGAGCCCAACCCAGCGGGCTCACCCACTCTGGGGACTGGGGAGCAGTGCCAGCGAGATCCTCCGCTGCACGGAGGAAGGGACAGCCGCACTGCGCTCCGCCGTGGCCCTTCTGGAGCCCTGCCTCTCCGCTTCACTGCGATAGTAGAGCGCCGAGCTGCCCTCAGCGGGACAGGGCCACTTCGCGGCCCTTAGCAGTGACCCCAAGCGCTGCGTGCTCAGGAGACAACCGCCACGCTGTGCTCAGCGGCAAACCGCTTCGCGGTCCTAAAACCGGCCCTTCCGGCCGGGGTCCTGCCCTTCGCTCCGAACCGGTTCGGGCTCTCCGCTTCGCTCCACCTGTTCGCAGGCTGGAGTGACCCCGTTTCACGGGGTCTGGGCCTCCGGCCCGTTGGGCGGGTCTGCTCTCACTCCCCCAAAGTCCTTCCGGCTCCGCCTCCAGGACGGCCCGCTACGCGGGGGGCTGGCCACGGGGCCCCGAGGGGCATGCCTGACTTGGCCTGCGGGTGGAGCGGACAGGACCGGATTCGAACCGGCGTCAGACCCCCTTGAAGGGGGGCGCGTCGACCACTGCGCTACCTGCCCCCGCCACCAGCAAATACAAGCTACCCCACTCCTGCCAACCGTCCCTCAGGATTTTTCAGTGGGCCCGTCCCGGCCACCGACCTGCACCCGCGGTCTCCTCAGGTGACAACCCCCGGCAAGCAAGCCCCACTCCCGCGGCCCGCGTCTCACACCCCGCACCCCTGACCTCCCCCGCCGAGGAACACCGCCATCCCCCAAGTCGATTCCCGTCGGCCCGGGTGACGGGCAGTTGGAAGCATGCGGGTGAGCGAACGCGGATCATCCCCTCACTCTCATGCCTCGCTCACAGGCGACAGCCGGACAAGGAGCACACACCCCTGCTTCGTTTTGGCTAGCAGATGGACTCTGGATCAACTGTTACCCCGCTGGCTATCGGGGACCTCCCCCCCTCGTGTCGCGAAACAGTAAAACTGCGTAGTACTTAACCAACCCACGTCCACCCCCAGCGCTGGAAACAACACAGGGAGACGCGCCCACGCCCCAAAACTCTTCACAAACACACCGCACCGCCAAGCCCCACCCCACCCATTCAAGGGGTTCCTTTCCCAAGGGAATCCGACCGGCGTCCCATATGCCGGGCAGCCCCTGCCGATGGGGGGAGAACACCAGCACAATCTCACCAGCCTTACACGATCAAGAGGAGCACACATGTACCTGGACGCCGCGGACCCCCGCTGGGACCGCCATGACGGCGGGGCCGCCCACTACGGCCCCGACTGGACAGACGCCGACTTGAATGTGGCCCGCACCCTTTACGAGGCCTTGGACTCCTCCGCCCGCGCCATCTTCGACCTGCTGTTGGGCCACCCCGGGCACGTCTTCACCTGCCACGAGATAGCCGAACACCTGGGGCTGAACACGGACGGTACGAAGCGGACCGCCAGTGTCGTATCCGGCTCCATGACCCTCTTCGGCAAGGCGAACCACAACACCGGGCGCCGTGCCCCGTTCCGCTGGTGGAAGGGCAAGGGAGGCGCCTCCTACGGCGTGCCCGAGCATGTGGCTGCGGTATTCGCACAGGCCTGGAGTCCTGACCGACAGGGGCACCCACCACACACCGCCGGCATGCCACGGCCACGTTTTCAGGACGCGTTGAGCGCATCCGCACACACCGCCTACCCATACGCCTGGGCCACGCGGCTGCCCTGGCGGCATCCCACGCCTCTCGATAGGGTGTAAAGAACGCGTCAACGCGCTCATCTCACCACCGAGCGGACGCGGGGTGTGCCGGGAAGTCTGGTCGGCGTCCTTGGGGCCGTGTGCCCGAATCCTGCCGACGCCCCGGAGGTTTCCCCGCCATGACCGCTGCCCCGCCCCCACCGCGTTCCCCGTTCCTCGGCCTGCTTCCGTGGCCCGAGCGCCGGGCCGTCGTCGAGGCCCTGCGCACCGAGACCATCGGCGGCCTCGTCCTGCTGGCCGCCGCGATCATCGCGCTGATCTGGGCCAACAGCCCCGTCGGGGACGTGTACCAGCAGATACGCGACTTCCACTTCGGCATACCTGCCCTCGGCCTCGACCTCTCGGTCGGCCACTGGACCGCCGACGGCCTGCTCGCGGTCTTCTTCCTCGTCGCGGGCATCGAACTCAAGCGAGAACTCGTCGTCGGCGAGCTGCGCACCCCGGCCACGGCCGCGCTGCCCGTCGTGGCCGCGCTCTGCGGCATGGCCGTACCCGCCGCCCTGTATGCGCTGACCGCGGTCCTCGGCGGCGGCAGCCTCGCCGGCTGGGCCGTGCCCATGGCCACCGACATCGCCTTTGCCCTCGCCGTCCTCGCCGTGATCAGTACCCACCTGCCGGCGGCCCTGCGCGCCTTCCTCCTCACCCTCGCCGTCGTCGACGACCTCGGCGCCATCCTCATCATCGCGATCTTCTTCACCAGCGACCTCAACTTCTGGGCCCTCGGCGGCGCAGTCGCCGGACTGTTCGCCTTCTACGCGCTGCAGCGGTTCCGCGTGCGGGGCTGGTGGTGGTACGTCCCGCTCGGCGTCGCCGTCTGGGCGCTGATGTACAACAGCGGCGTCCACGCCACCGTCGCCGGAGTCGCCATGGGCCTGATCCTGCGCACCACCACCGACCAGGGCGAGGCCGCGTCGCCCGGTGCCCGCACCTCCCACCTCCTCCGCCCCTTCTCCTCCGGCGTCGCCGTCCCCCTCTTCGCCCTCTTCGCCGCCGGCGTCTCCGTCTCCTCCGGTGCCCTGGCGGACGTGTTCACCCGGCCCGAACCCCTCGGCGTCGTCGTCGGCCTGGTCGCCGGAAAGATCCTCGGCGTGTTCGGCGGGACCTACCTCGCCGCGCGCCATACCCGTGCCCGCCTCAACCCGGATCTGGCCTGGGCCGATGTCTTCGGCCTCGCCGTCCTCGCCGGGATCGGCTTCACCGTCGCCCTCCTCATCGGCGAACTCGCCTTCCCCGGCGCGGAAGCCGGTGAGCACGTCAAGGCCGCCGTCCTGGTCGGCTCCCTCCTCGCCGCGGTGCTCGCCGCCGTCCTGCTCCGGCGCCGCAACGGGATCTACCGGCGCCTGTACGAGGAGGAGACCCTGGACGCCGACGCCGACGGCATCCCCGACATCTACCAGCGCACCGATGAGCCCGGTGCCGGGCGCTGAGACGACGGGAAGCGAACAGGAGCGGGCGCGACGCTCCTGGCACGGGCAGTCGTCATCGCAGCCCTGGGGATCAGGACGGCGGTCGCGGAACTGCGCGATCCCGGGGTGTGCCGGACTTGCCGGGGGGCCGTGCCGGCGGGACCCCCGGTCGCCTTCACCATCGGTGGACGCGTACCACCGGACTGACATTCGCGGGCTACCGGTGGAAGGTGGGTATAGCGGCCACGTCGAGGAGAGGGGAGTCGGATGGCCTGGCTGTTCAACGCGGTCGGGGCGGTCATGGTGCTGTACGTCCTGCGGGACGTGTTCCACACCCTGTGGCACCCGACCCGCCACGGTGGTCTGAGCCGGCTGATCATGACGGGCGCGTGGCGGTTGTCCGGCCGCCTCGCGTCCGGCCGCGGGGCCTCGGGGCTGGCCGGTCCGCTGGCGATGGTGGCCGTGGTCGCCTCGTGGGCCCTGACGGTGGTGGTGGGGTGGGCGCTGGTCTACTGGCCGCACATGCCGGGCGGGTTCACGTACACCGCCGGACTCGAGCCCGCCGAACACGCGCGGTTCCTCGACGCGCTGTACGTCTCCCTGGTGCACGTCTCCACCCTCGGCCTCGGAGACATCGCACCGGGTGAGGGGTGGCTGCGGGTCCTCGCCCCCATGGAAGCCCTCGTCGGGTTCGTCCTGCTGACCGCAACGGTCTCGTGGACCCTCGGCATCTACCCGGCACTCGCCCGCCGCCGCGCGCTCGCGCTGCGCCTGTCCCACCTCTCGCGCACCCACCCCACGACCGAGCAGATCGACACGGAAGCGGGGGCGGCGATCGTCGACAGCCTGGCAGCGGGGATCTCGGTGGTCTCGGTCGACTTCATGCAGTACGCCGAGTCCTACTACTTCCACGACGGCGACGACCGCACCTCCCTCGCCCGGCACGTCACCTATGCGGGCAACCTCGCCGACCAGGCCGCCGGCGCCCGCCATCCGGACGTCCGGCTCGCGGCGGCAGTCCTCCGGGCCGCGCTGGAGGACCTCGCGCTCATCCTCGACCAGCGGTTCCTGCACAACGGCGGCACACCGCGGCAGATCCTGGACGCGTTCGCCCGCGACCACGGCCGCCACTCCGGTGACTAGGCGGAGCACCTCCCCCGCCTGACCGCGGTTTCCGGGTCTCGGCATCGGGGGGATCGTGCTGCTCGCCGTCTCGCTGGTGTTCGACGGGTGGCTGTCGCTTCCGGTGGTCGCGGGCTTCGTTTCGATGCTCGGTTTCACGGGGGCGATCGTGCTCGGGTCCACCGGACTCGGGCCGGGAGGGGCGGGCGCCGGGCCCGCGCCGGGGGGGATGCGGGCCCGGCACCTGCATAGCCGCACCGTGGAGGCCGGGACCCCGGTCGCGGTGGGTGTCGTCGATGCGGAGTGACCGGGGGTCCCTGCGGGGTCGGGCCGGTACGAGTCGGGGTCAGGGCTGGCGCATGCAGAGGGTGCCCCAGTGCCAGCCCGCCCCGATGCCGCACAGGACGTACGTGTCCCCGGGGCGCAGTGCGCCGGCCGAGGCAGTCTCGTGCAGGGCGGTGAACAGGCCCGCGGCCCCGGTGTTGCCGAGCCGGTCGAGGGTGATGGGCGCGCGGTCGGCAGGGATGTCCAGGCGGCGGAGCGTTTCGGCCAGGATGTTGATGTTCGCCTGGTGGAAGAAGTAGTGGTCGATCTCCGTGGGCAGCAGGCCGGCCCGGCGGGTCGCTGCGGTGATGCTCTGCGGCAGGCGTGTGGTCGCCGTGTCCCAGACGGCGGGTCCGTCCATGGAGACGTACTGCTTGCCCGAGGCGAGGGTCTCGGGGGTGGTGGGCAGGCGCGAACCGCCCCCGGGGATCTGGACGGCGTACGAGAGCTGCGAGCCGATGTCGTACGAGAGCAGTCCGGCCCCTGGGGTGGCGGCGCTGGTGAGGACGGCCGCGGCCGCGGCGTCCCCGAAGAAGACTCCTCCGGTGCGGTCGGTGGGGCGGATGACGCGGGAGGCGCAGTCCGCCCCGATGACGAGCACGGTGCTGATTGAGGGGTTCTGCAGGAGGTGGGCCGCCTGCAGAACCGCGTGGACGCCGGAGGCGCAGGCGGCCTGGGCGACGTCCATGGCCAGCGCCCTGACGGCGCCGAGCGCGTGCTTCACGATCACCGAGGTGGAGGGGAGCGGCTGGTCGGCGGTGTAGCTGGCCACGATGACCGCGTCCAGCTCCGAGGGGCTCAGGCCGGCGGCCTCCAGCGCGGGGCGGGCGGCGGCCGCGCACATGTCGGAGGTGGCCAGTTCGGGTGCCAGCCGGCGGCGTTCGCGGATCCCGGTGCGGGTCGTGATCCATTCCTCGCTGGTGCGCAGGTTCCGGGTGAGCTCCTCGTTGGTCACGATCGTCGGGGGCAGGTGCAGGCCGGTGCCCGCGACGCCGAAGGGGACCGGCAGGCCGGCGCCGGTGTGGGTGTCGGCGGTCTGCTCGTGCGTCATGGTCATGCGACGGTGCTCCGGTCGGCAGAGGTGAGGGTTTCGAGGTCGGCGTAGAAGCGGCCCGAGGGGCGGGGCAGGCCGAGGAGGATCCTGCGGGCGGCTTCCGCCGTCAGTGCCCCGCCGAGCGCGACGCCCGAGGCGAGTTGCGGCCAGCTGCTGAGCGTGGTGCCGATCCGGGGGACGGCGGCGGCGAGTTCCGGGCTGATGCCGGCGCGGTCAACCATGGTCAGGATCACGTCCACCGACTCCTCGAAGGTGAGGCCGATGAGGTCCTTTGAGGTGGTGTCGCCCAGGAGTCCGTGCAGCAGGGGCCGGTCGGGTTCGAGATCGAAGCGTTCGACGTCGAGCAGGCCGCGGTCGTTCGCGTCCATCACGACCGGAATGCCCAGCGCGCGGGCGTGTTCCCGGGCGGCGAGCTTCACGTAGGGGGTGTCGCACTCCTCGACGAGGAGGTCGATGGGGCCCGCGCCGCCCGTGAAGAACTCCTCCATCGTCTCGTCGGTCAGGCCTCCGGGGTGGATCTCGATGTCCAGCCAGGGGTCGATCTCCAGCATCTGGCGGGCCGCGATCACGCATTTGTTGAGGCCCAGGTGGTGCACTCCCGCCCGCAGCCGGTTCAGGTTGGAGACGCTGAGGGTGTCGAAGTCGGCGAGTTTGAACGCGCCGCCGATGCCCTCCATGGCGAAGGTCAGGGCCGCGCTGCTGCCGACCGAGAGGCCGATGACGCCCACCCTGCGTCCCATCAAGCGGCGCTGCTCGGGGCGTTCGATCCGGCCGCGGTTGCGGTCGGTGCGCACCAGGCGGAACTCCTCCCGGGGCAGCAGGTGCACCAGCCGGCCCGACCACGGGTACCAGACCCAGGTTCCGTAGGCGTACGGCGCGGTGCCGCCGAGCTGCCGCGCCACTGCCCGCGCGACGGCCTGGGGTGAGGAGCGCAACGCCGGCTCGCGGCTGGTGACCAGTTCGGCCAGCTGCTCCTCGATGGTGTCCATGACCTCCCGGACGGCGCCGGAGCCGAGGAGGGCCTCGTGGGCCCGCCGGTCCGCCGCGCGCTCCAGGTCGTACAGCACCGGTCGCCAACGGACTTCGGGGCCGGTGGCGGTGACGGCGGCCGCGTCGCGGTGCACCGGGGCGGGCTTTGGGGAGGAGGGGCGGCCCGCGGTGCCGCGTACGGCCTCGTCCGCCGGGACGGTCGCGGCGGGGAAGGCGTCCTCCAACCGCTCGACGAGGCCGCCGTACTGGCCGGCCGGGGCCGCGGCCCGGTACAGCATGATCAGTACGTCCTCGGTGTAGCGCTCGACGTAGCGGCGCGTTCCCGGGACGGCGCGGAAGCCGAAGCGTTCGTGGAAACGATCCTGCCCGTCGGCCGTTCCGGAGGTGCCGATCATCGCCTTGGCCCCCAGGCAGCGTGCGGCGGCGATGGCGAAGGCGTTGAGGTGGATTCCCAGGCCCAGCTTGCGGGCCTGGTGCTCGACGACCAGCCGGCTGTGCTCGAACGTTTCACCAGCGCCGAGGCCGTGCTCGCGCAGCACCTCCTCGTAGCGGTCCGCGCCCAGGTAGGCGCGGGTCTGGAACAGCTCGCCCGTCTCGGGCGTCGAGAGCCGTACGTAGCCCAGCGGCGGCCCGTCCGCCGTGCGGCGGCCGACGAAGTGCCAGGCCCCGAAATCGAGTTCCTGATCGTCGGCGTACGCGCCGTCGGCTGTCCGGAAGCCGGGACGACGGCCGTGGTCGAACAAGATCCTCGCCCGGAGTTCCCGGATCCGGCCGACCAGCTCGGCCGCCTCCGTGTCCCCGGGGCCGACGCGGAACGCGGAGACGTGCCAGGGCGTCTCGGCGGCCCTGTGAACCTGCTGCACTGAGAACCGTCCTCCCTTTCTCTGCGACTTCGACATGGCTTCGCTTCCCGGCTTCGCGGCTTCGGTGCCACGACGTCGGGCTTCGACGGGTCAGAAGGGCCCGTACAGCCAGTTGCCGGGTGCGTCGGGGTCCTCGCTGGTGAAGAACTCCACGACGGCGGCGTCGATCTCAGCCGGGTCCAGCGCTCCGTCGCCGTCGCGGTCGAGGCGGCGGAACGACTCCTCCATCTGCTGTGCGGGCAGCCCGCCGATCGCCCGGTTCAGCCGCAGGTACTCCTCGAGGTCGATGAGGCCGTTCCCGTCGGCGTCGCAGAGCGAGATCCAGGCGCACGCGCCCTCGTGCAGGGTCTCCAGCAGGGTGATGGGGCTGGCGCCGGCCGAGCGCCGGATGCCCTGCTCGAAGGCCTCGGCGTCGAGGCGGCCGCTGCCGCAAGCAGCGGGCGCGAGGTGCTCCTGCCACAGCTCGTGCAGGGTGCTGCGGAGGGTGCCGATGCGGGCCGGCTGCCCGGGGAAGACCGAGTCCATCCGGTCGGCCACGGCGGTGAGGTCGGCCGCGTCGAGGAAGCCGTCCCGATCGGCGTCGAGCAGCGTGAACATGAAGCGCATCTTGCGGGTCAGTACCGGGGTGGTGTCGGGCACGGAGTCCTCCTGCTCGCGTCGACGACCGATGATCACGGCCGTGCGGCCCATCCTTGGCGCCGGTGATCATGCGGAGCGCCGCACCTCACCCGTTCGGACGCAGGGAACAGACATCCACAAGTCAATGGAGACGGTGGGCGCATCACCCGTTCGCGTGCATTGCGCAGCCGGTCGCGCGCCCCTCTGATGCCACCCCCAGCTGGGGTTCCGCGTCTCCGGATCCCTGCGGGGCCGCGCACGGGCACGCGCACCGGCGCGCACGGTGACGTGCACGCCGGTGCGGCGCCCGGGACGGGCCGATCCAGGCCCTTAGGGGGGTGCTGAATCGTCACTGCACCCCTGCGCCCCTCCTCTGCCACCCCCCGTCCGGGGGATCCCGCTCCGAGCCCGGCAGGAGGTGGGGGCCGCTGCACTTATGTGCAGTTCCTCGTAAACGTGCAGGTCAGACGCTTGCGATCGTCATGCAGGCTGCTGATTTGCGGGACGGGGGTCAGGAAGGCTTGACCGCCGAGACCGGGGTGGCGGTCACCTTGTCGTCGCACTCGGCCCACCACCCGTCGTTCAGGGCGACCTGGTGCTTCCCGGAGTGCGGCAGCCCGATGACCATGGTCGGAAACGCCTTCGGGGTCTTGCCCGACACGCAGTAGCCGTCGCCCTCCCCCTGGACCTGGACGAAGGTCAGCTTCACCCACGCCTTGCCGTGCGGCCGGACCGTCACGGTGGCCGCCCTGCCGGTGCGGGTGACCTTGAGCGGGGTGTTGTGGGCGGGGGAGCCGTTGCCGGCACCCGCGACCGTCGGATGGCCCTTCAGGACGCACGTCTTCCGGGAGACGTTCGTGAACTGCACGACCGCCGCCCCGGTCCCGGTCCCGACGGGCGGGTGGGCGGCCTGCCGGGCGCTGACCCGGAGGGCGGAGGCCGGGCAGGCGGGCGGCGGGGTGGCGGAGGTGGTGGTGCTCGCCGCCAACGCGGTGCCGGGCAGCAAGCCGGTCACCGCCGCCGCAACGGCCGCGACCGCCGTCGTCGCCAGAACCGCCCTGCGAATGCCATTGCTGTGACGCATGCTGTCGTCCCCCTGAGTCGTCTCGTCCGCGGGTTTCGGTCGGTTGTTGCCCCGCGGTACGCGTGTTACGTGAGTCCAGATGGAACGGGAGAGCGACAGGGTTCCGTGCAGCGACCGCTTGTGACAGAACGGTGACGACAGGCCGGGCTCTTCTCGGAGCGCGCCGATCAATCGCCGACGGCACGGACCGGCCCGTGAGCGAGGCCGTGCCGGCGCCGGCCGCGTGGGGCGGACGAACTCCTCAGCTCTGCGTCTCCTCGCGCCGTGCAAGGGCGGCCGCATCGGGGAGGAGGAGCAGCTTGCCGGTGGTACGCCGAGCCTCCAGATCGCTGTGGGCCTGGGCGGCCTCGGACAATGCGTAGCGGCCCGTTACGGTGACCTCAAGCGCCTTGGAGCGCACCCACTCGAACACGTCGGCGGCCCGTCGGAGCAGTTCGGACCGATCGGCGATGAAGTCCCCGAGGCTGGGCCGGATCAGGGTGAGCGAACCGCCGTGGGCGAGCCGCATCGGATCGAACGGCGGCACGGCACCACTTGCCGCGCCGAAGAGCACGAGATGGCCGCGGGTTCGCAGGCTGGCGAGGCTCGCCTCGAAGGTGTGCGCGCCGACGCCGTCGAAGACAACCGGCAGTCCCCGACCGCCGTTGAGCCGCTTCACTTCGGCTGCGAGATCGTCCACTGCGGAGGAGAGGACCACCTCGGCGGCCCCGGCACGCTTCGCCAGCTCGGCCTTGGCCGCGGTCGAGGTCGTGCCGATCACCCTGCCGCCGAGATGGGTGATGAGCTGGGTCAAAAGCAGCCCCATGCCCCCGGCAGCCGCATGCACGAGCACCGTGTCGCCCGCCTGAACCGGGTAGGCGTCCTTGACGAGATAGTGCGCGGTCATGCCTTGGAGGAGCACGGCGGCGGCCGTCTCGAAGCTGATGTCGTCGGGCAGCGGCACCAGCCGGGAGGCGTCCACGACGGCCCGCTCGGCGTACGTGCCGGGAATCTCCACCCAACCGACCCGGTCCCCGACGGCGACGTCAGCGACGCCGGGTCCCACTTCGACGACCGTGCCGGCGCCCTCGGCGCCCGGGGTGAAGGGCAGCGGGAGGGTGTACCGGCCCTCTCGGTGGTAGACGTCGAGGAAGTTGACCCCGGATGCGGCGACTTCCACGACCGCCTCGCCCGGACCCGGCCGCGGCTGGTCCGCCTCGGCCTCCTGCAGCACCTCGGGACCGCCCACTTCGTACACCTGTATCGCTCGCATGACCCCTCCGACAACGGCTCATCCCCCACCAACCGCGTTGATGGCGATTGACGACTTCTCCCCCACCAACCCCGTTGACGGCGATCCGATTCCCGGCGGGCGGACCATGTACCGAGGCCCTGCCGGGGAAAGGGCTATTGGATCAACGTGGTGTGGGTGGAGCACGCCGTGCAGGAGTAGATCTGCAGATTGTTGCCCCCGGAGACCTCGAGGCCGGGCGGGTTGTGCACGGGGTCGTCGTCGATCACGGCAATGCCTTGGTCCTCGTTCGGGACCCACCCCCTCCGATGGTCGCGGGATTCGTACGAGGCAATGGTCAGCAGCGGGCTCATCGGAGTGCCGCAGTTGATGCAGAACCGGGGATGGGGATCGGTCAGACCCCAGGGCGGCCACCCGCCGACCTTCCACCCGGGGGCTTCGGACAGCTCGGCGGAGTAGTACTCCTGCGGCTCCGCGTAGTCATCGCCCAGCACGATGCCGGCCGCCCGCCAGGTGCTCGGATCGTTGACCTGTTCCCGCAGCTCTTGGCTCAGCTCCAGGAAGTTGGGGTACTCGGTGACCTGCTCCGGTGACAGCACGCACGGTTGCGGCATGTAGCCGTACTGGACGTCGGCCGGAGTGGGCGGGACAGCAAGAACGCCGGTGAGGTGGGCGGCGGTCTGCCAGAACAGCTCGGTCGTGGGTTTGTAGTACGGCGGGTGCTCGGAAGGGCACCACAGCACCTGCAGGAGGTCGGCCCGTCCGGGCGGCCGCAGCTGGGGGATGTCGCGCGCGTACAGCTGGGCCACGGGCACCAGCGGGGAGACCGGTCCCTCGTGCCACTTGTCGCAGTACGGCCACGGCCGCGAGGCGGGCCACAGCAGCGGTCCGCCGACCGAGCTGTCGTAGGGCGACGGAGAGCCGGGACGGGGATGCAGCCGGGTCGCAGTGCGGGCCAGCGGCGCCAAATCGGGGAAGAGCGCGCCGATGTCGCACGGCCGCGGTGGGGTGGTACGTATGCCGTTCACGGGATCGATCTTGCCAGCCGCCTCCGACAACCGGAGTGCCGAGCGGGCTTGCGGCCGAGGCAATCCACCACGGCGTCCCCGTATTGCCCGAAGTAGCCCGGAAACCCCAGTTCACGGGCGAACGCCCGGTACGGCCTCGGGCTCAGCCACCCAGGGGCCCGGGCCGCGGGCCAGGTCACGTACGGTGGTGGCTGCGGCCGTGCCGCGCTCGCCACCGGGCAATGAGTTCACCGGGTGTCCGGGCCGGTGGTGTGCGTTCCGCCGGCCACCGCTCCGGGCGGGTCAAAGCGATGCTCGGCATCAGGTAGCGCCCGCCGTCCGTCTCCAGCACGCACAACGGGACCTCCCGCGCGTCCCCCGGGGGGCCGATCCTGATGACCATCCGCCGAGGCGGCACGGTGGGAATCTCTCCCTCCAGCACGGTGGCCCGGTCACGCGGGACACGGGCCACCGCGACGGTCTTCCCGTCGACCCAGACTTCCGCCCGGCGGCGTCGCTCGTCCTGCACGACGGTGATCGAGTGACCGTCCTGATCCAGGTGGTAACGGTGCCGGCCTGCCATGTCCGCCTCCCGCATGCCTCGCGTTGTCCTCGGGCCGCCGTCCCTGCGGGCTCAGATGACGTACGACTCCAACGTACCGCGCCGCCGGACGTCGAGGGTCGCGCAGTGGAACGAGCCGCCGAAGGGGGCGTAGTGCATCAGGTCGCACGGGACGGGTTCAAAGCCCCACCGCTCCAGCGCCCGCAGCATGCCGGTGTGGTGGCGTTCGGCGATGACCCGGTGGCCGTCCACGACCAGGACGTTCATGCTCAGCCACTTGCCGCACAGGGAGGTGATCTTCAGCAGGCGGTCGGGCAGCGGATCGGGCTCCGGAGCGGTCAGGACGTCCCATCCGTCGAGTACCGCGGGCAGCCGGTCCACGTCCACGTACTCGGGATTGACCAGCACCTTGCCGGGTGCGAGGGGCAGGAACGTCGTGTCGATGTGCATGGGCGTACGGCAGCGGCTCTCGATCTCGTGGATGCGGTGGCCGGGACCGAGGTGACGGCGCAGCCACTCGATGCCCATGCGATTGGTGACGTTGCTGCGCTGGACGAACAGGTCGCGGCCGGCGCGCACGAAGTCCGCCGCGTCGAACACGGGCTCGAACTCGGTGGTGAGGTAGCGCACCGGTCCGTCACCGCGGGGGATGCGGTAGTCGTCGTCGAACAGGTCGTCGGTGAGCTGCGGCTTCGGAGCTGCCGTCCAGCGCGCCCCCCGCCGGAAGTACTCCTTGACGAGCGCGCGGTAGGAGAAGGCCTCGTAGTAGCGGCAGGGCCACGCCATCGGCGTTTCGATGATCTCGTCGCCGATCACCAGCAGGCTGTCGCGCGGGCAGCTGTTGGCGAATCCCCGGGAGGACCAGTCCGGGGTGGCGTGGCGCCGGCGGTGCTCGACCGCGTCCGGGCGCCTGACGGTCACGCCGAGGGACTCCAGGAGGGCGATGAACCGGTCGAGTTCCTCCTGTGCCGGTCCGACCAGGGCGCGCGGGTAGGGAAGGCCGGCGACGAGGCCCTGCAACCGCCCCGCCCAGGTGGGCACGTTGCACGTCACGATGGGGTGCCGGGAGGGGAACGTCGCGCCTTCCAGACGCCCGACGACGACTTCCTCCAGCGGGTCCCATTCGTTGTGCGAACAGACCGGCGATGCGAGGGGGCGGGGGCGTGCCCTGCCGTCGGCCGTGGTGTTCGATGGCGATGACATCGGGCACCGCTCCCCTCGCCCCGGCAGCTCTCACCGGCCGCAGCCCGCCCCCGCTGCGCTGCTGCGGCCTCTCGGACCACGCGTCTGCCCGCCGAAGCGGCCGGTACGCCTCCTCCGGGGAAGGCGCGGCTGAGGGAGGCGAGCCTGCGTGGGGCGGTGTCGGCTGATGGCCACCGTCGAGCAGGGAGGCGATCCGGCCGAAGCTGTTGGCGGGGCGAGGGGAGCGGACAGCGCGGGCAGCCCGACTCCTCGTGTCCGCTCCTCATCCGTGGAGCCGCCCGGTTCCGGCCGCTTCCATGTCCCCGTAGGCCAGGCGCTTCAGCTGGGCGGCCAGGTCCTCCAGCGCACGGGCAGCGGCGAGCTCGTCGCCGATCTCGGGTATGTCGGTGTCCGTGGGGTTGCAGCGGGCCGTGCCGTGGCCGGTGAGGCGGGTGGTGCCGGTGTCGATGTCGATGCGGACTGCGGCGGTGCGGTCCTCCTCGAACAGGTGGATGCGGGACTTCCATTCGGCGGTGTGCGACATGGTGTTCCTCCGGTGGGGTCAGGTGCGGTGGCGGCGGGTCCAGCGGCGGAGTTCGTCGGTGCCCCAGACCAGCGGCGGGAACGCCGCGATCAGGAGGACGACATCCGGTGGGAGGGCTGCGGTGCCGAAGAGGTGCTGGAGCGGGGGTGCGTAGACGAGGGCTGCGGTGAAGGCGAGTTCGAAGGCGATCCCGGCGAGCAGCAGCGGGTTGGTGAAGAGACCGATGTCGCGCAGGGCCGCGTGCTCGGTGCGGGCGGCGATCGCGGTGCCGACCTGGCAGGTGACGATGCCGGCGAAGGTGGCGGTGGTCGCGGTGAGGTAGGCGTGGTGGAGCGGGGTGCCCGGACCGGTGGGGTCGCCGGGGTGCCATCCCGCGCGCCACAGGACGTAGAAGAAGGCGCTCATGACCAGGGCGGCGGAGACGGAGCCCAGCCAGCCCCAGCTGCGGACGAGCATGTCCTTGTTGATCACCCCTTGGTTTGTGGGGCGGGGCGGGCGGCTCATGATGCCCGGCTCTGCCCGTTCGCGGCCGAGGGCGAGGGCGGGGAGGGTCTCGGTGCCGAGGTCGATGGCGAGGATCTGCAGGACGGTCAGCGGCAACGGGACGGTGCCGGCGGAGAGCGCGAAGACGACGAAGGGCACGACCTCGGGGGTGAGGTGGGCGAAGATGTAGACGATGAACTTGCGGACGTTGTCGTAGACCCGGCGCCCGGATTCGACCGCCGTGACGATGGTGGCGAAGTTGTCGTCGGTGAGGACCATGGTCGAGGCCTCACGGGCGACGTCGGTGCCCGAGCGGCCCATGGCGACGCCGATGTGGGCGCGGTGCAGGGCGGGCGCGTCGTTGACCCCGTCGCCGGTCATGGCGACGACCTGGCCGTGGGCCCTCAGCGCGTCGGCCACCTTCAGCTTCGTCTCCGGTGAGGAGCGGGCGAAGACGATCTCCGTGCCGGGGAGGCGCAGGAGGTGGTCGAGCTCGTGGTCGTCGACCTGCTCGGACTGGGCGACGACGTGGAGGGCCGGTACGCCGATGCCGACGGCGCGGGCGACGGCGGCGGCCGTGGCGCCGTTGTCCCCGGTGACGATGTGCACGGTGAGCCCGGCTCGGTGGCAGCGTGCGACGGCGGCCGCCACTTCGGGCCGGGGCGGGTCGTACAGGCCGACCAGGCCGAGCAGGCGCAGGCCGCGCTCGGCGTCCTGGCGGTGGGCCGGGACCTGTGTGCCGGGCGGGAGCTCGCGTACGGCGACGGCCAGAACCCGCATCCCGTCTTCGGCGAGTGCCCCGGCCGCCTCCTGGGCCTCCGCTGCCTGCCCTCCGTCGGCAAGCTGCTTCAGTACGGCCTCCGGGGCGCCCTTCACGATCACGCGGAACGCGTCCCGGCCCGTCTCCTGCACGACCGACATCCGTCGCAGTCTGGGGTCGAAGCGGAAGCAGGCCCGGCGGCCGGTGTCCCGTTCGGCGAGGTCCAGCGGTACGCCCTGTTCGGCGGCTCCTTCCACCAGGGCGATCTCGGTGGGGTCGCCGTGCAGTTCCCCGTCTCCTTCGCGGGTGACGGTGGTGCACTGGGCGGCGGCCTGGACCAGGGCAGTGGTCTGCGCTGCCGCCTCGCCGGCTCCTGGAGGGATCCAGGTGGAGTGCAGGCGCATTTCGTTGCGGGTGAGGGTGCCGGTCTTGTCGGTGCAGATGACGTTGGTGGAGCCGAGGGTTTCCACGGCGCTCAGCCGCTTGATCACCGCGCCCTGCCGGGCGAGGACGCGGACGCCGACGGCGAGGGCCAGGGTGATGGTGGGCAGCAGGCCTTCGGGCACGTTGGCGACGAGCAGGCCCATGGCGAACATCAGGGAGTCCCTGAGCGGCAGGCCGACGGCCACACCGGTCACGAGGAAGACCGCGCCCATGGCGACGGCGACCGCCGCGATCAGCCAGGCGACCTTCTTGACCTGCTTCTCCAGGGGGCTCGCCTCGCGGCGCGTGCGCTGGCTGAGGGCGGCGATCCGGCCGAGCTCGGTGTGGTCGCCGGTGGCGAACACGACGGCCCGCGCCTGGCCCTCCGTGGCGGTGGTGCCGCTGAAGACGAGGTTCGGTTCCTGGAGGAGGGGCGTGCCTTCGAGGCCGGGTCCGGCGAGGCGTTCGACGGGGGTGGACTCGCCGGTCAGCATGGACAGGTCGGCTTCGATGCCGCCTTCGGTGAGGCGGGCGTCGGCGGGGATGCGTGCGCCCTCTTCCAGGACGATGAGGTCGCCGGGGACGAGGTCCCGGGCCGGGACGTGCTGCGGTTGCCCGTCGCGGAGTACCTCCGCCCGGGCGGGCAGGTACTGGGCCAGGGTTTCGACGGCCCGCTCCGCCTGGCGCTCCTGCACGAGGGCGAACCCCGCGTTGACGAGCACGACGGCGATGATCGCCCAGCCCAGGACGGTGATGGCCGCGGCGAACGCGAGGCCGGCGGCGGCCCACAGGAGCAGGGCCAGCGGGTGCACGAGCTGGCGCAGCAGTTCACGGCCGAGGCTCCTCCGCGCGGTGCGCCGGACCTCGTTGGGCCCGTAGACGGCGAGGCGGCGCGCAGCCTCCCGGCTGGACAGCCCCAGCGGGCCGGTGTGCAGTTCCCGGCGGAGGAGGGGAAGGGGTTCCAGGGGGTCGGGGGTGGACCCGGGCACGAGGTCGGGGCCGGTCGCGGTCTCCGTCATCGCCCGCCCCCTGGCCGGGCCGGAGCCGACCGGACCACGACGGCTCGGAGCCCGCCCACTCGGCCTCCCACGCCTGCGCGCTGTCTGCGTCGACGATCCGCCGGCGTACGAAGACCAGGGGAACCGGCCGCGAGGACGGCCCCGCACAGCGCGGCCGTGCCGTACGCGACGGCAGGCGCGGCTACGCAGCCGGTCTCGGCTGAGGTGGTGGCCGTCAACGAATGCCGGTGACAGGCGGCTTCCCCGGCGGCGCGGCTGCGGTTGTCCCACACGGTCCGGCCGATCACGACACCACAGAGCGCGGCCCGCAGGCAGGCCGGTGCGAACGCGGCGTGCAGGCGGCCGCGGGGGCGGTCGCCATCCCGCTTGCGCGGGTTGGCGGCCGTTCTTCTCGTCCGGTGGTGCATGGGTTGCCTCCGCGGTCCTCGTGCGGGCCGGCTGCCCGGTCAGGCGGCGGCGAGCTCGGCGCTGATGTGGTGGGCCCAGGTCCGGATGCGTTCGGGGTTGCGGTAGTCACCCCCCTTGCCTTCGTGCAGCAGGGCCTTGGCGAGGAACCCGGGGGTGCGGGCGGTGATGCTGCCGCCGAACGTCATGTGCTCGCGGGCTCCCACCAGTTGCATCTGCTTGGCGACGGCGGGGACGGGCGGGATGTCGCGTTCCTCGGCGGAGCGGTCCAGGGGGCCGCTGCTGAACATCCACACCGGGCGGTGCCGCAGGAGGTCGGCGTTGCGCTCGGCGCAGCGCTTGGCCTTGCCGCTCCAGTGGCCGGCGTAGAGGGCGCCGCCGATGACGACCGCGTCGTAGCCGCGGACGTCGTCCACGTCGTCGGCCGGCAGCACGACCGCGTCGAGGCCGTCCTCGCGGAGGGTCTTGCCGATCTGGTCGGCGATGCCGGCGGTGGCGCCGTGCTTGGTGCCGTAGGCGATCAGGACTCGCTTGGTGCTCATGGCGGTTGCTCCTCGTTCTGCGCTCTCCGACGTGTGGACGGGGTTGGTGTCACTGTGGCGTGCCGGTCCGCTCGGCCGCTTGGGCCGGGCGGCTCCCGAGAGGGGCCGTTCGGCCCTCCGGCCGGCCGTAGCACCGCTCCTCCCCTGCGGCGACGTGCGCCTTGACAGCCGGGAAGCTGTCGGGGGCGACGGAGATCGAGTCGATCCCGATGCCGACGAGGAAGGCGGCGAAGGCCGGGTCGTCGCTGGGGCGCTGCCCGCACAGGCCCACGGGGCGGCCGACGGCCTGCGCCCGTGGGACGAGGATCCGGATGAGGCTGGTGACGGCCGGGTCGTTCTCGTCGAAGACGTGGGCGAGTGCTTCGGAGTCCCGGTCGACGCCCAGGGTGAGCTGGGTGAGGTCGTTGCTGCCGATGGAGAAGCCGTCGAACCGCTCGCCGAAGTCCTGGGCGAGCAGGACGTTGGCGGGGATCTCTGCCATCACGTAGACCTTGAGCCCGTTCTCGCCCCGCCGCAGCCCCTCGGCGGCCATCACCTCGAGGACCTTGTCGGCCTCCCGCAGGGTGCGGCAGAAGGGGATCATGACGATGACGTTCGTCAGGCCCATCTCGTCGCGCACCCGGCGCAGGGCCCGGCATTCGAGGGCGAAGCCCTCGCGGTAGCCCTCGCTGTAGTAGCGGCTGGCGCCCCGCCACCCGATCATCGGGTTCGCTTCCACCGGCTCGAAGGGCCGGCCGCCGAGCAGCTTGGCGTACTCGTTGGTCTTGAAGTCGCTGGTGCGGACGATGACCGGGTCCGGCCAGCGGGAGGCGGCGATGCGGGCGATGCCGTGCGCGAGGCGGTCGGTGAAGTAGGCGGTGCGGTCCGGGTATCCCTCGGTGAGCCGGTCGACGGCACAGCGGTCGGCCGCGTCCAGGCGCTCGGGGTGGAGCAGGGCCATGGGGTGGACCTTGACCTGGTGGGCGACGATGAACTCCAGGCGGGCCAGTCCCACGCCGTCGGCCGGAAGCCGCCACCAGCGGAAGGCCGCGGACGGGTCGGCGAGGTTGAGCATCACCCGGGTACGGGTGACGGGCAGCGCTGCGAGGTCCGTCTCGGTCTCCTCGTACGGCACCAGGCCCGCGTACACCCGGCCACGGCTGCCCTCGGTGCACGAGACGGTGACGGATCCGCCGTCGCGCAGCACCTCGGTGGCGTTCCCGGTGCCGACGACGGCCGGGACGCCGAGTTCCCGGCTGACGATGGCCGCGTGGGAGGTGCGGCCGCCGTGGTCGGTGACGATCCCGGCGGCGCGCTTCATGATCGGTTCCCAGTCGGGGTCCGTGATCGAGGTGACGAGCACGGCGCCGCGGGGGAACCGGTCCAGGTCTACGGGGGTGTCCAGGCGGCAGACCGGGCCGGCGCCGATGGCCTCGCCGACCGCGATGCCCTCGGCGAGCGGCTCACCCGGCAGGCCGGTGAGGCGGCAGCGGCGCAGGGTGGTGGCTCGGCGGCGGGACTGGACGGTCTCGGGGCGGGCCTGGACGATCGCCAGCTCGCCGGTGATGCCGTCCTTGGCCCATTCCAGGTCCATCGGGCATCCGTAGTGCTCCTCGACGGCGACGGCCCAGGCAGCGAGCTGCCGGGCCTCGGCGTCGGTCAGGACGCGGAGCCCGCGCTCCTCGGCGGTGGTGTCGACGGTGTCGGTGAGCCCGCCTTCCGCGTAGACGGCCTTGCGGTGCTTGGCCCCGATGCGCACGTCGATGACGGGATTCAGGGCCGGGTCCTTCAGCGAGGGCTTGAAGACCGTGTACTCGTCGGGGTCGGTCTGCCCGCTGACGACCGTCTCCCCCAGCCCCCAGGCAGCGCTGATCACGACGACCTCGGGGAATCCGGTCTCCGGGTCGAGGGTGAAGATCACACCGGCACCGGCCAGGTCGGAACGGACCATGGCCTGGACACCGACGGACAGGGCGACGCCCATGCGGCCGAAGCCCATGCGCTCGCGGTAGTCGATGGCCCGGTCGGTGTAGAGGGAAGCGAAACAGCGGTGTACGGCATCCAGCAGCTGCGCGGTGCCGCGGACGTTCAGGTACGTCTCCTGCTGCCCGGCGAAACTGGCCTCCGGCAGGTCCTCGGCCGTGGCAGAGCTGCGCACGGCGACCTCCGGGTCGGTCCTCCCCAGCTCCCGCGCGAGGGCCTCGTACGCGGCGGCGATCTCGACCCGCAGTGCCTCCGACAGCGGCTCGGCCATGATCAGCGAACGGATGGCGGCGCCGATGTCCTCGAGCGCGACGCCGTCGCGGTACCGGTCGAGCTGCTCCTCGATGCGGGTGCGCAGCCCGTGCTGGTCGAGCAGTTCCCCGTAGGCGTCCGCGGTCGTGGCGAAGCCGGGCGGCACCGTCACTCCGGCCGAAGCCAGCTGGACGGTCAGCTCGCCCAGCGAGGCGTTCTTCCCTCCGACGCGGCCGACGTCGCCGCGGCCGATCCGGGTGAAGGGTATGACGCGTCGCGTGTGTCCCATGACGTTCTCCGAGGCCTGTGTGCCGGCAGTGGTTCAGTACGGCAGGGGGCGGCCGGACGGCGTGCGCAGGTCCAGCGGGGCGGGCTTGTGGGGCTGCTTCGGCCGGGTCTGGATCCGTATGCGCTGCATCGTGGTCACCTTCTTCGACAAGCGGCGCCGGTTCGGCGTCCGGGTTCCACGATCACGCGCAGCGGTGTGCACCCCGCAGTGCCGAGGGGGCCAGTCGCGCGGGGCCGACCGGTCCGCTCGCGCGCGGGGCCGATCGGCCCACACGAGGTGTGCCGAGTGGCCGTGCGGACCGGCTGGAAGCCGTGTCTGCGCGCGCAGGTCAGGCGCCGACGCGGAGGAGCGCCGGTCGGTTCCGCCCGGCGCTCCCGAGAACAGGCGGAGCGTGGACCCGGCCGACGCGTACGTCATGCCGGACGATCGTCACCCGGCACGGGGCGTGGACCACCGGAAGCCTCCGCGCCGGTGAGCCAGTCGCCGGGCGGGGCGCCGTCGGGCAGGCAGCGTCGACTTCCGCTCCCCCGCCCGAGGTGGGGATTCCCCCGGAATCCGCGGCCCGGCCGTCGACAGGGGCGTGGAACAGGCCGATGAGGTTGCCGACGCCAGGAGGGCGGGGGCGTGGCGTGAGGCCGAGACCGCGGTCCGGCTTGGGCCGGTCGGCCCTCACGGGGGGACCGGTAGGGCCCATCCGGTCCGGCCCGGCCGATGCGACGGTGAAGTCCGGTATCCGTCCCGAGAAGCCGGAAAGGAGGGGCCTGCCATGTCCCAGCCGACCCCGTCCCCCACGTCCGCCACCGCCGCGTCGCGGCCGGCGCTGCTGAGCTTCCTGGGGGGTGTGCGCACGGTGACCGGGAGCAAGTTCCTGGTCGAGAGCGACCACGCCCGGATCCTCGTGGACTGCGGGCTCTTCCAGGGTGTCGCGGACCTGCGCCGCCGCAATTGGGCCAAGCTGCCCTGCGACGCCAGCGACATCCACGCCGTGGTCGTCACCCACGCCCACCTGGACCACTGCGGCTACCTCCCGCGCCTGGTCCGGCACGGCTTCCGCGGCCCCATCCTGACCAGCGCCCACACCGCCCGCCTCGCCGAAATCGTGCTCCGCGACAGCGCGAAGCTGCAGATGGAGGCCGCCGAGCACGCCAACCGGCACGGCTGGTCCAAGCACCGCCCCGCCAAGCCGCTCTACGACGATGACGACGTCGACCACACGGTGAAGTTCTTCGACCCGGTCCCCGCCGGCAGCGAGATCGAGATCACGGCCGGGACCAAGCTCACGCTCCACCACGGCGGGCACATCCTCGGCTCCGCCTGGGCCCACCTGACCCTGGAGGACGGCCACACCCTCGCCACCAGCGGCGACCTCGGCCGCCCCGGCCACCCCCTCCTCCTGCCACCGGAGCCCTTCTCCGGCGCCGACGTCCTGCTCATGGAGTCCACCTACGGCAACCGCCACCACGACCACGAGAGCGCACAACGCGAGTTCGCCTCCGTGATCACGCGCACGCTCTCCCGCGGCGGGACCGTGGTCATCCCGGCCTTCGCCATCGACCGCACCGAGGTCGTCCTGCACGAGCTCGCCGGCCTCCGCGCCGACGGCACCCTGCCCCGCCACGTGCCCGTCTACGTCGACAGCCCCATGGCCCTGGCCGCCCTCGACGTCTACCGCAGCGCCGTACGCGCCCACTCCCCCGAGCTCCGTCCCGAAATCCTCGCCGCCGGCGAGGCAGCGATCAGCCCGGACCCCTTCCTGGCGGCCCGTACCGTCCAGGAGTCGATCGACATCAACAGCACCACCGGCCCGGCGGTCATCGTCTCCTCAGCCGGCATGGCCACCGGCGGCCGCGTCCTGCACCACCTCCACCGCATCCTGCCCGACCCCCGCAACGCCGTCGTCATCGTCGGCTTCGCCGCCGCCGGCACCCGCTCCCGCGACCTCGTCGACGGCGCACGGGTGCTGAAGATGTTCGGCGAGTACGTCCCCGTGCGCGCCGAGATCGCCGACGTCCCGCACTTCTCCGCCCACGCCGATGCCGGCCAGGTCATCGACTGGCTGCGCGCCGCGCCGCCCCCGCACACCACCTACCTCGTGCACGGCGAGGAGAGCGCCTCCGAGGCCCTGCGCGACCGGATCACGGACGAGCTGGGCTGGACGGCCGTCGTACCCAAGCCCGGGGAGGCCGTCCTGGTCCGCTGAGACGGGCCGGACGGTCCCCGCGGTCTGCACCGCGCGGCCCTCCCGGCCCCCGCCGCACCCCGCGCACCGTGAGGGGGAAGGGTTGGAGGCACACCATGAGCACCATGCACAGCATCCTCGAAGAGATGGCACCGGAAGCCCGCGAGGCCCTCCTCGCCCACTCCCGCCAGGTCGCGTTCCCGGCCGGCACCCGCATCTTCAAGGAACGCCAGCGCGCCGAGAAGTTCTGGATCATCAAGTGCGGCACCGTCGACCTGGACACCCACGTGCCCGGCCACAAGGACGCCGTCATCGACACCCTCGGCTATGGCGAGCTGCTCGGCTGGTCCTGGATGGTCCCTCCTTACAGCTGGCGCCTCGGCGCCACTGCCGCCCGCGACGTGATCGCCCTGGAGTTCGACGCCGCGGCCGTACGGGAGCTGTGCAACGAGGACTCGGCCGTCGGCCGGTCGGTGTCCACCGCCGTGGCCGCGGTCATCGCCGACCGGCTCGACTCCGCCCGCACCCGGCTCCTCGACCTGTTCGCACCCCACGGCAGCGGAACCCCGCTGGCCTACGCACGCTGAGGACTCCCGCCATGGCCTCCACCCCGTACACCGTCGCCGACGTGATGACCACCAAGGTCATCGCCGTCACCGCCGAGACCGGCTTCAAGGACATCGCCGCCGCGATGGAACGCTGGAAGGTGACCGCCCTCCCCGTCATCGAGGGCGAGGGCCGCGTCGTCGGCGTGGTCTCCGAAGCCGACCTCCTGCCCAAGGAGGAGTTCCACGAGCACCGCCCCGGCCTGATCGAGCAGATGCGCCGCCTCGGCGACACCGCGAAGGCCGGCTCCACCCGCGCCGAGGACCTCATGACCGCCCCGGCGGTCACGATCCGCCCCGACGCCACCCTCCCCCAGGCCGCCCGCCTCATGGCCGACCGGCACATCAAGCGCCTCCCGGTCGTGGACGCCGACGGCACCCTCCAGGGCATCGTCAGCCGCGCCGACCTCCTGAAGGTCTTCCTCCGCACCGACGAGGAACTGACCGCCGAGATCCGGCAGACCGTCGTCGAACGCCTCTTCCCGCTCTCCCACGAAGCGGTCGGTGTCACCGTCTCCCACGGGATCGCCACCCTGACCGGCCAGGTGAAGGACCGCACTCTGATCCCTCTCGCCGAACGCCTCACCCACTCCGTCGAAGGAATCGTCGACGTGCGCTGTCGCCTGGAAGCCGGCTCCGACGGGTGACGGGCAAAACCGCCGGCGGGCGAAGCGCTGCCAGACCGGGCTGTCCACGCAGTGGTTGTCGAACCGCTCGGAGGAGTCCTTGATCTCCTGCGGGCCGGCCTCGCCGCGCATCACCCGGCCTGAGGCTCTGACGCCCGGCAGGCAGGGCCGGGGGCCGTCCCGGCGTCCCGGCCGTCCCGTCCGGTCCCGGACCGCTGCGCGGGACCGCGGGGCCGGTGCGGGACGCGGCGTGAAAGCCCCGTGGGGCCTCACAGAAGGCGTGAGGCCCCACGGGGGTCGGTTGCGGTGTGCCGGTGGCGGGCGGGGTCAATTGCCCATCTGGCCGAGCGTCCGCTCGAGGGCGTTGGCGTAGAGGCGGGCGCCCTCGATCTTCGGGTGGAAGGACTGGGCCGAGTAGCCGGTCTTGATCAGGTCGTTGGCGACCCACGGGGTGTCGCTCTCGACGATGTCGGTGACGAGCGCGTGGATGGTCTCGGGACTGCCGCACAGCGCCTTTCCGGCGAAGTCGGACTTGGGGTTGGAGAACCAGGCCTTGACGCCCAGCGCCTTGGCATCGGCCACGGCCCCGTCCATCTCGGTGAGCAGCAGGTCGCCGATCTGGTTGAGCCACTTGCCCTGCATGCCGAGGGCGACGCACTTGCCCTCGTCCTCCAGCATGGGCGGGTAGCCCATGAGGACGATGCGGGCGTTCGGGGCGTGCCGCTGGATCGACTGGAGCGTCTTCACGATCTGGGGCCGGACCACGTTCTTGATGCGGTGGGGGAGGTAGGTGCCCAGCGGGCCCGACCTCTTGCCCGTGGGGTCTCCGGTGGCCGTCAGTTCTTCGACGTCCCATTCCTCGCAGGGCTTGCCGGCGGCGGTGGCCAAGTAGCACGCGGTGAACACGTCGGTGAACTGGGTGTCGTTGCCGCCGATGGAGATGGTCACCAGCGTGGTGTGCTGGTCGAGGTAGCCCTTGTCGACCTGGGCCAGCTCGTGGTACTGCCAGTTTCCGTAGCCGTCGGTCTTGCCGAGGACGTGGAAGGTGCGGGCGCCGGAGCAGGCGATCAGCTGGTAGTCCATCGACGCGTCGTACGTGTCGGCGAGCTGGCCGATCGAGGAGGTCGCGCCGGGGGCGGTCTTCGCCTGCCGGGACCACGCCTTGGTGGAACGGTGGCACGCGTCACGGGTCGAGCCGTCCTGCGGGTCCCGGTAGTTGGACTCCTTGTAGTAGTCGCCGCCCCCGCTGACGGACGCGCCCTCGCCGGAGGAGAAGGAGTCGCCCATCGCCACGACGGAGTTCGCGGGCTTGCCGGGCAGCGGCTGGAAGGCGACCGCGTCCCAGGCGACGTCCTCGGTGCCGTTGCCGTCGTCGGCGAGGTTGTTCAGCGACACCTTCGGGGTGCCGGTGAAGTGGAATGCGCCGAGGCTGACCCAGCGGTTCTGGCGGGTGCGCTGCTGGGCGTAGCGGATCGGGCTGGTGGAGTCGGTGCCCTGCACGTGGTACTTGGCCTGCCGGGTCTGGGCACCGTGGTCCGGCATGTGCACCAGCACGCGGGCCCAGCCGCTGCCGGGGATGTTCTGGCCGAGCGTCCAGGTGCCGGTGGTGAGCAGCCGGGTGGCGAGGTTGTCGTCCTTGCCGTCCGAGTGACGGGTGTGGGAGAACCAGAAGTGGTTGCCGTATCCGGCGCCTATCTGGTGGGTGTCGATCTTGCCGGGGTAGGTGGCGTTCCACATGGGGTACTCGAAGGAGAACGATCCCGCCGACTTGGCCTCCAAGCAGTTGCGGGAGGGCGACCCGGCCGGCCGGACGCCGCTCGGCACGTCGTCGACGACCAAGGCGTTCGCGGGGAGCTCGGTCTTGCACGGGGGCGGGTAGGAGGAGTCCTCGTCCGGCTGCTCCGGATAGGTGGCGTCGAAGCGGTGGACGGCCTGGCCGCAGCGGCCGAGGTCGCACCTCTCGAACTGGACCGGGCTGTGGAACCAGCAGTGCAGGTCGGCCCGGTTGCAGGCACCGAGCCCCGGCTGGTTCTTGTCGTCGGGTCCGATCAGGTCGGGGTTGCACTCGTTCGACGCGTTGCAGAAGGTCTTCTCCGGCGGCTTGAGACCACCGGTCCGGAAGGTCGCGTCGTTCCACCAGGCCTGCCGGTACGCGACGCCCATGGTGCCGGGCTTGAACATCGCGGACATCGGGCGCGCCGCCCAGCCGACCACCTTCTCCTGGTACGGCCAGTCCTGCGGGTGCGCGGCGTGCGAGTAGTCGTCCTTGCCGAGGGCGGACTCCAGGAAGGGGGTGCGGTTGGCCTTCCACAGGGGGTTGGCCGGGTTGTTGGTCCAGCCGACGCCCCAGGTGCCGGCGTTGAGGCCGGTGTCGGACTGCGGGTAGAAGCCCGCGTTGTAGGCCCAGAGGGCGAAGCCCCAGCTCTCGATGTACTTCGGCGAGCCTCCGTTGATGGTCAGTCCCGCGTCGCGGGTCTGGTTCCACTTCTCGGCGAGCTTGTCGGCGCCCGCGGCGATGTTCGCCGTGTAGTCGAGGGCGGCCGCCTCCTGCTGGAGGGGCGTCAGGGTGACGAGCTGGCCCTTGCCGGGCAGGCGCATGCCGTCGGTGATCTGGGTGATGCCGTAACCGCAGTCGGACTTGGACCAGTTGATGGCCCAGGGGTCACCCTGCTCGCCGCTGGGCGCGTACTCGATGCCGTAGTAGTTGCCGATCAGCGGGTTGCCGGTGGCCCCGGGCACCACGTAGCGGCTGGCCTGCCACAGGTTGGACTCCTGGGCGGTGATGCCCAGCAGGATCTGCGCCGGGATGTGCCACTCGTCGGCCTTGTCGACGGACCCGTTGGGGTCGCCGCTCAGGGTGCGCAGCGGGAAGAGCGACTGCGGGCTGTACGCGCCCATGCCGGTGCCCTTCCAGTTGGCGGGGCGGGCGATGTGCTTGTTCAGGCCGCCGATCACCGCCTGGTCCACCGCCCATTCCACCTGGCGGGGGGTGGGCTGGAAGGCCTGCTTGCGGACGTCCCCGCGGGGCACGGCGCAGTAGCGGACGGAGTCGACCGGGTCGTTGGGACCGCCCTCTGCCTGCACCGCCGCGGACTTCCCGGACTTCCCGGACTTCGGGGACTTCGGGGACGGTCCGGGCCTGGCGGAGGCGGCGCCGCCCGGGGCGATGCGCAGGGCGGGCGAGAGCAGGCCGCCGGTCTGCTCCTGCTTCGGGTCGACCGGGGTCTCGCCGGGTGTGGCCTGGAGGGCGGCGGTCTTTCCGGTGCCGATCAGGCGGAGCGTGTTGACCACGGTGCGTTCGGTGGTGGCCTGGTCGGGCCGGACCGGGCTGCCGCCCGGGCCGTGGGACCACCTTGTGCTGACGGCCGCCTGGCCGCGGGAGCTGAGCACGGCCTCCTTGCCCAGTCCGCCGGGGTTGTGGACGTGCGGGGGGAGGGCGCCCTTCGAGTCGGCCTTGCCGGTGACGAAGACCTCGCCGGAGGCGGCGCGGGCCACGTCCAGGCCCTGGAGGGGGCCGGAGGCGATCAGGCGGGCGGTGCGCTTTCCGGTGCCGGCCGAGCGGACGGCCGCGGCATCGAGGTGCCGGACCTCGCCGACGGCGCGGCGGGTTTTGGTGCCGCCCCGCGCGAGGGCGGTCGGGCCGGCCGGGGTGTCGACGAAGGTGATGCCGCCGGCCGCATCCCGGGTGAGGCGGAAGGGGACCCCGGCGGTGCGGGCGATCGCGCGTCGGGTCCCGTCCTTGCCGATGTTCACGACGCGGGCGCCGTCGGCCGCGACGATCGCGCCGCCGCCGTACGGGATGGCGGAGGTGACCTGGCCGGTGAGCCTCAGCTTGGACGCGGCGCGGCCCTTGGCCGCATCGACGGTGATCAGGCGGGTGGCGTTCTTGTCGGCGGCGTCGTCGGTGAACTGCGACAGCACCGCCTGTTCGCCGTCTCCGCAGCCCGGGGAGAAGTACGACAGGGAGGACAGCACGGGCAGCTTGGTGACCTTGCCGGTCGCCAGGTCGACCACTGCGGTGAACGCACCGCGCGTCATCAGGTCGGGCTTGTTGGTGAACGTACGGGGTGCGTACGCGACCACCGCCCGCCGTCCCGAGGCGGTGACGCACGCGTTGCCGATCCAGCTGTCGGTGTCGAAGCCCGGCTCGGTCAGGGTCGCGGCGGTCTTCCAGCGGTAGCCCGCCTTCGCGTCGGCGACGAGGACGTGGAAGCCGGCGGCGTCCCCGGAGGTCGTCCAGGCCCGGTCGGAAGCACCGCCGAGGACCTTGGTCCGCTCGGCGGGGGCGATGGCGGCGGGATACTGCTCGGCCCGCGGCGCGGGCGCCGTTGCCGCGCCGGGCGCGGACGGGCCGGGGGCGGGCGGTGCTGCCAGGGCGGGCAGCGTCAGGGGCACGGTCATGACGGCTGCCGTGGTGAGCACCACGGCAGCGACCGGGGACCGGTGTCTGTTGCGTCTCAAGGCTCTGGTCATCTCTTCTTCGGCAGTCCGGTCCGGGGCGGGACGGCGCGCGGGCGCGGGGCGGTCCGGACGGGTGGCGGGGACGGCGGTGGGCGTACGGCGTACGGCGTACGGCCGGTGTGGAACGTGCGGAACGTGCGGAACGTGCGAACGCATGGAGCGTGCGGAACCCGTGGCGAACGCTGTCCGCGCCGGGGTGGCGGACGGGGCGGCGAGGCCGATCGGATCCGTCCGGTGTCAGCAACGTACGTGGTGCGAGGGCGTGTTCGGGGGTGTCCGCCGTCCCGAAGCCGTCCCCGGGGGACGCGGCGCCGAGGTGGGAAGGCGTCCCGGGAAGCGGCCCGTGTCGGGGACGGCAGGGGCCGCGCCGGAGCTCCGGAGCCGGGCTCCGGAGTCGGTACGCGCTGTCCGCGTACGGCGTTCCAGGGCGGGCGGCGCGGGGCGTCGGTCGGGGTGACGGGGTTGCCGGGACGGACGGAGGACGGCTGGGGACGGGGGGAGACGGGGGGCACGAAGGGCCTCGCGGGAGTTCCGGCGCCGGGGATTTCAGGGACGGCCGGGACAGCGGCGAAGGCCGGGACTGGACGGACCTAGCGGACGGAGCGGACGAGGAATGACGAGGGCGGCGAACACGGAGGAGGAGGGACGAGGGAGGACGAGGCGACCTGGACGGACGGGCAGGGGATGCCGCGGGGGCGCAACGGGCAGCCCTGTGCGGCGGGAGAGGAGGTCCCCTGCGCAGCCGCGCCGTGCCTCGCGGGGCGCGCCGTGCCCGCGGAGCACACCGTGGCCGCGGAGCACGGAGCGGCTCACGGCGCGGAGCGCCTTCTCCGCGAGTCTTGGGTCCGGGGGTCCGGGGGTCCGGAGGTCCGGGGGTCCGGAGGTCCAAGAGGCCCCGGAGGTCCGGAGGTCCAAGAGGCCCCGGAGGTCCGGAGGTCCGGAGGTCCGGAGGTCCAAGAGGCCCCGGAGGTCCGGAGGTCCGGAGGTCCAGAGGTCCAAGAGGCCCCGGAGGTCCGGAGGTCCAGAGGCCCCGGGGGTCCAGAGGCCCCGGGGGTCCAGAGGCCCCGGGGGTCCAGAGGCCCCGGGGGTCCAGAGGCCCCGGGGGTCCAAGGGTCCGGGCGCCCTCGGTGTTCGTGACGCGGGGCCCGGCCACCGGCGGCCGTCGGGGCGGACTCGGCGAGGGCGTCCCGGCAGTCCGCCCCGACGGCGCGCACGTACTCCTGCCGGGCCCGGCAGCTGACGCCGACCGGTAGGGAACACGGACCCGCTGCCCGTGCCGGCGCCCGGATCCGGCTCCAGGACCGAGTCCGTGGCCGGCTCCAAGTCCAGGTCCAGGTCCAGGCCCCTGTCCGGGTCCCGGTCGGACTCCAGGTCCGAGGCCGAGCGGCAGAACGGCCAGCGGGACGCGCCCGGACATCCGACGGCCGGAGACCGGGTCCAGTTCCAGTTTCAGGTCCCTGTCCCTGTCCAGGTCCAGGTCCAGGTCGGAGCGCAAGCGGCAGAACGGCCAGCAGGCCGTGCCGGGCGCCCCGGCGGCCCCGGAGACGGCGGGGGCAGGCCGGGACAGGATCCGGGCCACCTCCTGGGACGGCGTGGGACGTGACCCCCGCAGGGCGGAGAAGGCCTGGCCGGCAGGGGATCCGGCCCTCCCACGGCCTGTTGAGACGGCCGGGAAGGCAGGTCCGAGGGGGCGTTCGGGGCCGGAAGGACGGTGCTAGCTTTCGGCTCGCCGCCCTCAGCGGCACGATCCGGCCGCTCGATCCGGCCACACTCCACAGGGGGGAATCCCAGTCATGAAGCGCACCCTCGCCACCCTCGGCGCCGTCGCCGCGATCACGCTGAGCGCGCTCGCCACCGGCGCGACGACGGCGTCCGCCGCGGCCCCGGTCTGCTCCAGCTTCCGCGGATACACCGACGCGGCCGGCTACGTCACCGACGTCCCGCTGGACGAGAACGGAAGCAACTTCTGCTCGCTGCGTTCGGGCAACTCCGGCTCCGGCGTCCGCGCACTCCAGAGGACCCTGAACGGCTGCTACTACGACGGCGTCACCTACCTGGAGGAGGACGGCCAGTTCGGCCCCGCCACCGCCCGGGCGCTCAAGCGGGCGCAGTCGATCGCCGGTGTCGCCGCCGACGGCGTGTACGGGCCGAACACCCGTGACGCCCTCCGCTGGTACTGGAGCCAGAACTGGCAGCCGCGCTGCCTCCGCCTGACCTCCGCCCCGCAGCCGCTGCGCTGACCGTGCCGTCACCGGGTGCAGCGGCACGCACGCCGCTGCACCCTCCCCCCGAAGGCCCCGCTCCCGGGGCCGTCAGGAAAGGAAGTCATGGCGGATCCAAAGATTCTCGCCGCCCAGCAGTGGGTCAACAGCACCTACGGGGCTGTTCCCGGCTATGCGAGGTGCCCGGAGAACGGGCTGACCGGCTGGTCGACGATGTACGCGCTGACCATGGGGCTCCAGTTCGAGCTGGGCATCTCCCCGGTCAGCGCGTCCTTCGGCCCCACCACACTGGCCAGGCTCGCGGCGCGCGGCGATGTCTCCGCCACCGAGCCGAACGTCAACATCCGGAAGATCGTCGGGCACGCCCTGTTCTGCAAGGGCTACTGGGGCGGCGACGGCAGCGGCGAGTACAGCTCCGCCGTCGGCTCTTCGGTGATGAAGCTCAAGGAGCACGCCGGCATCGACGCCTCGAACGGCTGGGTCCAGCCCAAGGTCTTCAAGGCGCTGCTGTGCATGGACGCGTACGTCACGGTGTCCGGGGGCACCGACCGGGTCCGCACCGTGCAGCGCTGGCTCAACAACCGCTACTACGGCCGGTCCTCCTTCTTCATCGGCCCTGCGGACGGGGTCTACTCCCGTGACGTGCAGAAGTCGCTGATGAAGGCCATCCAGTACGAGCTGGGCATCCCCGACGACCAGGCGACCGGATCGTTCGGTCCGGGCACTCAGGCGGGCCTGAAGGCCCACACCGTGAGGGAGGGCGACTCAGGCGTCTGGGTGGAGCTCTTCTCGGCGGCGTGCGCGCTCAACTCGCCCGTCGTGAAGGAGAACGCCAACCTCGAGGTCGGGTTCCGCAGCAGATTCGACGCGGAGCTCAAGGACTGGGTCGAGGAGTTCCAGCACTTCTCGGAGCTGGAGCAGCGGCAGGGCCTCGGGGACTACGCCACGTGGGCGCAGCTGCTGGTCTCGACCGGCGACCCGAACCGCGCGACGGCGGCGTGCGACACCCGCTTCGCGCTCACCCGGGCCCGTGCCGACGCGCTCTTCCGGTCGAACTACCGCATCGTCGGCCGCTATCTGTACGACCCGCCGGGCAGCACCCTCGACAAGGAGATCAAGCCGGGTGAGCTGCAGGACATCTTCGCCGCGGGGCTGAGCGTCTTCCCGATCTACCAGGACAATGCGCGGCGGCTGCAGGACTTCACGTACGAGCAGGGGTTCGCGCACGGGGTCAATGCCCACTCGTGTGCGCAGGGCTACGGCTTCAACCGCGGCACGGTCATCTACTTCGCGGTGGACTACGACGCGACGGGCGAGGAGATCGCCTCGGGCATCGTGCCGTACTTCCGGGGCGTGCAGGCGGGCCTCGCGTACAAGGGGAAGAAGTACGTGCACGGCGTGTACGGCTCGCGCAACGTGTGCACGCAGGTCAGCAAGCTCACCGACGCCCGCTATTCGTTCGTCTCCGGCATGTCGTGGGGCTTCTCCGGAAACCTGGGCTTCCCCCTCCCGCCGAACTGGGCCTTCAACCAGATCAAGGAGTTCCGCTTCTCGGCAGGCCCGGACGCCTTCGACCTGGACAACGACGCCCACCGGTCCGGGAGCGACGAGGGGCAGAAGTCCGTCCACCAGGACGTCGAGCCGGCCGCCGACTTCGTCCGCCATCTGGAGTGGCTGTTCCCCCTCGCGCTCCAGTGGGAGAAGGGCGATCCGACCCGGCTCACCCTGGAGTACGCCCGCAGCGACGACTACCGGGGGTTCAAGTGGTGGTCCCTGATCGGGAACGTGCCCCCCGAATTCGTCGCGTTCGTGGCGGGCAAGGGAACCCCGAAGGTCCTTCCAGAATTCAAGGACCCGGTCAGCGGATACATGCTGGGCGTGCAGCACCTGATGGCGGCTGCCAACGGCCACTACGTCCGGCCGCAGCCGGGCGACCTGCGCAGGTCCAACGTGGGCGATGTGGTGGGCTGGGGCGGCGACCTGATCACCCTGTACGCGGAGTGGCAGCGGGACGTCAAGGCGTACCCGTCGGGGTACGCCTACTGCCAGGAGAAGTTCGGGCGGATCGGGGTCTCCTCCACGTTCGGCTTCAACGACCTGGTGTGCGACGTGGACGGGTACCTGATCGCCCGCCGGGTGGAGGACGGCACCCGCGGCCTGCTGGGCGTGGCCCGCGAGCACTACGGCCTGGGCGAACGTGAGATGGGGGCGCTGACCCGCTTCCGCGATTTCTACGAGATGCGCTTCGGCGCGAGCCTGGACACCGCCGCGGCGGCGGCCAGGCACGTGCTCACGACGACCGTCGACCCGGTGGTCTCGCTCGGCCGTGCGCAGTTGATCACGGAGAAGGCCGGGGAGTCCGCCGTGCAGCCCTTCAACCTGCCCGAGGCGCGGCTCGACGAGTTCTGCAGGGGCTTTGCCGAGGTGCTGGCGGAACGGGCCGCCCAGGAAGCGAACGGTACGCCCGGCCGGTAGGCGCCGGGCCCCATCGAAACGACGAGGAACTGACTCATGCGCAATGTCATGGCGTCGGCCGCAGCCGCGCGCCCGGACCGCCGCCGATTCCTGCTCGCCGGGCTCGGCGTCGCGGGTGGCGCGGCACTGGCGGCGGGTTCGCCGTCCGGCACCGCGTTCGCCGCGGCGGCAGGGCCCGGTCCGGAGTCCGGACCGGGACACGGCACAAGGACGTGGACGGGGAAGTACGGGGACAACGGCTGGCCCGTGCTCGCCTCGGCCCCGGTGCACCGGGTCGAGGGCACGGGCGGGGTGCACTTCTCGGCGGCCGCCGGGGACGTGGCGACCGTGCTCGCCCACGTGGTGCGCCGCTTCCACTACGAGATCGACGGGCTGCGCGACGGCGAAGTGGCCGGCCATGCGTCGCATCGCGAGGTGGCCGCCCCGTACGAGAGCAACCACCTGTCGGGCACGGCGGTGGCGATCCGCCCGCTGCGCTACCCGCTCGGCGCGCGGGGCGGGCTCTTCCCCCACGAGATGGTCGTGGTGCGCGACATCCTGGCCGATCTGGAGGGTGTGGTGCACTGGGGCGGGGACGCGACGCCCGCCAAGGAATCCCACTTCGGGATCGCCGTCCGCCCGGGTGATGCCCGGCTGCGGCGGGTCGCGGCGAAGATCCGGGGCTGGGACGCCACCCCGGGCGCGGGTGCGGGTGCCATCGATGCGCTCGCCCCGGCCCGGCTCAAGGCGGCGCGGGCCCTGGCGGCCGGGCGGGGCTGACGGGCGGGGCGGGCTCAGCAGATGTAGCGGCCGGCGTTGCTCCAGCGGTTGAGCAGGTTCCAGGTGATCGGGCCGACGATGCCGTCCGCCTCGATGTTCATGCAGTCCGGGCCCTGGAACTGGATCACGGCGTTGTAGGTCTTCTGGCCGAAGATCCCGTCCACGTCGAGGTTGGCCCAGCGGATGCTGCGGTTGAGCTCGCACTGGAGGGCACGGACTGCGGGGCCGCTGTCGCCGTACCGCAGCATCGGCTCTGCGGTGGTGAAGTTCGAACAGACCCCGCCGGGCTGGGCGGCGGCGGCCGTCGGCGCGGTGGCGAAGCCGAGGCCGACGAGCAGGGCGGTGGTACCGAGGGCTGCGGCGAGCTTGTGCATGGAGGTGCTGCTCCTGAGGGTCGTGGGATGGATGGCCGTACGGTCCGGGTCAGCGGTGGACGTCGATGACCAGGCGGTTGGGGCTACGGGCATCGGGAAGGGAGGGGGCGGTGGACGGGCCGGCTTCCGGGCGGGCAAAGCGGTCCGGTCCACCGCCTGGGTGTGCAGGGGGTGACGGGCTACCAGGTGCGGCTGAACTTGATGGAGCGGTTGTTGTTCCTGGTGTTCGACAGGAGGGACCGGCCGGAGCGGGCGCCGACCATGTCCGAGGCGCCCTTGTAGCCGGCGCTGTAGTACACGGTCGCGACGTAGCCGTCGAACCAGTTGTAGGCGGAGGCCGCGTTGTTCGCGGCGACCTGGCCGCCGCCGGCGCCGTTCGGGCAGAAGTACAGCGCCCGGTCCGGGGACCCCCAGACGTCGATCGACTTCATGTCGTAGATGTTGTGGCCGATGTTGACCCAGGCGCCCTTGTAGTCGGGGCTGTAGTAGAAGCGGAAGCGGAAGCTGTCGGAGTGTTCCGCGCACTTCTCCATCGAGAGGGTGGTGTCGTCGCCGTTGGAGTTCAGGTCGATGGTGGGGTCGGGCTCCGCGTGGGCGATGCCGGCGCCGGAGAGGGCGGTCGCGGCCAGCAGGGCCGCCACGGTGGCGGCACGCAGGCGGCGGCGCGAGGTGCCGCGCGGGGTGCTGAAGGCAGGCGAGGTCTGCATCGGGGCTCCTGGTGTCGTATGAAAGCCGAAAAAGGGTGGGGAACAAGAGAAAAGGGGAGCGGGCGGGCCTTCGCCGCTCAGGGGCGGGCGAGCACGTCCCGTGCCGTGCGTACGACGGTGTCGAGCGCGCGGCGGTCCGCCGCCAGTGCCTTGGCGTGGCGGGCGATCGATTCCTGCTGGATGCGGGTCTCCGTCGCGTGCCAGGTCTCGGCGACCTGGTGCGTGACACGGCAGTCGATGTCGGCGAGGGCCGTCTCGATCTCCGTACGGGACACGCCCTTGGGATGCGGACGGAACCTGGGATCGTCGTTGGCCGCCATGGGCGCCGGGTAGGAGTAGCCCTTGGTCTTCATGCAGGCGGACCAGCGGGCGAAGACCGCTTTGACCTGCGGGTGTTCCATGGACTGCGGGTAGGAGGCGTTGGTGAGCTGCTGTACGAGGGGGGAGACCCCCTGGGTCTCGCTGCCGAGGGTGCGGCGGGCCTCCCCGATGCAGCCGCCTGCGGGGACCCGGCGGCCCGCCACGAAACCGCGTTTCGCCGCGTCGCCGGCTCGCGCCAGCAGTTCGGGGGGTGCATCGGTGCCTCTGAGGGCGACCTGGGCCTCGGGGGACAGGCTCGGACGACGCACCTCCGCGCGGAGGGCGGCGTCGTAGCGTGCCTGCTGTCCGGGGTCCACCTGGTAGCCGTACTTGGCGGACATGGCGGCGTCGTGGATGCCGTAGCGCCAGTCGAGCATGTTCCTCGGGCCGATCGGCGGAAGGTCCGGTGGCGGCTTCCAGTCGATGCCGAAGCCGGTGAGGCACTGGCTGACCAGTTTCGTCTCGGCGCCGGCGATGGTGCGGCTCTGCTCGGCGGTGGGACGGTACGCCTGCACGGGCAGGGTCCACGTCGAGGGATCCGCCGCCCGGGCCGTTCCGGCCGCGCCGGCCCCGGCACCGGACTGCGGCGCCGGGAGATCCGCCTGCTGCCCGTTGGAGCAACCGGCCATGGCGACCGCAGCCACGACCACGGCCATGGCCGCTCCCACCGCCCTCACCGGAGGTCAGGCCCAAGGCTGCCTGCGCAGGCTTGAGCGCCGTCGCGGTCGCCGGGCCGAAGGCGCCCTCCACCTGGATGCACTGGCCGTAGCACTGGATCAGGCTCTCCTGCAGGGAGCGCACCTGCTCGCCGGAGGCGCCCTGGCCCCTCACGCAGTAGTTGCTGTGGTTGGCGTCCGTCGGGATGCGGACGAAGTAGTCGGCCGAGTCGAAGGAGACGCCGCGGCTGCTGCGGCTCGGTGCCGCGGCGGCGGCCGTGGTCGTACCGGTGGTCAGCGCCCAGGGTGACGGCGGCGACTGCGCCGAGGGGCGCGAAGGTGCGCTTCGACTGCATGGTGGTTTCCCCCCCAGGAATCGTGTGGAGACGCCCGGTTCCGTGGAGAGCCACGGGCTGACCGGTGCCGCCTCGGAGTGCGGCGAGCCGAAAACTAGCAACACGGCTGCCGTCCTGCGCGGCTCGCCCGAACGGGCGTCCCGGAGCCTCCCACCGCCTCCCACCGCCTCCCGCGGGCCGCCCACGGGCCGCCGGGAACGGCCCCTGGCGGCCCGCGGGAATGTCCTGGCGGCCCGGCGGGAACGACGGCGCGCGCCAGGTGTTCGGGCGGCCGGCGGCCGGTGTCCTCGCCGGCGCCCCCGCACCCCGCTTGCGCGGGCGTCCCACTGCTGTCCCGCGGCCGTCCCGGCACTGTCCGGCGGTGTCCCGCGGGTGTCCCGGACCCCGTCCCGTCCCCCGGGAGGAGCGCCGTTCAGCCGGTCAGGGCTTGATGGCGCCCAGCGGGGAGCACTCCTGCTCCTTCTGGGCGGGGATCGCCCCGCAGACGGTGACGGTGGCCCAGGGCGCCTCCGGGGTGACGGCGAGCATCCGGGTGTAGGTGTCGTGTTCCATCCGGATCTTCGCCTCGTCGGTCTGGCTGTGGATGTCCTTGATCATGACGGTGTCGCCGATGTTGCCGTTCTCGATCCGTCCCCACACCGCCTGGCAGGCCTCGCTGTAACGCAGCTGGATGCTCATGCCGCGCAGGAACGTCTGCCGTACGGTCACCGCATCCCACTGGCAGTCGTGAGCCGCCGGCTCTCGGCGCAGGCACGTGTCGCTGCGGCAGCCGACCTTGACCGGCTTGGTCGGCTGGGCGCTCGCGTGGGCTTCGCCGGTCTTGGATCCGGCTGCGGGCGTGCCGGCGTCGGCGGGCTCGATGGCGAACATGGTCAGCAGGCTGCCCAGCAGGGCGCCGGCCATGATGGCGGCTGCGGTCCGGAGGGGCCCGGCCCACGCGAACCGGGTGGTCTTGCCGGCCGCCGCGGGAAGTGGCTCGGCAGAGTGCGGACCGCCTGCCTCCGGTGCGGAACCGGTCGGTACGGAACCCCCGGCCGGTTCGGAACCCCCGGCCGGTTCGGAACCGGCCGGTACGGAGCGGGCGGGCCCGGCGGTGGCCTGCGTGGCGGCCGAGGAGGACGGGGCTGCCGCGCCGGCGGCCGGCGGCTCCTCTGCCCTCGCCCCGGTGGCGGCCGCCCCACTCGGCGGCACCCGGTCACGATCCCGGTCACGATCCCGATCCCGGTCCCGGATCGATGCCGCTTCGAGAAGCGCGAGGAGCTCGGCCGGGTCCTCCCCCGCCGCTGCCGCGAACTGCTCGACCGCGATGCGCGTGGGTATCTGCTTCCCGTTGAGGAAACGTTCCCACGAAGAACGGCTGTAATGAGTCTTGTCAGCCAGCCGGTTATAGCTCAGCTGCGAGGCGTCCTTGATGCGGCGCATCTCGGCGAAAAGGTCATTGGCGACCCCCTCGGCGCCCCCGCCCGCTGCCTGTCCCCCAGTCATTTGGATGAGACCCCCATCTCATGCGTACGCCCGCGACCTGCGGGCACGGCACCCCAAGTATGAACCACACCGTGACGCCGTCATGCCGATGGCCCAGGAGCTGGGCTCCTGGGCCATCGGCGTGGAACGGTCGGGGCTCAAGCCGGTCGCGGCCATCCCGACGGCGCGACGGACCCGCGTGAGGAGTCGACCTCCATGCCCGAGAAGATATGTGCGAACAGATCCCGCCAAACCGGATGCGATGCGGGCATCCCCGGGCGTTCAGACCAGCAGAGCACTCCAGGTGCGCGCGTCCACGATCCCGTCCTGCGGCAGTGCGCGGGCGCCCTGGAATTCGGTCACCCGGTCCCGGGTGCCGGGCCCGAAGCGGCCGTCCGCCACCGTCGTGAACCCGTAGGCGGAGAGCCGGCTCTGTATCGCCTTGACCGCCTCGCCCGCGGCGCCTTCGGCGACCGGTGCGCACAGCTGGTTCCACGTCTGGAGGCCGGCCACACCGTCCACCCCCGCTCCGGTCAGCTTCTGGAACGCGCGCACCGCCTCGTCCGTGGCCGGGCCGAACGCTCCGTCCGGCGTGAGGGTCGCACCGCGCTGCACGAGGAGGCACTGCAGGACCCGCACCCGCTCGCTCACCTCGCCCTTGCGCAGCAGCGGCCACTTCGGGGCGGCCGGGTCTCCCCCGATCAGGGCCGCGACGTCGGCGCGCAGCTGGGGCAGCAGGGCGTAGAGCCGGTCGCCGGGGCACTGGGTGTTGTTGAAGTCCCGGTGTCCGTAGATCTGGTAGGGCTGGATCCCGTACTGCCGGCAGATGTGGGCACACAGCCCGAGCAGGGCGGCGTACTGCTCGGCGGGCGGGGTCTCGGTGGTGTAGGTGCCCTCGTTCTCGATGCCGATGGCCACCGCGTTCTGGCCGGTGCAGTGTGCGGCCTCGACGAGGCGGTTGCCGTCGCGCAGGGCGGCCAGGCTCTCGTGCCGGCCTTCGGTGACGAACGCACCGCGGCTGACGGTGAAGTGCTGGCCGGTGTCGATCCAGCCCGCCGTGTCCATCTGGTACGTCTGCATGGCGCGGGCCAGCGCGACGGCGCGGTTCTGCCCGTACTCGGCGAGGTTCGCGGTGGCGGTGTGGTGGACGATGATCCGCTGCGGGCGGGCGGCCACGACCTTGACCGGCGACTTGGGCGGCCGCGCGCCCCACTGCTCGCAATCCAGGACCGACGGCTCGCCCGGCGCCCCGGCCGGCGGCTCGACCGGCGCACCGCTCGCGGCCGCGGCACTGCCCGCGGGCAGGACGGCGGTGGGCAGCGCGGCCGCGAGGGAGAGCGCACCGCCGAGTACGACGCGACGGCGGAGGGCGGCGGGGCGAACCGCAGGCGTGGTCATGTCAGTCAGTCCGTTTCGTTGGCTTGTCGGGTCTGGTCGGGACGGGCCTGGTCCGGTCCGGTCTGGTCGAGGGCGGCGTGGAGGGCCCCGGGTGCCGGCACCGAGAGCGCAGGGTGCGGCCGGGCAGCGGCTGCTGCCGACGGGCGGCGGGGCCGACGCTCACAACCGTAGGGTCCGCGGGGTCTGTTCGGCTGTCCCGATGTGTCTCGGAAGATCCCGGACACCCGCCGTCCCACGAGAGGGACGTCCCTGGGACACCGGCTCCGCCCCCGGTGGCTCGGGGCGGAGGGCACCGCGGTGACGGCTCGCCGCCTGGGAAGGAGCCGCTTCGACAGGACCTGCGGGACCGCTGGCGGGCCGGGGTCAGCCGAGCTTCTTGACCTGGGCGTTGATCAGCGTGGTGCTCGGCTCCACGGTCTTGCCGAGGGCGCTCATGGTGGAGAAGGAGGCCACCGTGCTGCCCTTGCGGACCACGGTCATGACGATCGGAATGGTCGTGCCCTTGTCCTCCGCGTCCACCGTGAGTTTCAGGCTCAGGGCCTCGTCGCCGCCGGTGACGGCCGGGCCTTCCTTGACTGCGGTGACCTTGGTCTTCTCGCCGCCCGCGGTGGTGGTGAAGCCGTCGGCGCAGACCTCGCCGGCCTTCTTGAACGAGGCGGTGAGCTCCCCGGCGCCCGTCCCGTCGTACGAGTGCAGGCCGAGCATGGTCACGGGCGCCCCCAGGGCGTTCTCGACCGCCTTCATCTGCTCTTCCACGCTCGCGCCCGGCTTCGGCTTCCCGGGCTTGGCGGACACCACGGCCCGCGCGATTCCGGTCGGGTTGCCGATCCTCTGGGCGCCCTGGACCTGGCTCAGCACCTTGCATGCGGGCCGGTCGGTGTCGATCGCCACCGCGGCCGACTCCGCGCCCTGGGTGCCGGCCGGTTCAAGCCGGTGCTCCCGCAACTCCGCCTGAGTGACGAGCAGGGCCTTCAGCTCGGCGTCCGTCCTGCCCTTGGCCGGGGCGGCCGGGGCGGCCGATGTGGCCGGGGCGACGACCTCGGCCTCCTTGTCCGCGCCGGCCTTCTTCTCCTCACCCCCCGATCCGCATGCCGTGGCCAGCAGCGCCAACGACACAGCGGAAACGGCCACGGCACCACGACGAACGAAAGCAGCACGAGAACGCACGGAAACCCCCCGGTGGACCAGCAGACGGATGCCGCAACCGCGCCGGCGGCACCGCGGAGGCGGCGAACATCGCGGGCACGACGGGCAATACACGCAGATCCTAAGCCTGCCCCGCGCGACCTCTCCCGGCCGTCCAAGGGGCGGCCGGTCAGATCTCCCTGATGCGTTGTCTCCACCATGCTGCCGGTCGCCCCCCGTTCGGTGATGCGGCCTTGGGATCGGGAAGGGTGCGGCGCAGGAACTCCTCGTCGAGGCGTGCGACGACGTGGTGCAGGTCTCTGCGGGCGGGGGGCGGCAGCCGGCGGAGTGCTTCTGCGAGCGTGTCCCGGGCTTCCGCGGGGTCGCAGCAGCATGGTTCGAAGGACAGGTAGAGGTAGCGGCCGGGGCGCCGCAGGAACCTTTCGTACCGGTGCAGAGCCTCGGCAACCGCACCGGGCCACAGGTGCCGGGCTTCGATCCGGTGGATGGCTGCCTGCGTCCGGGCGGGAAGGCCCGGTGCCTGGCGCGTAGGTGGTGCGGGGCGATGCGTGCGGCGGGCCGGCGGTCGCTGAGCGCGGACGGCGCCGGGCGGCTTACGCGCCATGGGCCTTTCGGGTGAGCGTCATGGCGGTCAACCTATCAAAGCCCGGCCAGGGCCCACGGGCGGAGCCCGATGGACCGGCCGCCACGGCGCACTTTGCGTTGCCCCGCCGCGAGTCGTTGCCCGGGCGGGGAGTGCCGTGCGGGATCGTGCCGGTAGGAGACCCGGCTCCGGCTCGGGCAGGCGGGACGTACTGGTGAGGGTGACCCGGCGGGAGCAGTTCCGTGGGGCCGGAGAAGGGAGTGGACGCCATGCCCGGGATCAGCGGTGCTTGGACGTGGGCGAGCGGGGCCGTCGGATTCAAGAACGGCAACCAGGTGCACACGACCGACTGGGGCCGGGGGCGTATGGCGTACGTCCGAGACTGCTTCGAGGGCCTCCCCGCGGGGTGGGACGACGTCGATGCCATCTACACGTGGCCGGACGGCACGGACAGGTGGGTGGCGATCAAGGGCACCCGGATGCACGTGGGTGATTCGGACAAGGACGAACCCCTCGGCTTCTGGGACACGCTGCCTGACGACTGGCAGGACAACGGGGGGATCAGCGGCGCTTGGACGTGGGCGAGCGGGGCCGTCGGGTTCAAGAAGGGAAACCGGGTCCACACGACCGACTGGGGCCACGGGGTCACCCTGTCGGTGCGCGAGAGCTTCCCGGGGCTGCCCGAAGGTTGGGATGACGTCGATGCCATCTACACGTGGCCGAGGGGAGACAACAGCTGGGTGGCCGTCAAGGGCTCCCAGCTGTACGTGAGCGCGTCGAAGAAGACGGAGCCGCTCAGCTACTGGGATTCCCTTCCGTACTTGTGGAAATGAGGTCGCACACGGAGGTGCGCCGTGCCGGCGGGGGGCCGGGGGGGGGCGCCGCCGGTGGGGTCAGCTCGCTTCCTCGCGGGACCAGCGGTTGTTGGCCGTGTCGTTGCAGTCCCACTGGATGATCGGGGCGCGGTTGGCCTGGCTCGCTCCCTCCACGTTGAGGCACCTGCCGCTGTGCCTGGCCTCGAGCATGAAGGTGCCGTCGGACTGCCGGGTGATGGCCCAGCTCTGGTTGGTCTGCTTGTTGCAGGTGTACTGGAGCACGCGGGCCCCGTTGCCCCACGCCGCGCCTTCGACGTCCAGGCACTTGTTGCTGTGCTGCGCGCGGATCTCGTACCAGCCGGACGGCAGCTTCACGAACCGCCAGTTGTTGTTCGGGGTGTCCGCGCAGTCCCACTGGATGAGCTGCACTCCGTCGTCCCAGGAGGCCCAGGGGACGTTGAGGCATTTGCCGCTGTTGGCCGAGACCAGCCGCCAGTACGTGTCGGCCTTCGCTTCGACAGCCGCTCCGGCGGGACTGGAGGCCCACAGGAGGTTCCCCAGCACCGCACCCGAAATCGCCGCGGCCAGACCCACGCGGCGCATGAACACGCCCGTCATCTTCAACCTCCTTCATGGGGATCCCCGCCCGTGCCCGCCCCTCACTACCTGTGTACGCCGACCGGGGGACCCCCGCATCCGGAGCCCTTGCGCGGATCGCCGGAACGTGCACTCGGCTTCATGGCGGGCCCGCTCGGAGGGGTCAGCGGCGCACCTGGTAGCGCAGGTGGAGGACGCGGTTGCCCTGGATCACCACGTCGGGATCTTCCAAGAGGTGCTGTGCGTGGACCGAGCCGAAGTAGCGTTTGCCGGAGCCGAGTACGACGGGTACGACGTCCATGCGGACCTCGTCGACCAGGCCCGCGGCAAGCACCTGGCCGCCGACCTCGCCGGCGGCGACCTCGACCGTGCGGTTCCCGGCGAGCTCCTGGGCCTTGGCCACTGCCGCCTCGACTCCGTTGACGAAGTGGAACGGCGCAGCGGGGTCCCAGCCTTCGGGCATCGGCCGGTGGGTCACGACGACCACGTGGTCGATCCCGGCCGGCGGCTTCCCGTCCCAGCCGTCCGTCAGGTCGAAGACGCGGCGGCCGACGATCGTGGCTCCGATCTCGTCCCAGTACGGCCGGATGTAGTCGTAGGACGTCTGCGACACCTTCAGCGCGCCGCTGTCGTCCAACGGGACGTCACCGCTGGTCAACCAGTCGAAGAGCGGGCCGGGCTGGTCGTTCTCGTCCGCGAGGAAGCCGTCCACCGACACCGAGCTGTACATGACCACCTTGCCCACGGGCCCCTCCTCTGCGTTGGTGTGCCCCAAATTAGCGCGGTGTGCGCCGTCGTCTCGACGTCCGGGCGCCGGCCGACACGGTGCGCGATCTCGGGGCGTTCCGGCTCTGACGCCTCCGCCGCTCTCCGACCGCGTCGCCTCGTGGGCATCGTGGGCATCGTGGCAGGTCAGGCAGGGTACGGGGCCTCGGTGGGCCGCCCAGGGCATGCTGCCCTCCTCGCGCCGGGCCATGATGGAGGCATGTCCGATCGCGACGACTTCCTGGCGTGGGTCAGGACCGAGCTGTACGAGGCGGAGGTCGCGCTGCACAACGGCGACGCGGCTCCCCGGCGTGCGCTCTGGTCGCACACCGAGCCGGTGAGCGTCCTGGGGGCCTGGCGCAACGCCGTGGGCCGCGAACAGCTCGACGCCCTCTTCACCGGCCTGGCGGAGTCCTTCTCCGACTGCACCTCGTACCGGTACGAGCTGCAGGTGTACGACGTCCGCGGGGACATGGCGTACACCGTCGGCCTGGAGCACACCTCCGCGTCCGTGGACGGCCAGGCCCGTACGTACACGCTGCGCGCCACCCAGGTCTACCGCAGGGAGGACGGCGCCTGGCGGGTCGCCCACCGGCATGCCGACACCGTGGAGTCCTAGCGTCGTCCGCGGCCTGCCCACCCCTGGGCGCGGGCCGGGCAGGCGGCGTTCAGGACGGACGCCGCCGTTCCGGAGTATGTCCTTCCGGCGCTAACCCCGCCTTTAATGATCATTTCCGATGATCTCCGGCAGACAGCTCGACACCAGGGGGAATCCATGAGCACTGGGCAGCATCGCGCCCTCCGTCGCACCACTCTCGGCGTGGCCGCCGCGACCGCCCTCGCCCTCGCCGCACCGCAGGCGGGCGCCGCGACCGGGCCCGGCAGCGCGTCCGGCAGCGCGGCGGAACTCGGTACGGTCGTCCAGGCGAGCGGCATCAGCTTCGTCGACGCGGGTCACTGGTGGGGCGGGGTGGGGCTCGACGCAACGCTTCCCGCGGGCACGCGCGGTGCCGTGCGCACCCGGGTCGTGTTCGACAAGCTGCCGCCGGGCGGGTGGACGGCCGAGCGGATCGCGCCGCTGCTCAAGGCCGAGTGCTTCGTCGGCCGGCCCGGCGATGCGGATCCGTGCGGCTGGCGGGCCGGGGAGGTGGACACCCCCGAGCAGGGCAAGCTGTTCTTCGACCTTCCGGAGGGCCAGGCCCCGGCCTCGGGCCCGCTGTACAACCTCGCGAAGGTGAGCGCCGACGCCCGAGCCGCCCGCATCGGCGACCTCCGCGGCACCGCCGAGGTGCGGGACGCCACGGGCAAGCTGCTGGCCACCGGCCCCGCGCGCTTCTACTTCCGCGACCCGAACCGGCCCGCGTCCCAGCGCGCCGCGCTGCACGCGGTGGACAAGTCCGGGGTGATGTGGCGCTACGAGACCACGGGCGTCGAGGCGAGCGAGCTCAAGCACCGGGTCAAGGTGGGGCCGGGCTGGCAGGTGTACGACGCGGTGACGGCGCTGTCCTCGTTCACCGCCGACGGGCGCGGTGACGCGGTCGCCCGCGACAAGGCGGGCGTGCTGTGGTGGTACGGCGGTTCCGGCGACCCGGTCGAGCCGTTCAAGCCGCGCGTGAAGATCGGCCCGGGCTGGCAGGCGTACAACAGCATCGAGGGCGTCGGCGACGTGACCGGCGACCGGATCGAGGACCTGGTCGCACGCGACCGCGCGGGCGGCCTGTGGCTCTACCGGGGCACCGGCAAGCCCAAGGAGCCGTTCAAGCCCCGGGTGAAGGCCGGCAGCGGCTGGGACCGGTACACGCAGCTGGCCGGCTTCGCGTCCCGCACCCCGTCCGGCCCGACCCACGGCCTGCTGGCCCGTGACAAGGCCGGGGTGCTGTGGAAGTACGAGGCGAAGCCCTCGAAGAGCGCCACCGAGCCCTTCGCCCAGCGGGTGAAGGTCGGCGGCGGCTGGAACGGGATCCAGAGCTTCCACGGCGTCGGCTACTCGAACGGCGACACCTTCGAGGACCTGCTGGTCCTGGAGCGGCAGGGCGCCGGTGACTACATGGTGGAGTTCAGCGGCCACCCCGCGAAGCTCGGCTCCGACGAGTCCGCGCCCCGCAGGGGGGCCATCGTGGGCGGCGGCTGGGGCATCTACAAGCTCCTGTTCTGATCCTGCCCCGAGCGGGAGTGATCCGAGGGGGACCGCCGCTGCGCAGGAGGCGGCGGTCCCCGGCGGGAGCCCCTGCTCCCCGGAGGCTTCCGGGGAGCAGGGGCTCGGTCCGTCAGGACGAGGATCCGGTCAGGACGAGGATCCGGTCAGGACGAGGGACCGTCAGGACGAGGGTCCGGTCAGGGTGGCCGGGTCCGAGAAGCCGGGGGCTCCGGTTTCGACCTTGCCGGCGAAGCGGCGGCGGAAGCCCGCGGTTTCCGAGGCGGTGACCGTGACGTCGTACCAGCGCCGGGTGTTGCGGAGGGGGACGCTGTGCGTGACGGTGGCGCCGGGGGCGACCTTGAGCCGCTTCGGTCCGCCTCCGTAGGCGTTGGTGAGGGTGAGCGTCGCGGTCGAGGTCCCGGCGTTGGTGAGGGTGAGGTCCAGGTTCCCCGTGGCCGCGTTGTGGCGGGCGGTGGCCTCCGGGCCGGGCGTGCCGGCCGGGTTGCGGAAGCTCCGCAGGAAGCCGTTGGGGCCGTGGACGGTCAGGTCGGTGACGCCGCCCGAGTAGCGGGTGTTCCACGTGTCCGCGATCGACTTGCCCGCCTCGGTGGTGTAGGTCCACGGGCCGTCGGTGCGGTTGCCGGAGGTGACGTGGAACTGCGCGCCCAGGTCCGGGCCGCTGCCGAACGTCAGCCGGAACCCGCCCTCGCTCGTGAGCGCCGCGCCGTCCACGTACGGGGCGTACTTCAGGGCCCGGGTGGGGCGCAGGCCCTTCTCCTGGCGGGGCATGGTCCCGACGGCCGGCGGGGTGGCCCGGAAGTCGGGGTGGCGCTCGCGGTCCTGCGGCACGAAGCCGCCGGTGTCCGGCAGCTCGACCGCGCCGGTGTCCTTGCGGGCGAAGTCGAAGGCGGAGGTGAGGTCCCCGCAGACGGCGCGGCGCCAGGGTGAGATGTTGGGCTCCTCGACGCCGAAGCGCTGCTCCATGAAGCGGATGACCGAGGTGTGGTCGAAGGTCTCGGAGCAGGAGTAGCCGCCGGTGCTCCAGGGGGACACGACGAGCATCGGGACGCGCGGGCCGAGCCCGTACGGTCCGGCGACGTAGCCGGGGGCTCCGGGGAAGACGTCGAGTGCGGTCGGCGCGGTGGACAGGCCCTGGGAGGCGTTGGCGGGGGCGTACGGGGGGACGACGTGGTCGAAGAAGCCGTCGTTCTCGTCGTAGGTGATGAAGAGGGCGGTACGGGCCCACACGTCGGGGTTCGAGGTCAGTGCGTCGAGCACCTGGGCGATGTACCAGGCGCCGAAGTTGGCCGGCCAGTTGGAGTGCTCGCTGAACGCCTCGGGGGCGGCGATCCAGGAGACCTGCGGCAGGGTGCCGGCCGCGACGTCCGCGCGCAGCCGGTCGAAGTAGCCCTCGCCGGCCTTGGCGTTGGTGCCGGTGCGGGCCTTCTCGTAGAGCGGGCTGCCGGGCTGGGCGCTCCGGTAGTTGTTGAAGTAGAGGAGGGAGTTGTCCCCGTAGTTGCCGCGGAAGGCGTCGTTGATCCAGCCCCAGGAGCCGGCGGCGTCGAGGCCGTCGCCGATGTCCTGGTAGATCTTCCAGGAGACCCCGGCGGCCTCCAGGCGCTCGGGGTAGGTGGTCCAGCCGTAGCCGGCCTCGGCGTTGTTCAGGACCGGCCCGCCGCCGGTGCCGTCGTTGCCGGTGTACCCGGTCCACATGTAGTAGCGGTTCGGGTCGGTGGAGCCGATGAACGAGCAGTGGTACGCGTCGCAGATGGTGAAGGCGTCCGCGAGGGCGTAGTGGAACGGGATGTCCTCGCGGGTCAGGTACGCCATGGTGGCGGGCGTCTTGGCAGGCACCCAGTTGTCGTACTTGCCCTTGTTGAACGCGCTCTGGCCGCCCGCCCAGTCGTGGTTGAGGCCCTGGAGGTACTCCATGCCGAGGTCGTCCGACGGCGGGCGGAAGGGCAGCGTCTCCTTGCCCGTGTTGTCGGCCTGGTGCCAGACGGGCTTGCCGCTGGGCAGGGTGACCGGGCGCGGGTCGCCGAAGCCGCGGACGCCGCGGAGGGCGCCGAAGTAGTGGTCGAAGGAACGATTCTCCTGCATCAGGACCACGATGTGCTCGACGTCGGCGATGGTCCCGGTGGTCCCCTGCGCGGGGATGGCGGCGGCACGCGCGATGCTCTCGTTGAGCAGTGTCAGCGCGGCGGCGCCGCCGGTGAGCTGGAGGAAGCGGCGGCGGTTGAGTTCTGCCATGTGAGAGACCCTTGGTTCGGTCGAGGACTGCTTGAGTGGCCCCAGCACAGCGTGCCTGCGGTACCGGAGGGGGAGTCCGGGATGGCGGTGACGGAGACGCGGGGCGAACGGCAGGTGGATTTCGCGGAGTCGGGGCGTTGGCCGTGGGCGGGGCGTTGGCCGTGGGCAGGGCGTTTGCTGTGGGCGGGGCGGGGTGTTCGGCGCGGGGGGCGCGGGTGGCGCGGGTGGCGCGGGGCGAGGCGCCGCGGCTATTTCATTTCCCGCCGTCGGGAACTTGGGCCGGTGCCCCGCCGTTCTGCAGATCACCGGGTTGATCCCACCGGGGGCGGTGGGGCTGCAGGGCTGCGAGGGGGCGAGCGACTGCCTCCCGCGGTCCGGCGGCGAACCGGGGATTGCACGCTGCTGCACGACGCACCGCACCGCACGCCATCCGCGAACCCTGGGGGGACACAGACATGACCGGAACGGCTTTTACGAACACGGAGATGACGCGCCGTCGGATGCTCGCTGCCGCACTCGGCGCCGGTGTCGGCGCGGCCGCTCTGGCCGGCGTGTCCGGCGTGGCGGGCCCGGCGGCCTGGGCGGCGGCACCCGCCGCACCCGGTACCGCGCAGCCTCTCACCCTGCCGGAGCCCACGGGGCCGTATCCGGTGGGTACGGTGCCGCTCCACCTCGTCGACTCCTCACGCCCCGATCCCGCGGCCGGCTCCGGCGGGCACCGGGAGCTGATGGCCACCGTCTGGTACCCGGCGCGCAGGGCCGAGCACCTGCCGCGTGCACCCTGGATGAGCGACGGAGCCCTGCGGGCGTTCCTGGCGGACGCCGGCTTCCCCCTCGACCCCGCCCTCGGTCCGCTCACGTCCGGACGCGTGGGCGCGCCCGTGCACCGTACGGGCCGGCGGCTGCCCGTCCTCGTGTACGCGCACGGCTCGGGCAGCCACCAGGGCGATCACACCGTCATGGTCCAGGAACTCGCCAGCCACGGGTACGCCGTGGTCACCGTCGGCCACACCCACGACACCTTCGCCGAGTTCCCGGACGGCAGGGTGGCGGCCCCGGACGACGTCCCCATGTTCCCGCGGGACTTCGCCGCGGACCAGCGGTTCCTGCTGGACTGCGTGGAGCGGATCGCGGCGGGCCGCAACCCCGACGTCGACGGCAGGCCGCTGCCCGCGGGCCTGCTCGGCGGCCTCGACCCGCACCGCATCGGCGCGTTCGGCTGGTCGAAGGGCGGTACGGCCACCGCGCTGACGATGCTGGCCGATCGCCGGGTCCGTGCCGGGCTGAGCATCGACGGCCCGATGGAGCCGACCATCACGACCGACCTCGACCGGCCGTTCATGCTCATGACCGCGTCGTTCAACCGGGCCGAGCGTCCGGCCGTCGAAACGTTCTGGAGCCACCTGCGCGGCCGGCGGCTCGACATCCGGGCCGACGGGGCCATCCACCCCACGTACGGGGACAACGTCACGCTGATCCCCCAGGCGGGCCGGATCCTGGGCCTGACCGAGGAGCAGATCCAGGGCATGATCGGCACCCTCGACCCCGCCCGTGCGATCCGCATCCAGCAGGCCTACCCCCGGGCCTTCTTCGACCTCCATCTGCGGCACCGCCGCCGCCCCCTGCTGAACGGCCCGAGCAAGGCCTTCCCGGAGGTCCGCTTCATACGTTGATCCGCCAGGAGCACGGCCGGGAAGGCGCCGGTGCCACCACCGCCGGCGCCGCCACCGCCGGCGTCCCCTCCCTCGTCCGCGTCCGGAGTCAGCGGAAGGGGGTGTCGGCGAAGACGTAGACCTGGGTGGTCACGGTGGTGCCGTCCGGCTTCGTGAGGTGGTAGGTGTGGCGGTCGGCGAAGCTTTCGCCATGGTAGAGCTCTTCGTGCACCTCGACCTTCCCGGCGACGGCGAGCAGGCGCAGCCGGGCGATGTGGTCGAGGAATCCGGAGCGGTCGGCCCATCCGCCATCGGTGCATTCGTGGTGGTCGGGGATGGACTGGCGGTCGGCGGCCTCGGGCAAGGGGATCTCCTGTTCGGACAGCAGGTCGGTCGTGGTGCGGGGTCGCTGTGTGACCACCGTGCCGGGGCGGTCTTCGGGAAACCTTCGGAAAGGCCTGAATCAGGCTGGATGCGCTGGTCAGGGGCCGGTAGACCGGTGCCGTAGGCGGCGAGAGCGAGGGGGGCCGATGGCGGTCCGGTTCGGGATGCTGGGCACCATCGAGATGTGGTGGGACGGCGTGCCGATGGACGTGGGGCACCCGCGGCAGCGGAGGGTGCTCGCAGTCCTGCTCGTCGATGCCGGGCGGGTGGTGCCGGCCGACGCGCTGGTGGACCGGGTGTGGGGGGAGGCGGGGCCGCGCCGGGGGCGGGAGGTGCTCTACGGGTACGTGTCCCGGCTGCGGCGCGCGATGGCGGGCCGGGGGCTGGACATCGTGCGGGAGCAGGGCGGCTACCGGCTGTCGGTGGAAGCGGGGGCCGTCGACGTGAACCGTTTCCGCACCCTGGTGGACCGGGCCCGCGCCGTGCCCGAGGACGAACAGGCCGTGGGCCTGTGGGAGTCGGCGTTGGGGCTGTGGCGGGGAGAGGCCTTCGCGGGGGCGGACACCCCGTGGTTCAACGGCCTGCGCGACCTGCTGCACGCCGAACGCCTGGCCGCGCAGCTGGCGGTGGCGGACGTCCGGCTGCGGCTGGGACAGCACCGGCGCGTCGTGAACGAGCTGTCCGCCCTGGTGCAGGCGCATCCGCTGGACGAACGGCTGGCCGGGCAGCTCGTCCTCGCCCTCTACCGCTGCGGCCGCCCGGCCGATGCCCTCGGCCTCTACGACCGCACCCGGCAGCGCCTGGCCGACGAGCTCGGGCTCGACCCCGGCCCCGCGCTGCGGCAGCTCCAGCAGGACATCCTGACCGGCGACGCCCGGCTCGCGCCCTCCCCCGCAGTCGAACGGCGTACTCCGCGGGCGGGGGGCAGCGAGCCCGGCGACGCGGAACCCCGCGGAACGGAACCCGGCCGAGCGGGAGCCCGCGGCGCGGAACCCCGCGGAACGGAACCCGGCCGAGCGGGACCGCGCGGCGCGGAACCCCGCGGAACCGAGCCGCGCGTCGCGCAGTGGTCGCGGCCGCTGGTGGGGCGCGCCGAGGAGGTGGCCGTGCTGTGCGCCGTGCTCGACGAACAGGGCCCGTACGCCCGGCGGGTGGTGGAGGTCGTCGGGGAGCCCGGCATCGGAAAGACCAGGCTGCTCGCCGAGTTCGGGGCGCTGGCGGCGCAGGGCGGCGCGACGGTACTGGCCGGCCGTGGCGCGGAGCTCAGCGAGGTGCCGTACGGTCTCTTCCTCGACGCGCTGGACGGTGCTCTCACGGCGGTGGATCCGGACCGCCCCCGCGAGGCCGGCGCGCGGACTTGGCAGGGGTCGCTGCTCCCGCTGACGGAAGACCGGCACGCGGACGGCGGGACCGCCCTCCCCGCCGAGCGCTTCCGCCTGCACCGGGCGGTGCGGGAGCTGTTGGAGGAGGTGCACCCCGGCGGCGGGCTGGTCCTGGTCCTGGACGATGTGCACTGGGCGGACGAGAGCAGCATCGAGCTGATCGAGTACCTCGTACGGCACCCGCCGCGAAGAGCGGTGGCGGTCGTCCTGGCCCACCGCCCGCGGCAGGTGCCGCCGAGGCTGGCCTCGGCCCTGGCCAAGGCCGACGCCGGCGGTCGTCTGACCCGGGTCGAGCTGGGGCCGCTGTCGGTGTCCGCGTCCGCGGAACTGTGCGGTCCGGGGGTCGGCCGGCTGAGGTGCCGGCAGCTGTACGAGGCCAGCGCGGGCAACCCGTTCTACCTGCAGGCACTGCTGCACCGGACGGACGGCAAGGAGCTGCCGGACGTACCGCTGCCGCTGTCCGTGCGCGCCACCCTGCTGGACGAGCTCCAGGACCTGCCGGCGGGGGCCCGCGCCGTGGCCGACGCGGCGGCCGTCCTGGACGATCCGTTCGACGTCGAGATGACGGCCGTGGTGGCCCAGCTGGACGAGACCGACGTACTGCCGGCGCTGGACGAGCTGGCCCGCCGGGACCTGGTGCGGCCGGTGGGCTCCGTCCGCCGGTTCGAGTTCCGCCACCCGCTGGTGCGCAGCGCCGTGTACGAGGGGATGGGGGCCGGGTGGCGGCTGGGGGCCCACGCCCGCGCCGCGGAGGGGCTGGCGCAGCGGGGCGCGCCGCCGGTGGTCCGGGCCCCGCACGTGGTGCGCTCGGCGCGGGCCGGGGACGAGGCCGCCGTGGGGCTGCTCACCCGAGCCGCCGAGGACCTGGTGGTCAGCGCCCCGGCGACGAGCGCCCAATGGACGCGCGAGGTCCTGCGCCTGCTCCCCGCGGACGATCCGCGCCGGTCGGACCTACGGCTGCGGGAGGCGACGGCGCTGGGGACGGCCGGCCGTCTGCACGAGAGCCGGGACGTGTTGCGCGAGCTCCTCTCTTCGGTGCTCGGCCCCTCGCACCCGCGCCGCACGCAGGCCGTCGTCTCGCTGGCGGTGATGGAACGGCTCCTGGGGAGGTTCGGGGCGGCGACGGCCGTCCTGCGGGGCGAACTCGCGCAGAACACCGCGCTCCCACCGGCGCAGAACACCGCACTGGAGATCCAGGTCGCCGCCGCCGAGCTGCGCGGCGGCAACCGCGTCGAGGCCGTCGACCGGGGCCGGCGCGCGCTGGACTCGGCCCTGCGCGCGGGCGAGCCGGTGCAGGTGGCCGGGGTGCGCGCGCTGCTCGCGTTGGCCCACACCTCCGCCGGCGATGCGCGCGAGGGAACGCGCTGTCTCGACTCCGCCGTCCGGGCCCTGGACGACACCGAGGACCGGCGGCTCCTGGAGCACCTCGACGCGCTGATGCTGGTCGGCTGGACGGAGATCCTCCAGCGCCGTCACCGGGCGGCCCTGCGCCACCTCGACCGGGGCCTGTCCCTGGTCCGCGGGACCGGACAGAACTACCTCCTCCCCGAGCTGCTCGCCGCGTCCGCCTTCGCCCACCTGGGGCTGGGGAACCTCGGCGCGGCCGCCGCGTGCGCCGACGACGCCGTGGAGGCGTCCCACCTGATCGGCACCGGCGAGCCCCACGCACCGGCGATGGCCGTGGCGGCCGCGGTCTTCCTGTGGCGGGGCGACTTCCGTGCGGCGCTGAAGCTGTGCGAGGAGGCGGTCGCCGCGCGGCGGGGCGAGCCGTCGGCACCGGGCATGGCGCTCGTCGGGGTGCTGGGCCAGGCCCGGCTGCTGTGCGGGGACCCGGCGGCGTGCGTGCACACCTTGGTGGACGGCGGGGGCGGCGAGGGGCTCCCGCTGTTCGAAGCACCGGAACGGCCTCTGTGGTTCCGGACCCTGGCGCAGGCCGAACTCGCCCGCGGCGACGTCGCAGCCGCGCGGGCGTGGGTACGCCGGGCCGCCCGCGCGGCGACACCCGGCCAGCCGCGGGCCGTGCACGCCGTCGTGCTGCTGGCCCGGGCCGAGGTCGCTCTGCACCAGGACGCCGGGGACGCGGCGGGCGCGGCGGATGCGGCGGGCGCGGCGGGCGCGGCGCTGGAAGCCGCGGCGATGTTCAACGAAGCGGAGATGCCGCTGTACGAGGCCACGGCCCGGGCCGTTGCGGCCGACGCGCTGGGCGCGCTGGGGGACCGGGCCGCGAGCGCGGCCGAGGCGGCGCGGGCTCAGGCGCTGTTCGAGGACGCCTGCGGGTGACGGCCGGGGCGGGGGTGACCACGGTCGGCACCGGCCAGCGGCCACGGGCCAGTCGGGCCAGTCGGGCCAGTGGCCGGGGTGCTTCGTCGCCCTCACGTGCTGACCGCTCCGCCGGGGCCTGGCCGGTCCTGGCCTGGCCGGTCCTGGCCTGGCCGGTCCTGGCCTGGCCGGTCCTGGCCTGGCCGGTCCTGGCCTGGCCGGTCCTGGCCTGGCCGGTCCGCACCGCGGCCCGGCTCGGGCGGAGCGGGGACGCGGGGCAGTGCGCGGGCGATGTGGACGATCAGGTCGGGGTAGACGGCCTCCGCCAGGCGGAGGGACTGGGCGGCCCTGGCGCTCTGCGCCTCTCCTGCGGGCGTCCGGTTCGTACGCGCTTCGGCCGCGGCGCGGAACATGGCGGCCAGGCCGACGGCCACCGCCTCGCGCTCCGGTACGCCGTCCCGCATGGCGCGCAGCTGGGCAGCAGCGCGCAGGTCCTCGCCGCAGTAGGGCCGCAGCGCGAGCATCCCGTCGTGGATGCCCGTGACCTGTGCCATCAGGCGCTGCTCGGGACTCGCGTACCACGGCACGGACAGCAGGAGCGCGGGGCTCTCCCCCGGGGCCGGGTCGCCGACGAGCCGCCCCAGGGGGCGCAGGGCGCGGAGCGTCCGGAGGGGGCGCCAGAAGCGTTCGGCGATCCGGGGCCCGAAAGCCGGGACGAGGAAACCCGATCCGATCAGCACCCCGACGAGGGACACCGCCAACGCCACGCCTTCGTTGAGGCCCTTCCCGTCGTGGCCCGTCCAGCAGGTGAGGATCGCGACGAGCTTGATCACGCCGAACACGGCCCCGGCCAGGGCCACACCGACGAGGGCCAGCAGACCCGCCCTCAGGGAACCGCCGCTCGTGGGCGTGCCGGCGCTCCCTCCTGCGGCGCGGCCGACCTCGACGCTCCACCTCCAGCACGCCTTCGTGGTGACGGTGCCTGCCACGACCATGGCGCCGAGGTAGAGGACGAGCATCTCCCGGATGAAGGGGGCCGTGGCGTAGTACGTGTCGAAGTCCCGCGGGCGTTCGACCGGCGTCTCACCGAGGGCGAAGAATCCGGCGACGGCGGCGATCACCACGCCGTACGCCAGGAGCCATCCGCGTACCCGGTCGCGCGTGCGCGCCTGCTCGTTCGCGTCCCCGCGCCAGTACTCCACCAGTACGAGGTAAGCGCAGGAGAAGGCGCAGAGGCTGCACTGCACCAGCAGGGCCGCCAGGTTGGCGATGCCGGTGCTCCGGTTGACGAAGGCGATCGCCGGCGGGGCGGACATCAGTAAACTCGCCGCGGAGGTCACCAGGAGCGCGTTCACCGTGTGCACCACGGGGTTGCGCCGGTCCCTCAGCGAGGCGGGCAGCCTCGCCAGCAGGGCGATTCCCAGGACGGCTGCGGATATGCAGTAGTTGACGCCACCGTTCACGGTCTCCTGCTCACCCCGCCAGCGCGTCGCGGATCCGCCCGACGGCCCCGTCGGCGCGCGGTCCTGCGCGTCTTCCCTCCACGTACGGGCGCAGTTTGGCGCCCAGCAGACGTCCGAACCTCTCCGCGCGCCGTTCCTCCTCCAGGTCGCCGTCGCAGCGTGCGGCCGCGGCCACGTAGGTGACGAAGGCCGCGGCGGCCGCAGAGGCCGCAGAGGCCGCAGAGGCCGCAGAGGCCGCAGAGGCCGCAGAGGCCGCAGAGGCCGCAGAGTCGCCGGTGCACCAGTCGTCGCCGAGCATGCGCGCCGCTGCCGTGGCGGCAGCAGCACTGCCGCCGCCGCGCTGCCTGCCGCGCCCCTCCTTCTGGTGCCACAGCTCGTGACCGCCGATGACGATCTGGTGCAGGGGCGAGGTGTTCGCCTCCACCACGATCAGATCGGAGTCGCCCAGGTCGATCCACAGCCCGCTGACGGTGTCCTGCGGGAACGACTCGAACACGAGCCGGACCTCACGCCCCGAGCGCGTGGTCACATGGGTGCACATCGCCTGGAGCAGCGCGCGGGAGTCCCTCGGAACCGGCTGCCCCACGGCCTTCGACAACTCGTCGCGATAACGCCTCATGCCACGCGAGATGCCCACCGCGTACCCCACCCTTTGAATCACCGACCGGCGCCGCCGCCCGGACAGGCCGGACCTGTTCGCGCCGGGGGCAGCGGTTCGTGGAGCCTATCCCCAGGGGTGTGCCGTGCCTGCCGCCGCCCTCACCGACGGTGGGCGGGCGGGCGGAAGGCGTTCCACGGATGCGGGTGGACCGGCTGCGGCGGCGATCGTCGGTTTTCGGCCGGGTGAACACCGTGCACGGCTCTGATCGTTGGGTAGAGAGGGGTAGGTGAGACGCCAGCCGGCTGCGGCCTGCGGCGAGTACGATCCGGCACCACTGCACATCTCCTGAAGGAGCGTGGTTTCATGGCCAACGAGCCGTTCAGCACCCCGATCCAGAGCAAGTACGCGGAGCAACTGGCCGCGGCACTCGAAACCAACCGGTCCCAGCAGGCGACGCTCGCCGAGAGCCTGGCGCGCCTCCAGGCGGAGGAGAAGTGGCTGGCTGCCACGCTGGACGCGATGCCGTCCCACGGCGCCGAGCCGGCAACGGTCCACGTGCCTGCGGCAGCCGTGCAGGTGGTGCCTGCCGAGCCGGTTCAGGTCGCCGAGCCGGTGCGGGCCGCCGAGCCGGAGCCGGCCGCTCCCGCCCCGCAGGCTGCGGCGGTGCCGCAACCCCGGGCGGGGAAGGCGAGCGGGCGCGCGGCGGCGGGGAGGAAGGCCGTGGCGAAGAAGGCGGCTACGGGGAGGAAGCCTGCGGCCGCCAGGAAGACGGCCGCGGCAGGAAAGGCCGGGGCGGAGAAGGCAGGGACGGAGAAGGCAGGGGCAGGGGCGGCCGGAGCGCGGAAGGCCGTGGCGGCGCGGAAGGCCGTGGCGCGGAAGGCCGTGGCCGCAGAGCCCACGATGGGGCAGTTGCTGGTGGGCCTGCTCTCCCGCGAGCCCGGTGAGCCGAAGAAGTTCACCGAGATCCGTGCCGAGTTGGCCCTGGTCCACCCCGAGCGCACCGTCTCGGACACGGCCATCCGCAACGCGCTGGAAAAGCACGCCGCGCAGGGCGTGCTGGAGAAGAACAAGCAGTCCGGCACGGTGTTCTACACCTGGCCCGCGTCCGAGAAGGCTCCCGCGGCGGCGTCCGTGGAAGCGGACGCGGCGGACCCCGCCGCCGAGGCGGTTCCGGCCGGCGCCTGAGCGCCGCCGCGGGGCCGGGCAGGATCCGGCCCCGCCTGCGGCACGCGGCACGCGGCACGCGGCACGCGGCACGCGGCACGCGGCACGCGGCACGCGCAACGGGGTGGGACCCGACCGGGATGCCGGTCCGGTCCCACCCCGCCCGCCGACGTACAGCTCCCCACCCCGCCCGCCGAGGTACAGGTCCCCACCCCGTCCGCCGACGTGAGAGCCGGCCGTCGGCCGCGGTCAGCGGGGGGCGAGGAGGCAGAACTCGTTGCCCTCCGGGTCGGACAGGATCCTCCAGGAGATCTCGGACTGGTCGATACCGGGGTCGGTCGCGCCCAGGGCGCGCAGGCGGGCTTCCTCGGCGGCCAGGTCGTCGCCGGGATAGGGCCGCACGTCGAGGTGGACGCGGTTCCAACCGCTCTTGGTGTCCGGGGTGCGGATGAACTCCAGGTAGGGGCCGACGCCTTGGGCGGAGCGCAGGGTCGCGTGGTCGTCGGCGACCTCGTGCACCTTCCAGTCCATGGCCTGGCCCCAGAACCGGGCCATCTCCCGCGGGTCGGTGCAGTCCACCACCACCGCGGCGATCGGCCCGGTGTCCTCGTACACCGGGCGCGGCTCCAGGACGCAGAACTCGTTGCCCTCGGGGTCGGCCATGACCGTCCAGGGGACCTCGCCCTGCCCCACGTCCGCGAGCGTCGCGCCGAGATCCTTCAGGCGCGCGACCAGCTCCTCCTGATGGGCGGCCGAGGTGGTGGCCAGATCGAGGTGCACCCGGTTCTTCACCGTCTTGGGCTCCGGGCGGGCGACGATGTCGATGCAGACGGCCGTGGGGTCGGGATAGGAGAACCCGAGGGGTTCGAGGTTGGTCACCCCGGGCCCCTCGCTGTCCGCACCCCAGCCGAGCGCCTCCGCCCAGAACCGCCCGAGCGCGGTGTCGTCGTGGGCCTTCATGTTGATCTGCACGAGTCTCGTCGCCATGCGGTCGATCCTAGGAGCTGCCGCCGCGGCGGGCCTCCGGAATTCGGACGGGGAGCAGACCTGGCCCCGCCGCACCGTGGATCGGGCGCTCCCGGAGCCATTAGCCTGGTGCCGGTTTGACCGCTGGGCCTGTACCCGACCGGGAAGAGATCATCGTGACCACCGTCCTCATTGCCGGCGGAGCCGGTTACATCGGCAGCACCGTGGCTTCGGCCTGCCTGGACGCGGGCATCACGCCCGTGATCCTCGACAACCTCGTCCGCGGGCGCAGGGAGTTCACGGAGGGCCGCGTCTTCTACGAGGGGGACATCAGCGACGGGCCGCTGGTGGACCGGATCTTCGCGGAGCACCCGGAGATCTCCGCCGTGGTGCACTGCGCGGCCCTGATCGTCGTACCGGACTCGGTGGCGGACCCGATCGGGTACTACGACGCGAACGTCGCCAAGTCCCTGGCCTTCGTCGGCCACCTGCACCGCAACGGGTGCGACCGGATCATCTTCAGCAGCTCGGCCTCGATCTACCGGGCCGAGGACGGCTCTCCCGTCGACGAGGACTCGCCGCTGGCGCCGCAGAGCCCGTACGCGCGGACGAAGGCGGTGTGCGAGGAGATGTTCGCCGACATCTCGGTGGCCGGGCCGCGCGTGCTGTCGCTGCGGTACTTCAACCCGGTGGGTGCCGACCCGGAGCTGCGTACGGGGCTTCAGCTCAAGCGGCCCAGCCATGCACTGGGCGTGCTCATCCAGGCGCACCAGGAGGGCCGGCCGTTCCCCGTCACCGGCACGAACTACCCCACCCGCGACGGCACGGGCATCCGGGACTACGTGCACGTGTGGGACCTCGCCGCCGCCCACATCGAGGCGATCAAGCGCTTCGACACCATCCTCGACGCCTCGAAGCGCTCGATCGCGATCAACCTGGGCACCGGCTCCGGCACCACCGTCCGGGAACTGTGCGAGGCGTTCAACAACGTGGTCAGCACTCCCCTGGCCACCGTGGACACCGACCCGCGCCCCGGCGACGTGGCCGGCGGCTACACCAAGAGCGACCGCGCCGCCGAACTCCTGGGCTGGACGCCGAAACTGTCCCTGGAGGACGGCATCCGCTCCGCCCTGGAGTGGATCCCGGTCCGCGACAAGCTGCTGCAGGACTGACCCGCGCCTTCCTGGAGGCGATCCCCCCGTGCGCGTGCTGCGTCGCGTACACGTCCGGGCCGGAGTGGGGTGCGTGACAGGCCCACGTACGCGCTGCCGCATGCGGGTGCGGTTCGGGGCGGGGGGCTTCAGGCAGGGGTTTGTCTTCACGCCGGAGGGGCGGCGGTTGGGGGCCGGGGGTGACGGGCGGAGGTCGGTGGGGTGTGTGGGGGTGGGGTGAGGGGTTCGGGGGTGGCTGAAAGGGGGTGCCTGGGGCAGGTGCGGCATTGACCGCCCTGTGCGGCCGCGGTTGCATTCCTGGGGTCTTCCGGCAGGCGCCGGGGGGCTCGGGATGTCCTGACCGGGGGGGAAGATGACCGGGATTGCGATGCGGGGTGGCCGCAGACGGGTGCGGATCGCGCTGGGTGCGGTGGTCGTGGCCGGGGCGGTCGCCGCCGTGCTGCCGGGGGCGGCCTGGGCGGGGCCTGCGGCGGGTACGGGGGCGGGGGCGGGCGCGTTCACGGCCGGGGTCGAGCGGGTCAGTGTGGCGGCCGACGGTGCGCAGGGGAACGGGAACTCCGGCGGGGCCTCGATCACGCCCGACGGGCAGCACGTCGTCTACGCCTCGTCGGCAACGAATCTTACGGCCGACACCACGAGCGGCGGGGACCGGGTGTTCGTCCGCGACCAGGCCACCGGGGAGCACCGGCGGATGGGGGACTACACCCCGCTCGCGCCGCCCGCCATCAGCGGGGACGGGGCGTACGCCGCCTACACGCTGCAGTGGATGAGCAACGTACGCGTCCGCGAGTACCAGGTGGGCACGGGGCGGACGGCTTCCGCCAACTGCTCGGCGTACAGCTGCAACCAGGCGACGCTGAGCGCGGACGGCCACTTCACCCTCCTCGCCGTCCTCAAGTACGGCGCCTCGCCCTTCCAGAGGGTCGAGTTCCAGGACTGGAACACCGGCGTCAACGAGACCGTCGCCGGCCTCACGCACACCCAGCCCGCCCGGCCCTCCATGAGCGGCGACGGCCGGTACGTGGCGTACCAGGACGCGAAGACGCAGGACGTGTTCGTACGGGACCGGGCCGCGGGCGCCACGCTCGGCCCGATCGAGGGGCCGTCCGTGGCGGCCTCGCTGGTGCAGATCAGTGACGACGGCAGCCAGGCCGTGTACCTGTCGGGCTCCGACACGTACGTCCACGACGTGGCGGCGGGCACCGCGCAGGTGGTGCCGAACGTGCGGGGAGTGGCCATTGATCCCACCGGCCGCCACCTGCTGTACGCCCCGCTCGACGCGAGCGGGCCCGCGCTGGTGCTGCGCGACCTGCTGACGGGCACCGACCAGGTCGTCTCGGCCCAGGCCGCCTCGGCCGGGACGGACGCGGTCAGCTCCGGCGGGCACGACGTGGTCTTCCCGCGGCCGAAGACATCGTGCCGGGTGACACGAACGGCAAGTCGGACGTGTTCGTGCGCCACTTCTGAACCCGCTGCCGATCCGCGGTCCGCGGTCCGCGGGCCGGGCCTGACGGCGGCTTGGCCGTCGGGGTCCGGGTGCCGAATGCTTGCCTCGTCTATCGAGAATCGATAGATTTCCATCGTAAGTCGATGGAAGGGTGGGTCATGGGAAAGCTGACGGTGGGGGCCTTGCGCGCCGTGCTGGGGGTGGTGCTCACCGGCACCGTGCTCGTGCAGGTGGGGATGGTGTGGGCACTGGCCACCGATCCTGAGGACGGATCGCTGCCGCTGACCCCGCTCCGGGTGATCACGATCCTGGGCATGGCGGCGGCCCAGGTCGCGCTGGTCTGCGTGTGGCGGCTGGTGGCGATGGTGCGGCGCGGCACGGTGTTCTCCCCTGCGGCCTTCCGGTACGTGGACGGGGTGATCGGCGCGATCGTGGCGGCCGCGCTCCTGTGGTTCGCGGTCACGGCCGTCAACGCGCCGGGCCAGCGGGAGGATCCGGGGGTCACCGTCATCATGGCCGGGATCGGCGTGGCCATCCTGGGGGTGGCGCTCATCGTGCTCGTGCTGCGGATGCTGCTCGCCCAGGCCGTGGCGCGCGATGTCGAGGCGGCGCAGCTGCAGGCCGAGCTGGACGAGGTCATCTGATGCCGATCGCCGTCGACATCGACGTGATGCTGGCCCGTCGGAAGATGTCGGTGGGCGAGCTGGCCGAGCGGGTGGGGATCACGCCCGCCAACCTGGCGGTGCTGAAGAACGGCCGCGCGAAGGCGGTGCGCTTCGCGACGCTCGCCGCGCTGTGCGAGGTGCTGGAGTGCCAGCCGGGCGACCTGCTGCGGTGGGAGGCGGAGGAGCAGGGCGGGGAGGGCTGGGAGGACGGGGAGGACGGGGAGAGCGCCGCCGTGGCCGCCGGTGCCGGGCCGGGCACGCATGCGGCGGGCGCCGCGGATGCCGTGACCGCCGCGGATGCCGTGGGCGGCTGACGCGGGTGTCCGGTCCCGCAGCCAGGACCGTATGCTGCGGAAATGATCAAGCCGATTGAACTCGTCATATTCGACTGCGACGGCGTGCTCGTCGATACGGAGCGCATCGCGCTGCGGATCCAGGTCGCGCTGGGTGCGGAGCTCGGCTGGCCGTTGACCGAGGCGGAGGTCGTCGAGCGGTTCATCGGGCGCGCGAAGGAGTCGATCTGCGAGCAGATCGCCGAGCGGCTGGGCGAGGAGACGGCCGCGTACTGGTGGGAGCAGATGGTCCTGCGGCACCGGGAGGAGGTGGACGCCGGGCTGGAGGCCGTGGACGGGCTGCCCGAGGCGCTGGCCGCGATCACGCTGCCGGTGTGCGTCGCCTCCAGCGGCTCCCACGCGAAGATGCGGCACACGCTCGGGGCCACCGGGCTCTACGAGCGGTTCGAGGGGAGCATCTTCAGCGCCTCCGAGGTCCCGCGCGGCAAGCCGGCCCCGGACCTCTTCCTGCACGCGGCACGGCAGATGGGCGTGGACCCGGCCGCCTGCGTCGTCGTCGAGGACAGCCGCCCCGGCGTGCAGGCGGCCCGGGCCGCGGGGATGCGGGCGTTCGGTTTCGCGGGCGGACTGACCGCGGCCGAGCGGCTCGAAGGCCCCGGCACGGTCGTCTTCCACGACATGCGCCTGCTGCCCGGCCTCATCGCCGGGCGGTGACCGTACGGGCCGGCGCCCCCGCAGGGGCGCCGGTGGAAGGGGCGCGGGTGGCCGTGCCAGGGGGGTGGTGCGGGTGCCCCCGGGCAGGGCGGAGGGTCAGGCCTGGGCCAGGCTGATCTGGTCGTTGAAGACCGCCCAGCTCTGGCCGCGGTCGGCGTTGTCGCAGGGCTTGGTGGAGATGTTCGGGGTCCCCCACTCGTTCGCCAGGCAGTAGGCGGGTGCGAAGGCGAGGGAGATGCGCTGGCCCGAGAGGTTCCAGTACTGGCCCTGGTCGTTGGGGTTGCACGGCTTGGTCGAAACGGTGGCGGATCCCCAGGTGTTGGCCAGGCAGTAGCCGCGCGCGTTGGTGAGGGAGATCTGCTGACCGGAGATGGTCCAGTGCTGGCCGCGGTCCGCGGCGTCGCACGGCTTGGTGCCGACGTTCGGGGTCTCCCAGGCGTTGGCGAGGCAGTACCGGCCGGGGATGCGGGCGGACGGCGCGAGAGCGTCGGCCGCACCGGCGGGCACGGCGGGCAGCAGGGAGGCGGCCAGGGACAGGGCGGCGCAAGCGAGGGTCTTCCGGAGGGTGTTTCGCATGATGCGGATTCCATTCTCGATGCGGGCAGGCGTGATTCACGCACGGCCGGAAAAGGAGGGTGAAGGGCTTTTTCCAAGCCCGGGAAATTGATACCAGCGACCGGTCTGGGATCAATAAAATTTGACGGCCTCTTCACCCGATACGAGCAGTCGATGGATCATCGGATGATTTCAAAATCCCGCCTACATCCCGACTGAGCAGCTCGTTTCCTCTGCCAGAATGGCCGAAAACCCTACGCGGCAGCCGCGCGGAAACCATTCGCCGAGAATTCGGCGAAACGTTCCGAATGAATTGCGGAAACGTTCCGTAGTCAATAATCGCTTGCCCGACCCACGCAAGAACCGCACGCGCGATTTCGAGCCGAATATGGGGAGGCCCTCTCCCCCGAACACCGGCCGCCGGGCCACCCGGCCACCCGGCCACCCGGCCGCCCGAACTCCTCCCCCGCCCCGTACAACCCTTGGCACCCCTCCGGCGTCAAACCCTCGATCGGTACTTGATCATCTGATGCGAGCGTCACGCTCGACGGGGAAGGGATCAACTCCATGGGCATGCAAGCCCGTTCGCAACGCGCGCGGCTCGCCGCCGCCGTGGCCACCGCGGCGCTCGTCGTCTCCGGCGGGGCCGTCACCCCGCTGCTGACCGCAGGAGTGGCCGCCGCAGCCCCGCTCCCGGCCTGGCAGGCGCCGGTCGAGGTCGGCGCCAAGGGCGACTTCGGCGCCCTGCGGGTGACCACGGCTGCCGACGGCAGCGCGGTCGCCGCCTGGTACGTGATGTCGGGGATGGGGATGGAGATCCGCGCGGCCGTGCGGCCGGCCGGGTCCGACCACTGGGGTCCGTCGGCCAAGCTGGCGAGCGTGCCCACCAGCCGGGGGGAGGCGCAGTTCAAGCTGGTCCCGGACACGGACGGCAAGGTGACCGCCATCTGGCCGGAGTACCCCTCGGACCAGGGGTCGGACTCTCCCCCCATGGCCTCGCGCCTGATGTCCGCCTCGCTCGCCCAGGGCGTCTGGTCGCAGCCCGCGACTCTCCTCGGCCTCCCGGCCGACGAGTACGTCGGCACGGTGGAGATCGCGGCCGGGCCGAAGGGCACCGCCGTCGCCGCCTGGTCCTCCCACCCGGTCGGGTCCGACGAGTGGAAGGTCAGCACCGCCGACCGGGCCGCGGACGGCACCTGGTCCAAGCCCGTCACCGTGGCCTCCCCGGCCGTCGGCGGCGGTTCCCTCAGCGGGGCCGACGTGGCCGTGGACGCCCAGGGCACCGCCGTGGTGAGCTTCCTGCGCACCAGCGTGAAGGGCGCGAGCGGCCGCATCTACGACGACATCTCCGCGGTCGAGACCGTCACCCGCACCGCCCCCGGCCGGCCCTGGGGCTCCCCGGTGGCGCACACCCCGCAGACCCACGGCCTCAGCGCGCCCCGGATCGCCTCGGGCCCGACCGGGCTGATGGCCCTGAGCTGGACGAAGAGTGCCGACAACGACGAGGCGCTGGAGTCGGTCAACGTCTCCGTACGGCCGTCCGCGGCGGCCGGCTGGGGAGCCGCGGCCAAGACCCCCGGCGGTTCGGAGGCGCAGGTGGCCTCGCCCGAGCCCCTCGTCGCCCCCGACGGGGACGTGACCCTCGTCTGGTCCGAGGTCCAGGACCGCGGCGGTTCGGACGGCCTGAGCACGGTGAACCTCGCGAGCACCCTGCGCACGGCCGACGGCACCTGGCAGAAGCAGAGCCTGTACGCCGGGGGCAAGACCCCGTGGGGTCTGGAGACCGCCATCGGTCCCGACGGCACCGTGCGCGTGCTGTGGACGGAGTGGGTGAGCAGCGAGACCGGCTGGCGCCTGCTGCACGCCGCCCGCACCACCTCCGACGACACGTGGACCGGGTCGGGCACCGAGGTCGCCGGCACGTCCGGCTTCCGGCTGCGCGGGGTGGTCTCCGCGGGCCCGGACGGCTCGGCCACCCTGCTCGCCAACATCAACCACCGCGAGGAGTACAGCACCCTGTACTCCGCGCGGGCCACCGCCGAGCCCCCGCTCGCCGTCGGCTCCGCCACCGTGCCGGCGACGGCCCCGCTCAAGGGGAGCACCGGCTCGAACACGGTGTGGGCCCCGGTCTGGAACCTCACCCGGCCCGTGTCCGGCTGGTCCCTGACCCTCGCCGACCGCGCCGGCCGGACCGTCGCGACGCTGACGGGGACCGGCCCCACGCAGAAGGTCGCGGCCGAGTGGAAGGGCCGTACGCAGACCGGTGCGCTGCCCGTGAACGGTCCGCTGACCTGGTCCCTCAAGGGCACCGGCCTCAACGCGCCCCAGCCGACGGCGCTGGCCACCGGCAAGGTCACGGTCACCGGCGGGGCGCCCGCCGCGCGGGACTTCGGCAGCCGGGCGGGGCGGCCCGACGGGGTGGGCGACCTGTTCCAGACCACCGCCACCACCCTGCGCACGGCGTACGGGTCGGCGGCCGCGGGGAACTTCAGCGGCAGCGTCACCACGGCGGGCTGGCCGAAGGGCTTCCGTCCGGTCCCCATGGGCGACATGAACGGCGACCGCTGCAACGACACGCTGGTGAGGCTCGCGACCGGCGAGATGCGGGTGTACACCCCCGTCTGCGGGGCCGCGCTCGGGCCCGGCAGCCCGTACAAGGTGCTGGGCAAGGGCTGGAACGCGTACGACGTGCTGACCTCGCCGGGGGACGTGACCAAGGACGGCCGTCCGGACCTGGTGGCGCGGGACCCGAGGACCGGGGTCCTGTACCTCTACACCACGACCGCCTCGGGCGTCCTGTCCGCGCGTACCGCCCTGAGCGGCAGCCACAAGACGTACAAGAAGATCGTCGGTGCGGGTGACCTCAACGGCGACGGGGTCGGCGACCTGCTCCTCACGGACCGGCTCGACCAGCTGTGGCGCAGCTACGGCACGGGCGCGGGCGCGTTCGGCGCCCGTGCCCTGCTGGCGGGCGAGTGGGGTGCGTCGTACGACGCGGTCGTGGGCGTGGGCGACCTGACCGGCGACGGCCGGGCGGACCTGGTCGCCCGCGACCGCTCCGGCGGCCTGTGGCGCTACGACGGCACGGGCCGCGGCACGCTGGCCAAGCGCGTGAAGATCGCCGTCGGCTGGCAGGTGTACGCCGGCATCCACTGATACGGCGTTCCCGGACCCGGCTTGCCTCCGGGCGGCCGGGTCCGGGCGTTCCCGCGCCCACCGCCGGAGCGACCCTGCGCACGGTTGATCGGAAAGCGGGAACCGGGGTTACCCTCGGCTCCGGGATGCCGCGAGGCGAGGGCGTGAGGCGAGGAGAACGTGATGGGCACGCACGAGCGGTGGACGCGACTGCTCGACGCTCTGGGCGAGCGCGGCAGCATCGAGGTCGGCGAGGCCGCCGAACTCCTGGACGTCTCCCCCGCCACCGTCCGCCGCGACCTCGAAGAACTCGCCCGTCAGCAGCTGCTCACGCGCACCCGCGGCGGCGCCGTGCTCAGCGGTGTCACGTACGACCTGCCGCTGCGCTACAAGACGGCGCGCAAGGCCGACGAGAAGCAGCGGATCGCACGCGCGGCCGCGGCGCTCGTCCCGCCGGGCGCCGTCGTCGGCCTGAACGGCGGCACCACGACCTCCGAGGTGGCCCGGGAGCTGGCGACCCGCGCCGACCTGGCCGAGCACGGCGGGTCCACGGCGCTGACGATCGTCACCAACGCCGTGAACATCGCCAACGAGCTGGCGGTCCGCCCGTACGTGAAGACCGTGGTCACCGGCGGGGTCGCCCGCCCGCACTCCTACGAACTGACCGGTCCGCTCGCGGTGATGGTGCTGGAGGGCCTCTCGCTCGACTACGCCATCCTGGGGGTCAACGCCGTCGATCCCCGCTTCGGCGCCGCCACCCACGACGAGGGGGAGGCGGGCGCCAACCGCGCGATGGCCGAGCGGGGCGAGAAGGTGATCGTGGTCGCCGACTCCACCAAGCTCGGCCAGCGCGCCTTCGCCAGGGTCTGCACGGTCGCCGAGATCGACGTCCTGGTCACCGACCACGACGCCCCCGACGAGCTCGTCGAGCAGTTCACCGCGCAGGGCGTGGACGTCCACTGCGTCTGACGCCGGGAGGACCCTCCAGGCGTGTCCTGCCTGGAGCCTGGGCCCCGTGCGACCGGCGCTTTCGGCAGTCCCCGGCCGTGTGCGGGCGGGCCGGGCCGACGGTCACAGGGCCTGGGGGAAGTCGAAGAGGCGCTGCGGATCGTAACGGTGCTTCAGGCGGGTGAGGCGGTCGGCGGCCGGGCCGTAGTAGGCCGTGCGCCAGTCCCTGAGGGTGGCGTCCGTGTAGTTCTGGTACGCGGCGCCCGAGGCGTATCGGCGCATGGCCGTGTGCGCGCCCGCCAGCCAGGCCGTCTGGACGCTGCCGGTGCCGCCCGCGGGCCAGGAGGCCGTGTACTGCGCCAGGAAGCGGGAGTTGCGGTGCACGAAGGCCGTGGCCTGGACGGGGACCCGGTTGACCGCTCCGCCGAGCGCGGTCAGTGCGACGGAGACCGCGCCCCCGCCGCCGGTGTGCCGCCCGTAGCGTTCGAGCTGGTCGAGCAGGGCGCGGATGCCCGCCCGGCTCAGCGAGCGGTCGTAGAAGTCGGAGCGGGCCGCGTACGTCTCCCGCTGGAGGAGTCCGGCCGGCTGCCGCCCGGGAGTCTTGCCGGGCAGGTGACACTGGGTGGTGGTCTTCGTCGCGCAGCCGGCGTACATCCGCATGGTGTCGAGGTAGCCGCGGCGCCGCAGGCTGACGTACGAGGCGGGGCCGGGGCCGCCCGCGCGGCCGGCCAGCCGGTCCACGGCGTTCTGGAGGGCGCCGTACGTGCCGAGCGAGAAGCAGGCGACGGAGACGGTGGGGGTGCGGCCGGGGGCGGCGGACAGGTGCAGCGCCGACCAGATCTCGTCGGGCTGCGCGGGCCCCCACTCCTGCCAGGCGCGCAGCACGGCCGCGGCCTTGGACCAGGGCCAGGTCATGTACGCGGTGACGCCGTCGGCGGCCTTGTGGGTGCGGAAGCGGAGTTCGGTGACCACGCCGAAGTTGCCGTTGCCGGCCCCGCGCAGGGCCCAGAACAGGTCGGGCTCGCGGTCCTTGGACACGTCGAGGGTCCTGCCGTCCGCGGTGACGAGGCGGGCGCCGGTGAGGCTGTCGGCGGTGAGCCCGTACGCGCGGGAGACCACGCCGTGGCCGCCGCCGAGGGTCAGGCCGGAGATGCCGACGGTGGGGCAGGAGCCGCCGGGGACGGTGACCCCGTGCGCGCCGAGCTGGGTGTAGACGTCGATGAGCTTGGCGCCGGCGCCGATGGCGGCGCTGCCGGGGCCGGTGGTGCGTACGGACTTCAGCGCGGAGACGTCGAGGACGAGGCGGTCGTTGCCGCTGGACCAGCCGGCGTAGGAGTGGCCGCCGCTGCGGATGGCGACGGGGGTGCCGTGGCGGCGGGCGAAGGCCAGGCATTCGGCGATGTCGGCGGTGTTGGCCACGTACGCGACGGCGGCGGGGCGCTGTCCGTCGAAGCGGGTGTTGTACAGCTGGCGGGCGATGGCGTAGTCGGCATCGCCCGGGCGTATCAGGTGGCCCTGGAGGCCGCGGGCGAGGGCGGTCCAGTCGGGGGCGCCGGGTGCGGCGCTGCTCCGGCCGTTGCCCCAGCCGACGGTCCAGGCGCCGGCCGCCGCGAATCCGGTGCCTGCTGCGAGCAAGGTGCGCCTGTTCATGGCGGCCTCCGTCCGTTCGTGCTGTCTGCCTGCTGTCTGCACTTGCGCCAGCAGAGAGTGCGAACGGGCGGCGGTGGTTCCCTCGTTGTTCGTTTCTTGTTCGGCAACGTGCGGCCGCCGCCGGTTCCGCGGCCTCGTTCCGTTCCGGCGCCTCACTCCATCCCGCCGGCTCGGTCGCTTCGGTCGCTTCGGTCGCTGCGATCGCTGCCCCGGCGCCGTCTCCGCGCAGATGTTCCCCGGCCGCGACGAGCGGCTCGTGCCCGACGGCCCGTCCACGCAAGGGGCCCCGGCCCGGGCAGCCGGGCAGGGCCCTGTTATCGTGCGCCGATGTCAACGATCAGGCAGTTCCAAGTGACCTTCGACTGCGCGGAGCCCGCGCGCCTCGCCGCCTTCTGGTGCGAGGTGCTGGGGTACGTCGTGCCGGCGGTGCCGGAGGGCTTCGCCACGTGGGAGGAGTACCACCGCTCGCTGCCGCCGGAGGACGAGATCTACTTCGGGTGCACCGACCCCTCGGGTGCGGGCCCGCGCCTGCTCTTCCAGCGAGTCCCCGAAGGCAAGGTCGTCAAGAACCGGGTGCATCTCGATGTGCGGGTCGGCGCCGGGCTCGTGGGGGCGGAGCGCCTGGCCACGCTCGAAGCCGAATGCGCACGGCTGATGGCCCTCGGCGCGAAGCACGTGCTGACGCAGCGCGCCGACGGCGTCAACGAGTCGTGCATCACGATGCAGGACATCGAGGGCAACGAGTTCTGCCTCGACTGACCCTCCTTCGGGGCTGCGAGGCGGGTGTTCAGCGCCCGCGCAGGGCCTCGCGGACGGCGCGTGCGACGTGGGCGGCGGTGTTCGCCTGGCCCCGGCTGTTCGGGTGGTAGAAGGTCTGGCGGTGTGCCGGGCCGAGGCGGGAGCAGGGTCCGGCCGGCCAGGTGCTGTCGGGGGCGACGGTGCCGCAGAGGCCTTCGATCCACTTCTCGCCGTCGGGCCGGCACACGTCGTGGCCCCGGCTGGAGGCGTACGTGTCGACGTACCGGTCCCCGAAGAGCCGGGTGACCTGCCGGATGGTCCGGTTGAGGCGTTCCCCGGCCATCCGCAGCCAGGGGAGGTCCCCGGCGGCCAGGGTGGAGGTCTCGGCTGGGTCCCCGTAGGCGCAGGTGGCGGGGTCCTCGGGGAGCAGGGCCGGGTAGCCGACCGTGATCACCTGGGCGTTCGGGGCCTTCTGGTGGACGGTCAGGAGCATGGCGGTGTACTCCTCGCGGATCCTGGCGAGACGGTCGTCGAGGCTTTCCACGCCCGCGGGCGGATGGTCGTAGCGGTCCTTGCAGGGGTGGCCGGCGGGGGTGGCGGCTCCGAGGCTCAGGCAGGCGGAGAGGATCTCGCCCATCGGCAGGCTGTTGCCGCCGATGCCGATCGTGATGACGTCGGTCCCGGCACCGATCCCGGCCCGTTCGGTCTGGGCGGGCACGGGGGCCCAGCCGGCGGGCGGCCGGGCCGGATCGGGCGTGCCCGGGCCCCAGCCGAGGGGGGTCTGGGCAGCGCTCGCGATGTGCCGGATGGCGGCATCTCCGCAGCTCACATCGGTGAGACGAACCATCAGGCGCGGCGACGAGCGGGCGAGTTCGCGCGCGGCCAGGTCCGGGTACGCGTTCGGGGTGCGCTCGCAGCCGTCGGGGGCGGCGGCCCGGGCGCCGGTGAAGACGCCGGCCGTGTAGGAGTCGCCCAGCGCCGCCCACGTGTGGGGGGCGCCTTCCGGTGCCGCCGCGGGGGGAGGTGCGGCGGGCGGTGGGGTGGGCCGTGCGGCGGGCGGCCCGGTGAGCGGTGCAGCGGCGATGGCGGACGCGATGACGGACCCGACGACGGAGGCCAGGGCGGCCGGCCGGAACCTCTTGAGTCGCATGGTGCCCTTCCCCTCAGGCGTCGGCAGGTGCGCACGAGCGCCGGCAGGGCGGGGGCGGGACGGCGCTGGTCCACACCTGCCGTGCCGGCTGTCAGTGCCGTGGACCAGGATGACGTCCATGATCCGGATTCTTCCGCTGGCCCTGCCCGGCGCGCTGGTGGACCACCACCGCATGGACCTGTCCGCGCCCTACTCCCGGGGCTGGGGCCTGCGCCTCTTCGATGCCGTCGGTGCGCCGACGGGCGAGGTGTACGCGCTGTACGGGGTGTACCGCCACACCCACGGGGTCGCCGACGACGAACCGGACCCGGGGAAGGCCGGGTTCGGGTACCGGATCCTCACCCGGTTCTCCGCGGACGGGGAGGTGCTGGCGAGCGCGATGTTCCGTACGGGTGGTGCCGGGAAGGGGGACTCCGCCGTGGCCGACGGCGGGAACATCGGCCTGTGCGTGCTGCCCGACGGAGTACTCGCCCTCACCGCCGTGCCCGACCACACCACCCTGATCGCGCCGGACCTGAGCCGCGTCCTGGCCACGTACGACTCGAAGGACCGGCGGCCGTACGGGGAGTGGACCGGCGGGGACCCCTTCGCCGGCTCCCTCGGCGTCACCCCCTCGGGGCGGCTGCTGTGCACCGTCGCGGAGTACGGGGTGTGGAGGTACGGCAACGTCATCACCAACCTGGTGGGCGTGGCCGACGGCCCGCTGACGGCCGACTCCAAGCCGCGGATCGAGGTGCTGGCATCGCTCGATCCCCAACCGGCGCACCAGACGGACGTCGACCTCCGCGCACACGCGGTGTACCGGGGCGCTCCGGTGGGTCTGGCGAACCGGCCCCGGCCCGCGCTGACCGAGCTCGTCGCCGCCGAGGACAGCCTCTCGCACTGGGACCGGTCCCGTCTCGGGCGGCCGGTGCCGCTGTCCGACAGCCTCTTCGTGGTCCCGTTCTTCGCCCGGACCTTCCGCAGCGGCAGCCGGGGCCAGCCGTTCGTGTTCGCGCTCGTCGACGACCGGGGCGAGATGACCGGACGCCTGCACGGCCTGCACGAGCGGCTCGACTCCCCCTTCACCGGACTCTGCTACACCGTCGCCGCCGACGCCCGCCGCGGCCACGCCTTCCACCTCAACCGGTACGGGCTCTACGCGTGGAACAGCGCGGGCGTGCTCCGGGCCAAGCTGGACACCGCCGACAAGGCCTTCAAACCCCTGACCCACTTCACCCTCACGGCCTGCACCCCGGACGGCGACCTGCTGCTGGCGCACACGAAACAGCACCTCCTCCTGCGCGTCCCGGCCCCCGAGGACCTCACCGCCCTCCCGACCGCGATCGAGGACGCCCTGCGCGCGTACACCCGGCAGCGCACGGCCCTGAAGAAGCACCGGCCCCCGGTGAACTGGCACTGGACCCAGACCACCGCCCCCCTGCACCGCATCTGACCGGCCATCACCCCACCCGAACGGGCCGGGGCCGGGCCGGGGCCGAGGCCGGGCGGCAACGGGAGCCGGCCCGGCCGTGCGCACCGGCATTCAGTTGACCGCTGGTTGAGGCCGCTGGAAGGCGGGCACCTGACACCCCGCACAGGGGGATGGACGAGCAGGAAACGACACGAACACGTAGGAAGGGAGCGGACTCGCGATGCAGCAGCAGCCCGAGCCGATCGTCCTGTACAGCGGGGCCGACTACACGGGGGACAGCTGTCCCGTCCCCGCCGACCTCGGGATCTACTCGATCGGGGCCACCGGGCTCGACCGGATCGGCTCCGTCGAGATCGCCCCGCCCGCCGACGGCCGCGGGTTCGGGGTGATCCTCTACCTGGAGCACCCCCTCTCCCCGTACGACCCCGACTTCGGAGTGGTCGAGGAGAAGCACGGGTACTTCTACGCGTCGGCGCCGGACACCGGCGCATGGGCCGGGGCCCGCTACTTCCGGGGCTTCACGACCCATGACGACGGCGGTGCACCCCGCCCGGTGGAGCCGGCCGAGCCCGGGGGCACGCCGCCGGAGATCCGCGACACCCTGCCCGGCCGCTCCTGACGACGGGGGCGGGGCGGGCCTCTCAGCCCTCGTCCCGGACGCCCGCCGCCGTCGGCAGCCTGGCGGCCACCGCGGACAGGCCGCGCCGCAGCCTGCGGAAGTACGTGGCCCGGCTCAGGTGCAGCCCCCGGGCCACCTGGTGGTGCGTACGGCTCCGGCCGCCGAGGTAGTACGCCTTCAGGATCGCGCCCGCCTCGGCGTCCGCGGGCGCGTCGGCCGCCGCCAGTTCCGCCACCGTGTCCCGCAGCCAGGAGCGGAGCCGCGCGGCCGATCCGAACCCCGGTCGGGCCAGCAGCGGGCTGCGGGCCAGCGCCGCGGTATCGCCGGCCCGGGCCAGCGCCCACGCCACGAGTTCCCCGGCGTCCTGCTCCGCTGCGGGCCCGGCGCCGACGGGCGCGCCTGCGCGCACGGAGGCGACCGCGCCCAGCCAGCCCGGCAGCCCGGCGGCGGCGAAGTCGTGGCTGTAGACCTCGGGCCGGCGGCCGCACCGGTACACGTCGTCCCGTATCTCTCCGTGCGGGCGGAAGTTCAGGGTCCGCAGCAGTGCCTGGTGCTGCGGACCGGCGGTGGACACCACCAGCCGGCCGGCCTGGACGGACTGCGCGAGGATGTCCCGCAGGATCTGCCCGAACACCACCGGGTCCGCCCCGTACGTGGCACCGAGGAACAGGCCGCCGGAGGTCCGGCCGCCCAGCAGGTCCGCCGTGTGCTGCTGGAGCAGCGGCTCGATGCCGGCCTCGGTGTCCGCGCCCACGGGGAGCAGCGCGGCGAGCCCGACCGGCCGCCCGTCCCGGTCGCGGGCCAGCCGGAAGGTGCCGCCCCCGCCCTCCAGCCAGCGTGCCGCGATCCGCTCGGAGCGCCGTACGTCGAAGCCGCCCTGCACCGCCCACTGGCGCATCAGCCTGCCGATGTCGTCGGCCTCCGCGGGCCGGAAGGGCCCGATTCCCGCGGCCTCCTCGGCGGGCGGGAACAGGGTGGCGCGCAGCAAAGGGTCCCCCGTGAGGAACAGCCCTTCCTCCACGAGCCCGGCCCGCTCGCCGGGAGCCGAGGCCCGTTCGGTCAGCTGGGCCCTCCGGTAGCCGGCCGCCCGCTTGCGCACGTCCTCGTACGCCTGCGGGTGCCGCCAGCGGTACGCCGTCTCGAAGAGGGTGCGGTACGGCTCCCTGATCGTCAGCCCCAGCCGGTCCCGGCGTACGAGGCTCAGCCCGGCCAGGGTCTCGAACAGCCGCGGTCCGCCGGCGAGGAGCCGTTCGTCCGCGGTGCGTACGGTGGCCAGCAGCCGCAGCGCGTGGCGCCAGCGCTGTCCCGACCGTTCGCGGCCGAGCCGCTCCAGGACCTCGCCGGCCATCCAGTCGGCGGCCGGCCCCGGGTCGTCGCTCGGCCCGAGGGCGTCGCTCGGCCCGGCCTCGGTACCCGAGTGGAGGTATCGGCAGGCGAGTTCGGCGAGCAGGGGGAGGCCGCCCGCCAGCCGGAGCACGAAGGCCACGGCCGCCGGGCCGGTGATGCCGGCGGCCCGGGCCTGCGCCTCGATCGCCGCCTGGGGGCGCGGGCCGAGGAAGACGGGCACGGGGGTGTTCCGCCCCCAGTCGGCGAGGGCGCGCAGGGGGCGCCGGCTGACGAGCAGCACCGGGCGGAGCACCCGGCCCCGGGCCGGGTCCAGCGCGGCCGCGACCGCCCCCGCCGCGCCGGGGCCGTCCGCACCGTCCACCAGGAGCAGTCCGCCGGGCTGCGCGAGGTGGCTGCGCAGCACCGTCGTATCGGGGCTCGCCCCGGGGCCGACGCCGGCGGAGCACTCCGCGAGATCGACGACCGCCGCCACGGCCGGCAGGCGCCGGGCCAGCCGGCTCTTCCCCGTGCCGAGCCCTCCGGTCAGGTTCACCAGGGCATGCGCGTCCACCGCGGCCTGAAGCCGGGCGAGAGCGTCGGTGGTCTCCACGGACCGGGACCGTATCCAGCGGTCGCGCGCCGCGTCACGGCGCTAACAGGACGTTCGCAGGCCGAAGTTGATACCTCGGTGAGACTCCGCGGGGGAAGCCCGCGGCTAGGGTCGTGACCACCGCGGGCCCGGCGGTACACCCTTCCGTCCGTCCACCTGAAAGGACCCCTCCCGTGAAGTTGGCCCGATGGCTGTCGACCGCAGCCGCTGCCTTCCTCGCCGCCGCCGCACTCGTCGCCGGACCGGCGTCGGCCTCCGCGACCGCGGCCCCCGCCCGCCAGGCGGCCCCCGCCGCGGGCGACGCGTCCGCGCAGCCGGCACGGGCGGCGCAGACGGCGTCCGCCATGATGCAGATCTGTTCCAACTCGCCCGTCCCGGACGGGTGGGTCATCACGACCTCGTACCGCACCAGCGAGTGCGTCACCGGCGTCCGCTACTCCATCACCCAGGTGACCACGCAGACGATCCTCCTGGTGTGCTCCAACTCCCCCATCCCCGCGGGGTGGGTGCTCACCACCTCCAGCCAGAACAGCGAGTGCGTCACCGGCGTCCGCGGCAGCATCACCAGGGTGACCACCCAGACCGTCCTGCTCGTCTGCTCCAACTCGCCCATCCCCGCCGGATGGGTCATCACCACCTCCAGCCGGAACAGCGAGTGCGTCACCGGCGTCCGCTTCGCCATCACACGGGTGACCGACCAGGCCGTCCTCCTCGTGTGCTCCGACTCGCCCATTCCGGCCGGGTGGGTGCTCACCACCTCCAGCCGGAACAGCGAGTGCGTCACCGGCGTGCGCGGCAGCATCACCAGGGTCACCACCCAGACCGTCCTGCTCGTCTGCTCCAACTCGCCCATCCCCGCCGGATGGGTCGTGACGGGCTCCAGCCAGAACAGCGAGTGCGTGACCGGCGTCCGCTACAGCATCAGGAAGGTCTGACCTGCCCCATCACCGGCCCGTCCACCCGGGCCCGCACGAGGGCCTCTCGCCCCGGTACGGACACCCTCCGTACCGCCCGCGCGAGGGGCCCTCATGCCGTTCCGCCGAACCCGCACCGGATTCAGAGGTCCACGGCGGAGATCGTGTCGGAGGCCGCGTCGGCGGTGTAGGCGCGGGTTCCGTCGGGGGTGACGGCGACTCCGTGGGGGGCGCTGCCGACCGGGACGGGGGTGCCGCGCATCGTCAGGGTGGCGGTGTCGATGGCGGCCAGGGACTTGGCCGAGGGGATCGTGGCCAGGAGGGTGCGGCCGTCGGTGGTGAGGGCCAGGCCGTGGGGGCTGCCGGGCAGCGGGACGGTGGCGACCACCGTGCGCCGGGCGGTGTCCATCACGAGGACGGCGTCGGCGCCGGTGTCGGAGGCGTAGAGGCGGGAGCCGTCGGAGCTGAGGGCCAGGTCCTGGGGGGCCACTCCGGCGGGCACGACGGCGGTGACGGCCGCGGTGGCGGTGTCGATCACGGTGATCGTGCCGGCGGCGGCGTCGGCCACGTACAGGCGTGAGTCGTCGGGGGCCAGCGCCAGGGCCTGGGGGAGGTCGCCGACCGGGACGGGGGTGCCCTTCACGGTGCGGGTGGCGGTGTCCACGGCCGTGACCGCTCCGGGTCCGGCCGCGTACAGGGTCGTGTCGTCGCGGGTGAGGGCGAGGGCCCTGGGGCGGCCGCCGACGGGGACCGCGGGTCCGGCCTCGGTTCCGGTGACGGTGTCGATGACGGCCACGGTGCCCGAGGCGGGGACGGCCACGTAGGCGAGGCGGCCGTCGGAGGTGGCGGCGAGGCCGGCCGGGTCCCCGCCGAGGCGGATCCGGGTGGTGTTGGTGTCCACCACGCAGACGGTGGAGGAGTCGAGGTTGGGCACGTAGGCGCGGCGTCCGTCGGGGCTGAGGGCCAGGGCGAAGGGGTCGGCTCCCGCCGGGAAGGCCTCCAGGCGGGTGCGGGTCGCGGGGTCCACCGCCACGACGGCCCGGCCGAGCGGGGCGGCGGCGTACAGCGGGGTTCCTTCCCGTCTGATCGCAAGGTCCGCGACGGCGAACGGCAGCGGTACGGGCCGGCCCACCACGGTGTGGCTGTTGGTGTCCACGGTCGCCAGGGTGCCGTCGCCCTCGCAGCTGATGTGGGCGCGGCGTTCCACCGGGCTCATGACCACGGACCGGGGTCCGCCCGCCAGCGGGAAGATCGTGGCGAGGGTGAGGCTGGTGGTGTCCATGACCATGACCCGGTTCACGCCCGTGTCCGGGACGTAGACGTGCCTGCCGTCGGGGGTGACGGCCAGGTCCGTGGCACCGGACAGCGGGTTGTCCCCGAGGACCCCGGGCGGGCCGGGGCGCAGCCCGAACGGGTTGGTGGTCACGACGAACATGTGCCGGTCCCCGTCGGTGGCGTACAGCCGCTGCCCGTCCGGGCTCATGGCCATCCCGGTCAGCCCCGGGACGGGCACGGCCCCGGTGACGGTGCGGGTGGCGGTGTCGACGGCCGTGACCTGGTCCGGGCCGGCCACGTACAGCCGGCTGCCGTCGGGGGCGAGGGCGAGGGCGGCCGCGGGGCCGACGGGCACGGACGGGACGGTCGCGGTCACCCGCTCGGTGGCGGTGTCGATGACGGAGACGTCGCCGGACAGCGCGTTGGCGACGTAGGCCGTGCGGCCGTCGGCGGCCACGGCGACGGCCACCGGTTCGTCCCCGACCGCCATCTCCGCCGGTTCCGGGCGGAGCACCGTCACCGTGCCGTCTCCGGGGTTGGTCACGCAGAGCCGGCTGTTGCGGGTGAACAGGGCGGCCTCGGGGCGTTTGCCCGCGCGCAGGGTGACCGTACGGGCGTCGACGGGCAGCACGAGGCGCTCGCGGAAGGCCGCGGCGTAGAGGCGGTGGCCGTCGGGGGTCGCGACGAGGTTGCCGGGGGGACCGTCGACCAGCAGGGTCCTGGTCACCTGAAGGGTGCCGGTGTCGATCACGGAGACGGTGTTGTCCTCCGCGTTCCCCGTGTAGAGGCGCCTGCCCGCGGGGTCCATCCAGAAGTTCTTGGGGAAGCTCCCCACGCGGATACCGGCGATCACCGCGCGGCTCGCGGCGTCGACGACCGAGACGGTGCCGTCCTGGCCCTCCAGTACGAAGATCCGCGAGCCGTCGGGGGTGACGGCCGCAGCCCGGGCGAAGGGCCGGACGGGGACCGGGGTGCCGTCCACGGTGTCGGTGGCGGTGCTGATCACGTGGAGCGCGCCGTCCTCGCCGCTCCCGAAGTCCGTGACGTACACGCGCGAGTCGTCCGGGGAGACGGCCAGGCCGAAGGCCGAATCGCCCACCGTGATGCTCCGGATCACCTTGGCCGTCGCCGTGTCGATCACCGCGACCGTGCCGGGAGCATCGGTGGCGCCGAATTCGCCGACCGCCGCGTAGATGCGGGTGCCCGTGGACAGCGCGGCCAGGCCGAAGGGCACGGCGGGCACGGCGATCGAGCCGGACACCTTCTCCGTGGCGGTGTCGATCACGGTCACCGCCCGTCCGTCCCGGTTGGTGACGTAGAGGCTGCGGCCGCCCGGGGCGAGCAGCATGTCGCTCGCCCCGGGGCAGTCGATCTTCCTGCGGACGGTGTGGGTGGCCGTGTCGAGGACGAAGACGCAGCCCGCCTCGTCGCTGCTGGACGCGTACAGCGTGCTGCCGTCCTTCGACATCGCCACGTCGGACGGCCGCAGGTCGAGCGGGATCGGGGCGGTGCTCTGGTTGACCATCCCCCCACCGTGGGACCTGCCCGGCCGCGCCGGCGGTCGGCGCGGCGGTGCGTACGTCCGCCCGGGCCGACGTGTTGCCCAGGACGTGTGAACTGCCGGTCCGTCAGGCGTCAACCCGCACGGCCCCTGGTACCTCGGAACTGCCCGTGCGATGTGCATTCCGGACCGAAGGGAGGGCGACGCGTGCAGTTCCGCGACCGTACGCTGCTGCGCCTGCTCGACTCGGCCGAGTGCGGGGCCCTGCTGACCCCCGGGGTGGGCGACCGGCTGCTGGAGACGGCGTTCACCGCCCAGGAGGCGAGGATCGGGCCCGTGACGGCCGTGGTGACCCGTCAGGTCACCCTCATGCCCACCTCGGTGTCGGCCCAGCCGCTCGACGCCCAGGTGTACGACATGCAGAGCGGCCGGCAGTGGCGCCTTCAGGCCCGGTGGCCGCTGGCCGGGCCGACGGTGGACGCGGACGCCCGGCTCGACCTGACGCTGCTGGCGGGCCGGGGCGGGGTGGAGACCACGATCACCGATGTGGCCAGGAAGGATCCGGTGGGTGCGGGCATCCCCGACGCCCAGGGCAGGATCCCCCTCGGCCTGAACGTGCAGATGGTCGAGGAGCCCGCGCCGGAGCTGTCGGAGACGGCCTTCAAGCTGGTGTGCGTGGCCTTCGTGCTGGACCGGCCCTTCGACGGCCTCGCCGAACGGCTGGCCGGCGTACAGGTCGGGATGGCCCGGGTGGCCGACAGCGCGGACCGGCCCCGGCCCCCGGCGGGCATGGCCGTACGGACTCCTGCGCCCGCCCTGCTGCTGTTCCCGGAGGCCGCCCTCGACGAGGCCGACCTGCCCGGGGTGCCCGCCGGTACGGACCCCGGGGACACCGCGGCCCTGCGCAGGGCCCGCCTCACCGAACTCGCCACCCGGCTCCGGCACGTCGGCATCGTGCCCGTCGCGGTGCCCTGACCGCCAGGAGTGACAACATGACCGAGACCGCAGCCGAGTTCCCGTTCATCAAAGTCCGGATCAACACGAGCGGGATGCAGCCGCAGGCCCGCCGTGCGGTGGGCAACGTGGCCATCGTCGGGTCGGCGGGCACCTCCGGCACGGCCCAGCCCAACGTCCCGCTGCAGATCGGCACCGTGTCCGAGGCCCGTGAGAAGTTCACGACCCTCAACACGACGACCGGCAAGATCGAGGCCGGACCGCTCTTCCACGCGGTACGCGCGGCCCTGCTCCAGGACCCGGCGCCCTCGCGGGTGTTCGCCATCAGGACGGCGGACGCGGTGCCCTCCGGAGCGGCGGCGGGCACCGCGCCGGTGCCGGGATACAAGGCGGCCCTGGCCGTGGCCGCGGCGCTGCCCGTGCAGTTCGTCTGCCTGGCGGGCGAGACCGACGCCGGCCGGCTGAAGGACCTCAAGGAGCACGTGGAGGAGGTGAGCGCCGCCGGGAACGCCCGGATGGGCGTGGCCATGGTCGATCCGGCGCTGCCCCTCGGGGGCAAGACCTTCGCCGAGGCCGCCGACTCCGCGTACGGCGCTCTCAAGAGCGACGCCAGCCGGATGATCCTGGTGGCGGCGCGGGTGGAGAAGAAGCAGGGCGAGCCCACGCCGGACGTGGCCGCGGCCGTCACCGGGGCCATCGCCGGGCAGCCGCCGCACGCCAGTGTGCTGCTGAAGCCGGTCAACGACCTGAAGATCCCGCTGGGCGCCCAGTTCACGGGCACCGAGATCCAGCAGCTGACGCAGAAGTTCATCATCCCGGTCATCGACCCGGAGCTGATCCCGGGCGAGGGGCTCCACCTCGGCTCCGGGCGCAGCTACACCACCAAGACGGACCGGCTGTACGTGGACGTGGTGCGGGTGCTGGACCACATCGAGTTCCTGCTGAAGGCGGGGCTGATCGGCTCGATCGGTGAGACCCGGATCGACCGGCTGGGCATGCAGGCGCTGCGCTCGCGCATCGACGGGATCCTCAGCCCGCTGGTCACCTCCGGGGTGATCACCGCCTTCACCATCGACATCCCCCTGCTGCCCATCCTCGAAGCGGAGGAGGCCGGCCGGACCCCGGGCCAGGTCAACACGCTGACCACGGCCCGTACGCAGCGCACGGTCGAGGTGCTGCTGTCCGTCACGTACGCCGGGGCCGTCCACTTCCTCGACGTCAACCTCGCCTTCAAGGCGGCCTGAACCACCCCCTGCTCCCGCCACCGGAGGACGCCCCGTGACCACTCCCCCCACCACCTGGATGAGTTCGCGCCTCGCCGTCGTGCTGGACGGCAAGTCCGACAAGCCGCTGACCCCCGTGGACACCTTCACGCCCACCTTCGCGCTCAACGCGGAGGTGATCCATTCGTTGGAGGCCACGCACGTCGGCTACATCGCGCAGCCGGCGAGTTTCACCTTCCAGATGACCGTGAAGGCCATCGGCGGGGCGGCCGCGGAGCTGACCCGGCTGGCGATGACCGGCAAGGAGTTCTCCATCGGCCTGTACCAGGCGAAGGGGAGCAGCACCGACGAGTGGGACTTCCAGAAGCTGCTGTTCAACAAGTGCCTGATCACCTCGGCGAATCCGTCCAACGCCGTGGTGAACGGGGCGCCGGCGGCCACGTTCAGCGGGGTGGCGCGCGAGGCCGTGGTGGACGACGGCGGCGGCGAGACGAAGATGCCGAAGGCCATGGCCTGACGGCGGGGGCCGCGGAGGGGCACGGCACGGAGGAGTGGCGATGACCGAGGGCACGGGGCACCAGCCTCCGCGGCCGGAGAGCGGCGGGGCCCGGCCGTGGGCGGCGCGCGTACGGCGCGACGGGCTCGTGGCGGTCCGGCGCGGCGAACTGGTGATGCCCGCCGAGGGCAGCGAGGCCGAGCTCGTGCTCGCCGAGCAGGACGCCCGGCTGGACATCCACGTGCACCTGCCGGTGACCGTCGAGGTGGTCGGGGCCCCGCACGCCCGGGTGGTGCAGGAGGCGGTGGACGAGGCGCTGCGCCGGGTGCGGCACGCCTTGCACGCCCATGCGGAGTGGAGCTGAGGGGTGCCCCTTCATGTGCACGTGCCGCTGCACGTCCGGCTGGTGGAGCCGGTCACGGCCCGCGAGCTGGCGCTGCTGGAGAAGGCGGTGGGCGATGCCTGCCGGCGTGCGCTGGAGACCGCCCGCCGCGAGGTGGTGGACGCCCGGGGGAGCGGCCGGCCGGTGGTGGTGCACCGCGAGCCCCCGGTGTTCACGGGCCTGACCCCGGCCGAGGGGGTGCGGGAGCACGCCTCCGAGGCCGTACGCCGCGGGCTGGACTACGCGGTGTCCGCCTCGGGGCTGCTGCGCCGGCGGGGAACCCCGGCGCCGCGGACGGCCGTTCCGGCGGACGAGCCGCTGGATCCGGGGCGCGTGGGCGGAGCGCCGGGCGGGCACGGCAGCGGCGAGGGGGATGACGGGGCTGCGGATGCCACGTACCGGATCCCCTCCTACGACCACGGCGGGGCGGAGGTGGCGGTCCCGCTGTTCCACCGGCAGGGCGAGCGCAAGGACTGGGTGTACCTGCCGTACGTCGGCGAGGTGCTGTCGGAGAAGGAGGCCCTGCACGCCGCGTGGCTGGCGCACCTGGACCGGCACGGGGCGGTGTGGAAGCCGGAGGAGCACGGCCATCCGGGCTATGCCGGGCTGGTCGTGTACAAGGGCCGGGCCATCCCGGCCCTCGCCTGGATCACCGACGTGAAGAAGGAGCTGCTGCAGCCGGACGGAACGCTGCCCGAGGACGCCCACGGCAAGGAGTGCCATGCGTTCCCGCTGCTCGGCCTGCAGCAGACCGGGGCCGGTGCCCGGTCGGTGCTGTCCTCGGCGGGCGGGCTCGCGCCGTACTACGACCTCGTGCGCACCGACCGGCCCGGGACGGTGGAATCCGTGGACAAGCGGCTCCTGGAACTCCTCGACGAGGCCCGGGAGCCGGCCGGCCACCCGCTCCGCGAGGCCGGGGCCCGGCGCCGGTACGCCGAACGGCTGCTGGAGGGGGCGCAGGGGCCCAGCGTGCTCTGCGAGGTGTTCGCGGACCGGAAGCTGCTGGCGGTGATGAAGGACGTCGTCCCGGCCCGGATCCGCTTCGTGACCGCCGTCCCGCGGCCCGCCGCGGCGCCCGCACGGCCCGCGCCGGGTGCCGCGCGGGCCGGCGCGGGGGCGGTCCGGCAGCCTGCGAGGCCGCCCAGGCCGGTCTGGCCGAGGGACCTCAGCGGCAGGACGCTGGGCTGCACCCCGTACGAAGGGGAGCCGGAGTGGCGCTCGCTGCCCCGCTCCGGGGACCGGCTGGGCGACGGGATCCGGCACCTGGCCCGCCTCCTGGACGTGCCCGAGTGCGGCTACGCCGGGATGTTCGCGCTGAACTGCGCCCGGGTGATCTCCGCGCGGGCGCACGCCGTCGGCATGGCCTCGGTGAAGAGCACCGTCACCACGCAGGTGTCGGTCCGCGGGGACGGCAAGGGCAACAACGGCTATCTGCACCTGCGCCCGGGCCAGGCCCCCGAACTGGGCTTCCTGCACCGGCTGGCCGAGGCCGCGCGGACGGTCCGCGAACTGGCCGACGAGGTGGCGCTCGTCTACCAGCTGCCGGACAACGCCCAGAAGGTCCGGCCGAGCGGCGGCGGGCCCGTCTCGAACGCGGCCGGCTGGAGCCTGGGCTTCCTCAAGGAGGTCCACTCCACCCTGACCGACGGCTGCACCTACCTGTACGCCGAGACCTGCCGGGTGCTGCTGCTCCAGCAGCTGCGCTCGTCCCGCACCGCGATCGTCCAGCGCAGGGGGCCGCACGCCGAGGCTTCGGTGCAGCACTTCTCGCAGGTGCTGGACGTGCTCGGCGGCAGCGTGGTGAAGCTGATGGTGCTGCTCACGGCCGTGCGCCACGCCGAGCGCACGGGTGCGACGGGCCCGGTGCGCGCGGTGCTCTCCGTCCGGGAGAGGCAGTACCGGCCCGGCTACCACGAGCACCACGTCCTGCTCCCGCCCCCCATCAACCACGTCAGTGCACGCACCCTGGCCGATCTCGCCGACAGCCGGATCGAGCGGGGCGGGACCGTCCACCTGGCGGTGCACGGCGGCCGGAACTGGACGGCTGCGGACCTGGAGGCCGGCATCAACGCCCGGCGGGGCCTGGTCAACCAGGTGGACCCGCTCTTCTTCCAGATCGGGGACCTGGAGGAGGTCTTCGTCTCCGCCCAGCGGGATCCCGCCGCGGTCGGCGCCTTCCTCGGGAACCTGCTCGCGCAGATGGACCAGGCCAACGCGGAGATGACCCGGAAGGCCGCCGAACCGGAGGGCGGCGCGTTCTTCGCCCTGGAGGTCTCCCGGCGGGTCGAGGCGACGAGCAGCCGGGACGCGCGCGGCCTGTGGTTCCAGCTGTCCGGCATCCACGCCCTGGCGGACGAGGAACTGCGGCCGCACGCCGGAGCGCTCCAGGAGTACGCGGACGGGGTGAACCTGGCGCTCGGCCGCAAGTACCAGGCCGATGTGGCGGTGAAGGCCTTCGCCTCGGCGGGCGTGCTGGTCCTGGGCCTGCTCTGCGCCCCGCTGGGGGCCGCGGCGGCGGGGCTGATCACGGGGGTGGTGTCCGTGTCGCTGGCGGTCTCGGACGTTCTGGACGCCCGGGAGAAGGGCCGGCTGTACCAGTCGGTGATGGACCCCGAGGCGCTGCTGCACTGGCAGGAGGTCCAGGCCGAGCAGTTGTCGGCCGCCATCGGGCTGGCGTTCTCCGTCTTCGACCTGCACCAGATCGCCGGGGGCGCCAAGGTGATCGTGGGCCGTGCCGCGCAGCTGTGGAAGGTGGGCCGGCGGGCCGGGGTGTCCGTCGTGACGGCGGACGTACGGCGCCGGCTGGTCGCGAACCTGGCGAACGAGCTGCTGGAGCACGCCCTCAGACAGGCCGTCACGCAGGCGGTGGTGATGGAGGTGGTCGACCAGGTCGTGACCCGGGTGGTGTCTCCGGCCGTGCAGGCGTGGACCCGGGAGCAGGGCGTCCGGCACGGGACGTGGGAGCCGGACCCGGAGGACGGGGAGAAGCGATGACCTACACGATCGACCGGACGCGGCTGGTCCAGCAGATCCGACAGTTCACGCGGGACCATCCCGGAGCGCAGGCGGCCGTCCGGGCGCTGGCGGCCCTCCACGGGCGCGCCCCGGCCCAGCGCACCGTCGACCGGCTGACGGAGCTGATGGTCCTCCGGGGCACCGGAGTGCACGTGGCGCGGCTCACCACCACCCGGAACCGCATGGAGCAGGCGCTGAACTCCCTCCTGGACGACCTCCACGCCCTCCACTCCGAGGACCCCCGGCCCCTGCGCGACCCCGCGGTACGGTCGCGCGACCTGCAGGCCCTGTCCGCCGTCCTCGACAACCTCCAGACCTTCCGCGACGATCTGGCGTTCGTACTCAAGTCGGAAGAGCACGACTGGCAGTTGATCGCCCGCAACGAGCTGGAGGCCCTGGGCGGGCACACCCGCTCCTACACCCCCGCCGAGCGGGCCGGGCTGCCCCCTGCTGCCCCGCCCCGCCCGGCGGCAGGAGCCGGGCCCGAGCTCGCGGCCGCCGCGGAGCGGCTGTTCGAGGCGATCGAGACCGCCCCGCCGTCCCCGGTGCGGCCGGAGCGCGTGGGCGGCCGTCCCGGGGCCCCGCACAAGCCGCTCACCGCCCGGCAGTACGGGCGCCAGTCGCTCAAGGTGACCCGGGCGGCCCGCAGCTTCGTGGCGATGTTCGAACACGGGGCGCAGGACCCGGTGGCCGCGGCGGTGAAGTCGGTGCTGGCCGGGCAGGACGGCCTGGAGGCCCGCAACCGGATGGCGATCGCGATCCTGGTGGCGCAGGACCGGATCCGGCCCGGCCGCAGGGTGCCGGGCAGCGGCCCGCACGTGGAGGCGGGCCGGTACCAGGAGCGGGTGACGGGCTCCTCCTTCGAGTGGACCGGGAAGCTGCAGGCGCCGGTGCGCACGTTCACGACGATCGGCATCGACGGGATCGTGGACGGTTTCGTGTACGACGCCAAGCACACGGGCGTGGCGGTCTCCGAGTCCGGCCACCTCCAGGGCCGGAAGTCGCCGGGGCGGGTGCGCAAGGAGCCGGCCCCGGGGGCACCCGAGGCCGGGGCCGCCGGGAAGCAGCCCGCGGAGGCCGGCACGCCGGAGGCGAAGGCACCGGGCAAGGGGCCGGCGAAGAAACCGTCGGGGAAGAAACCCGGGGAGAAGCCCGCGCAGAAGAAGGACAGGCCCGAGTACGAGTCCGACGAGATCCAGGGCGGCATCCCGCGCCGGGACACCTCCTGGCAGCGCGACACCACCCCGAAGCTGACCACCGAGATGCGGCCCCCCGAGAAGGTGACCGCCCGCGAACTGATCGCCGTGTACGAGGAGAAGACGGGGATCTCGGTGGTCGGGGAGATGGAGCGGCAGCTGGTGTTCGCCCGGGAGAACGGGCTGCGCGGGGTGGTGTGGGTGACCAACTCCGAGGAGCTGCAGAAGGCCTTCCTGGAGGTCTTCCACTCCGAGGTCCGGATCCCCACCGGCCCGGACCTGATCATGGAGATCCGGGTGAAGGAGTGACATGAGCTCCGCATCGACCCTCGACGAGTTCCAGAGCCTGCCCTCGGCGATCATCACCGACGGGCTGCTGGTGGTGCCGCTGTTCGCGGTGCAGCGGCTCGCGGTCAGCTCGCGCTACACCCTGCCGCCGATCGGCACCCCCTCGTTCCGGGCGGCCGTGGGCAACGCCAGTGAGACGGCCAGCCTCACGGCCCTGCTGGTGGGGCCGCAGCGGCACGCCTGGAAGCAGGGGCTGGAGCTGCTCGCCGACTTCGCCAAGCGGGGCGGGGCGATCGGCCGCTTCACCGGCGGCAAGGTCTCCGGCCTGATCCTGGCCACGCGCATGACCGTCCGGATGAACATGCACGTCACCAGCCTCGGCTTCGCCGCGTCCTCGCAGCGGCTCGACACGATCGAGGTGAACATCGAGCTCCAGCACGTGGCACCCCCGGGCCCGGTCGACCTGCTGACCGACGCGGGGATGCTGGCGGCCTCGACGGCTACGGAGTTCCTGTGACCACCCTCGTACTCCCGGAAGGGTTCGAGCCGCTGCCCTTCAACGCGTCGCTGGGGCTGCCCCAGCGGGTGCACGTGCGGGCCGGGCGGCGGGCGCTGACGGTCACTCTGGTCGCGCTGACCGCCGACCTCGTGGGGGCGCTGGCCGCCGAGCCCGCGCGGACCGTCGTGGACGGGGGCGCGGAGTCCGCGCCCCGGCCGGGCCCGCCCCCCGGCGTCCGGCCGGAGGACTGGGCCAGGCTGCGGGAGGGGACCCGGGCCGGGCTGACCTCGCCGGTGCCGGGCGCGCTGGACCCCGCGGCGGTGCGCCCGTACCTGGTGGTGCTGGAGGCGGGCCGGCCGATCGGGTCGGCGCCGGTGGTGGTCGGGCGGCCGATGGCCTTCGGCAGCTCGGCGGAGCACGCCCTTGTGATCGAGATCCTGGTGGCCGAACTCGTCCTCGGCGCGCGGGCGCTGGTGGAGCCGGCCGAGGTGGGAAGCCGCATCCTGGCGGGCTTCCGCGAACGCGCCGGCGGCAGTCCCCCGCCGGCCCCGCCCGGCCGGGCGGAGGAAGGGAGCCCCTATGACCTCCTTGTCTAGTGTCACCTCCGGAGCGATGTCGGCGGCCGGGGCGGCGAGCGAGCCGGTCGTCGGATTCCAGGCCGGGTGGGCCCTGGTCTTCCACAAGGACGACGAGGGCTTCCCCGACCGCACCTCCGAGCCGCTGCTGCTGACGCACGCCGGCCACCGGCTGGAGGTGAAGGTCGACGCCGACGACACCCTGCGGGGCGCGACGTTCGAGATCGTCCTCGACGGGCTGCCCGACAAGGAGTACGCGGCCATCGCGGCCGGCAACTACGTGCACGTGGAGATCCGGCTCGGCTGGTGGGACCTCAAACGGGGGTTCGTGCGCTCGGCGCTCGGGGCGCTCGGGGCGCCGCCGCCCGGCGGGCTCGACGGCAAGGACGACGGGTTCCACGCGGTGCTGGAGGGCCGGGTGCTGTCGGTCGAGCGCACCCACGGGGAGTTCACGTACCGCACCCGCTTCTCCGGCATCGACGCCGCCTACCACCGGATGCAGGTGCAGAAGCCCATGCTGGACACCGCGCAGGCGGCGCGGACCGTGGTCGGCTACGCCACCGGGCTCTGCACGGAGAACCGGAAGGTGAACGTGCCGGTCCGGGGCGCGGGGGCGGACATCGACCTCGACGGCGAGTTCGACATCGGCGCGGACGGCTCGGTGGTCCAGGCGCTGCAGGAACTGGCGCGGCTGTCCCACGGCGGGAGCGCCGCGCTGGAGGTGCCGATGTTCCTGCGCGCCGGGGAGCTCCACGTGGGGTACTGGCGGGAGCCCGTGGAAGGCGGCCGGAGCTGGGAGCTGACCCCGGCGACCGGGCTGGTGGAGAGCCGCCCGGTGGTGGAACCGGACCCGGACGGGGTGCCGAAGGACTCGCCCTTCGCCGCGCCGCCGGTGCGGAGGTTCGACCTGACCCTGCTCGGGCGGCCCGACATCGGCGTGGGGGACGTGGTGCGGGCGGACCTGCCCAACCCCTCGCCCGCATCCCTGACGGGGACCCTCGCCGCATCCGCGCTCGGGCCCCTGGGCGATGCCGTGGCGGGGGTGGCGGCGGGTTTCAAGGCGGCCGCACCGCCGGACCTCAAGGAGTACGGGGTGATCGGCGTGCACCACCGGCTGAGCCCGGCGGAGGGGTTCGTCACCCGGCTCACCGTCGAGCTCCGCTTCGAGGACGAGCGGCGGGCGGTGCATCCGCGCTCCGGCAGCGGCGACGAGGTCACCCGCCTCGCGTCGGCCGTGGCCGGGCAGCGCCGCCGGGCCGGTGCGGAGCAGCGGTTCCACGAGGTGGGGCTGGTCCGGCGGCAGGACGTGGCGCCCACGGTCCGCGACGGTCACGAGGTGGCGGCGCAGACCCTGGTGCTGGACGAGGGGGTGGCCGAGACCCCGGCGCCGAACGTGCCGACCCGGGCGCAGCCCGCCGAGTCCCCGGCCCGGCTGGCGGACAAGCCGTACCTGACCCCGTACGCGTTCGGCGGGACGGGCCTGGTGGTCCCGCACTACCCGGGGATGCGGGTGATCAGCCTGCACTACCGCGGGGACCGGCAGAACGCGGTGGTCAGCGGGGCGCTGTGGGAGGCGGACGCGGCGCCGCGCTCGCACCTGGGCGACTGGTGGCTGAGCCTGCCCACCAACCTGGCGGGGACCGGGGATTCGGGGGAGTCGGCCGGGGACCCGGCGACCGCGCCCCGCCCGAGCGGTCCGGCCAGCCACGACCTGATCGACGGGACGGGCGGCCGGGTGATCCAGGTCCGCGGGCTGCGGATCAGCATCGGCGAGGCGCTGATGAAGCCGGTGGGCAAGCGCCCGGACGATGCCGATGCGAACCGGGTGGTGATCGAGAGCGCCGCGGGGAAGGCCCGGATCTGCATCGACGACGAGGGCAACATCGAGATCGGCACGGACAAGGACCTCACCCTGTCCGCGAACAAGATCACTCTCCGTACGCAGACCACCGTGGAGGTGGTCTGATGGCCTCCGGCACCTCCTCCTCCCACGAGGGCGCCGCCCTGGAGCGGCGCGTACTGGGCCACGGCATCGCCCTCGCCCCGGTCGGGGCCGGCGGGATCGGCCACGACCTGGTGTTCACCCAGGGCACGGGCGGGCGGGACCTCGCGGTGGTCGAGGGCGCGGAGAACCTGGCGCAGTGCCTGGGCATCGCCCTGCTGACCGCCCCGGGCACCGATCCGTTCCACGTGGACTTCGGCTTCGACGGGCTGCGGGTGCTCACCCGGGGGCTGACCCGGCCGATGACGCTGGAGCTGCTGCGGCTGTCCGTGCTGCGCACCCTCGCCGCGGACGCCCGGGTGGCCGAGGTCGTCGAACTCACTCTGGCCGAGGAGACGGAGGGCAGCCGCCGCTGGCAGGTGACGGCCGTCCTGCGCACGGTCCTCGGCAGCGCACTGCACACCGTGATCGGGGAGGTCACCGCCGATGCCTGAGGACGTACAGCTCACCGATCTGCAGGAGCTGGTGCGGATCAGCGGCTCCGGGAAACCCTTCGGGATCACCCCCGAGGGGTTCGTGCCCAAGCCGCTGGCCCGGCTGCTGGAGGAGAAGAAGGCCGCCGCCCAGGTGCTGTTCGGCGCCGACGTGGACCTCACGGCGGGCAGCGCCCTGCGCAAGATCCTGGAGATCATCGCCCTGGAGGAGGCCCGGTCCTGGGTGCACCTCGCGCTCGCGTACGAGGACACCCGCGTGAGCACGGCCACGGGCGACGCGCTGACTCGGCTGGGCGCCGAGCTGGGGCTGCCGCGGCCGCACCACCGGGCGGTCGGGCAGGTCGCCTTCGACCTCAAGGGCACCCTGCCGCCCGAGGTGCCGGCGCTGGTGCTGCCCCGCGGGACCCGGCTGCTGACCGCGAACCGGCACGACTACTTCACCGACGAGCCGGCCACGCTCACCAACACCGGCCGGCTGGCCACGGTGGCCGTACGCGCCTTCGAACCCGGTCCCGGGCACGATGCGGCGGCGAACGAGGTGGGCGGTTTCCATCCGCTGGACCCCAAGTCGGACCTGGTGCGGAAGCTGTCGGCGGGCGGCCAGCCGCTGGTGACCGTCAAGCACACCACCGCCACCGACGGCGGGGGTACGTACTGGAGCGACTCCCGCTACCGCGAACTGCTGCTCGCCTACCCGCGCAACCTGTGGACCCCGGAGGCGGTCCGGATCGCGGTGTCCCTGGTGCCCGGGGTCCGCCAGGCGCTGGTGCACGACCTGTACGGCGGACTGGACATCGACAAGCCCATCTTCGGCAGCTTCACCTTCCTGGAGCGGCTGTTCTCGCAGGAACGCAGCCTCGGCAACCCGCACTTCTTCACCGTGCTGGTCGCCCCGGAGGAAGGCGCGCTCTGGGAGGGCCCGGGCCAGCTGGCCGAACGGGTGGCGGCCGCGATCGACCGGGTCCGGCCCGTGGGCGTCGCCCCGAACATCGACCGGGCCGGCGAGGTGTCGGTGGGGTTCGCCTGCAAGATCTCGGTGGAGGGGCTGCCCATCCCGGCCGGCCGCCCCGACTCCGTCGCCTCCCCCGAGGCGGCCGCCCTCAAGGGCCGGATCCTGGACCGGGTACGGCGGCGGGTCCAGGCCCTCGGCATGGGCGAGCCGGTGCGCTACAGCGAGGTCCTCTGGTCGGCCATGGAGGAGCCGGGGGTGGTCGACGCCCGCGGGCTCCGGCTGCGCCGCTTCCCGCCCCAGCTGCCCTTCGATCCGGCCGGCCCCCCGCCGAAGTTCCAGGAACTGGCGGCCGAGGAGGACGTGACCGTCAGCCCCAAGGAGGTCGCCCAACTCGTGGACGCCCTGGTGGAGATCACGATCGCATGAGCCGGGAACCCGACCAACGGCTGCTCGTCGCCTCCGGGCTGGAGAGCGGGCTCGCCGCCCTGCCGCCGGTGTACGCCGCGGGGGCCGCGCAGCGCACGCTCCCGCTGGCCGGGGGCGTGCTCACCACCGCCGCACCCGGGGTGCCGCCCGCCCCCGGGGAACCGCCCCTGCACGAACCGGTGCTCCTGCTGCGGCTGCGGCGGCCGCTGGCCGACGAGGCCGTGGTGGTCCTGTGCCGGCCGGAGGGGGCCGCGGAGGAGCTGCCGGCGGTGGTCTTCGCGCCCTTCTCCGGGGCCGGCACCCTGCTCCCCGCCTTCCTCCCGCCCTCGGGCGGTCCGCTGAAGGCGACCGTGAAGGTGCACCTCGTGCCGGCCCCCGCCTGCCACGCGGAGGTGCCCGCCGAGAACGTCCGCGGCCCCGTACTGCCCGCGCAGGAGGCGGGGGAGCTCGTCGAGGGGGTGCTCCTCGAAGGGCTGCTGGCCCGGCTCGCGTTCCTGGCCACCCTGGAGAAGCAGCGCATCATCCGGCAGGCCAGGGAGATCGGCGCCTGCCGGCACGCGGAGCTGGCCTTCTCGGGGGCCCTCGACTCCCTCGGCCGGGACCTGGCCGTCCTGCGGCTCCCGGACGAGGACGACGCGCACTACCGCAGCAGGCTGGCGATGTTCGCCTCCTGGCGGCTGCCCACCCCGCCCGCGGTGGCGGAGGCCCTCAACGGGCCCGGGCCGGACGGCGCGCCCAATGCCGGACTGCCCTCCCGGGTCGGGATCGCCGCCCGCTTCCGGGTGGTGGAGGAGCAGAACCCGCTGGCGCTGGCCACCCGGCTGGTCCACGTGGGTCCGCAGGGCGCGGCCCGCCGGGCCCGCTTCCACCAGATGCTGCGCGGACTGCACCTGCTGGACCTCGACGCCCCCGTACCGGTGGAGTTGCCGCCCGGGCGGCGGCGCCGGCTGGAGGAGGCCCGGCAGGTGCTGGCGGACCCGGCGCGGGTGGTCCGTCCGGCCGGGCCCCCGGCCGTCCGCCATCTGGCGCCCGGTCTGGCGGAGGCACTGGCCCGCCTGGTGCGGCTGGTACGGGCGCTGGGCGACACCAAGCCGGTGGCGCTGCGCCGGGCGTACGTGGAGGAGCCCGATCCCCTGCACGAGCTGGGGCTGGGCGCCACCCTGGAGGCGTTCGGGGAGCAGCGGCTGTCGGCGATGGCCTCGAAGGCGGGGGCGCTGGCCCAGCAGGGCGGCGAACTGGGGGCGCTGGCCCGCAGCCTGGTCCCGCGGCCGTTCGCCCAGGATCCGGCCGGGCGCTGGCTGATGGCGCCCTGCGGTCTGCAGACCGTGCACGCGTTCGGCGAGGGGTCCGTGTTCGTGTCCCCGCTGCCGATGTCGGGGCTGACCGTGGCGGGGCCGCCGGAGCTGGCCCCGGGCGCGGCCGCCGTGTTCGAGGCGCGGCACAGCGCGGACACCCGTACGGGCGGCCTGCACGTGCTGGCCGCGGAGGCGGTGCGGCGGGCCGCGGAGCTGTTCCCGCAGCGGCAGCTGGGCCAGGTGCCGGCCCCGCTGACGGGGGCCGCGCTGGAGACGGCGGTACGGGCGGTGGCCGCGGCGGAGGGCACGGTCCCGCCGCCCGAGGTGGCCCCGCTGGTGGACGGGCAGCTGCTGGCGGGGCGCGGCTCGGCCTTCGCGCGGGAGCTGCTGGAGCGCGTCGTGCCGGAGCAGGTGGTCGCGTATCCGTTCCCGAAGGCCCAGCTGACCGCGCTGGGGGCCGGGGAGGCGCTGCGCGCCCAGGTGGAGCGGCGGGCGCAGGCCCTGCTGGACGGTGGTTTCTACAGCGTGCAGGGGGTGTGGGACGGGCCGGGGAACCGGATGCTGCTGCTGGCGGCGGTCGCCCTGATGCCGGGCCGGCCGCCGAAGCAGGGGGAGGCGCCCCCGGCGGAGTTCCGCTGGTACGCCACGGGCCTGCCGGCCTCCGGGCAGCCGGTGGCGCTGACCGCGGCCACGGGCGGCCGGGCCGGGGTGGCGGCGGGTGCGGACGGCGGGCTGGCGCTGCTGGTGTGCCTGGCGCATGCGCGCCGGGGGCTGGCGGAGCCGTACGGGGTGAAGGTGGACCTGCCCGACGGGGTGCGGCTCGACCGGGACCAGTACGGCTATGTGATGAACCTGCTGGAGACGCTGTGCCCGCTGGGCATCGAGATCAACACGGTGGAGCTGCGCCGCAGCCACCTCGGCTTCGGAACGGAACCCGGCGGCACCGCCGGGGCCCTGGACGCGTCCCGTACGTACCACCGCTACCGGCGGCCGCGGAAGGCGGGGGACGACGGGTGACGGGTGCCTTCGTCCCCCGCGGGACGGGGCACCCGGGGGACGGGGTCTGACGCGGGTGGAGCAAGGCCGGGGTGTTCCGCTGGCATGCCGCGGGGGGTCGGAGCACCCTGGGTGCCATGGCTTTCGGGATCTCGTTCCAGCGGACCTTCAAGCACCGGCCGTGGATCGACGCGGTGGACCGGGTCGCGGCGGCCGGGGACAACGGCTTCAACGTCCGGTTCCAGATGCTGGAGGCGGACCTCGACACCATCGGCAGCCGCTTCGCCGCGGTCAGCTCGGCGCTGGACTCGCTCGTGGCGGTCGGCGGGGCGACCCGGAGCGTGGCCATCGCCCCGCTGCTCACCACGGTCGGGCCCGTCGGATGGGACCATTCCACCCCCGGTGAGGCGCGCAAGGGGGCGACGGCGGAGGTGGCGAAGGGGGCCGTGCCGGTCTCCCTGCCGGCCGGCGGCACGATCACCAGGTTCGGCGCGTTCGGCACCTGCTCCGGAGTGGGCCGGCTGAAGCTGGATCTCGTCCGGCGCAACCTCGCCGGCGGCGGCGAGGTGAAGGTCGTCCAGCTGGTTGCGCAGCCCAGCGGCGGTTTCACCCTGGAGAAGGCCCCCGATCCGGCGAACGCCGTGGTCGACGCCAAGGCCGGCTACTTCATCCTCGCCCAGACCGACGGGGCGGCGGCGAGCGACACCATGACCCTCACCGGCTTCCGCGTGTCGTACACGGAACCGGCCTCGTGACCGACCCCGGCACGGACCCGGTCCCCCTCGAACTGAGCCCGGACGGCATCGCGGTCTCCCCGGACGGCGCGCGGCTGTACGTGTCCAGCCCCGAGGAGTCCGGGGCGCTGTTCGTGCTGGACACCGGCACGCACGCGGTGCTGGAGCGGCTCGACTGCTCCGGTGCGAAGGACATCGCGCCCGCCCCGGGCGGCGGGCGGCTGTACGTCGTGGACCGGGAGCGGGACGCGGTGTCCGTCGTGTCCGTCGCGGACCCGGGCCGGGCGGCGGTCACCGGGTCCGTCGCGCTGGGCGCGGCGCCGGTGAACGCGGTGGTCACCCCGGACGGTTCGCGGCTGTACGTGACGGTCCAGCCGGGCGGGGTGGCGGTGGTCGACACCCGGACGGACCGGCTGATCCGCACGGTCCGCGTGGGCGAGGATCCCGCGGGCATCGCGGTCTCCCCGGACGGCGCGCGGGTGTACGTGACGGACCGTCTGTTCGAGGGCTGCCTGCACGTGATCGACACCCGGACGGACACGGTCGAGGGCGGGCCGGTCGCCGTCGGCGCACTGCCGCTGGCGGTGGCCGTGAGCCCGGACGGCCGCCGCGCCTTCGTCGTCAACCACGAGGGCGGCACCGTCTCGGTGGTCGACACCGCCGCCGGGACCGTGACCGCCACGGTCCCGGTGGGGGCGTTCCCCCGGCGGGCGCTGGTGTCCCGGGACGGCAGGCGCCTCTACGCGGGGTGTTCGGACGGGACGGTCGCGGTGGTCGACACCGGGACCCTGACGGTGGCGCGCACGATCGCGGTGGCGGGTACTCCGGGGGCGATGGCCGCCGCTCCGGACGGGCACCGCATCTACGCGGCGGACTTCGGCGGCCGGTTCGTGCTGCCCTTCGACACCCGGACCGCCACCTTCCGTACGGCCCGGCGCCCGGAGGAGGCGGCGCTCTCCCCGGACGGCCGCCGGCTGTACGTCAGCGGTGCGGGGGACGGCACGGTCGCGGTCTCCTCGACCCGTCCGGTCACGGTCGCCGCGGGCCGGGCCCCGACTGCGGTGGCCGTGTCCCCGGACGGCCGGGAGGGGTACGCCGTCGGTTCCGGCGGCGGGGTCCTGGTCCTGGACACCGTCGCGGGCACGGTGTCCGCCACCGTCGCGCTGGGCGGCGCCGGGGCCGAGGTCCTGGCCCTGTCCCCCGACGGCAAGCGCGTCTACGCGGCCGGGCCGGAGCAGCTGGCGGCGGTCGACACCGCCCGGCGGGTGGTCCTGGCCACCGTGACCGGGGCGGCGGATCCGGGCGGTGCGGCGGTCGCCCCGGACGGCTCCCGCCTGTACGTCACCGACCGGTCGGCGGACGCGGTCCTCGTGTTCCGCGCCGACCCGCTGGGCGCCGACGGGGCTCCGGTCGCCGTCGGGCAGGGCCCGCAGGCGGCCGTGCTGACGCCCGACGGCCGCCACCTGTACGTGGGGAACGTCCTCTCCCACGACGTGAGCGTGGTGGACACGCTCCGGCGCGAGGTGCTGGCGACCGTGCACATCGGCAGCCGGCCCGAGTTCCTCGCCGTGAGTCGCGACGGGCGGCGGGTGTACGCGGGTTCCCCGGACGCCCTGACGGTCACGGTCCTGGACACGGGCACCCAGGCCGTGGCGGGCGAGCCGCTGCCCTTCCTCCACGTCCCGCAGGGGCTGGCCGTGAGCGCCGACGGCAGCCGCCTCTACGTCGCCGGGGCCGCCTCGCACGCCCTGCACGTCTTCGACACCGCCGGCCTCGCCCCGGTCGAGCGGATCCCGGCCGGCTTCCGGCCCCGGGCCCTCGCGCTGAGCACCGACGGGCGGAGCGCCCTCGTCGCCTCACCCGACTCCGCAACGGTGTCGGTGGTGGACACCGGCACCACGCGGATCGGGGTGGGCGGGCGCCTCGCGGGCCTGGCGGTGGCACCCGACGGGCGGCGCCTCTACGCGGCCGACGGCGAGGGCGGCACCGTCACCGTGATCGACACGGCCACGCTCCGGACCACGGGCGCGCCGATGGCGGTGGGCGGCTCGCCCCGGGCCCTCGCCGTGGCCCCGGACGGCGCCCGGCTGTACGTCGCCGACCCGGCGGGCGGCACGGTGGCCGTACTCGACACCGCGTCGGGCGCCCCCGCCCTCCCGGCGGTCGCCGTGGGCGGCAGCCCGTCCGGGCTGGCCCTGACCCCGGACGGCAGACGCCTGTACGTGGCCGACTCCGCCTCGGGGACCGTCTCTGCCGTGGACACGGCCTCGGGGACCGTGACCGGCGGCCCCGCCCCTGCCGGGGTGGCCCCGCTGGGTCTGGCCCTCTCCCCGGACCGCTCCCGCCTGTTCGTCGCCGACTCGGGGGCCGAGCAGGTCGTCGTGATCGACACGGGCACGCTCACCGTGACCGGCTCGGTCGCCCTGCCCGCGACCCCGCACGCGGTGGCGGTGGCCCGGGACGGCCGTACCGTCTACGCCACCCTCCCGGCGGCCAAGGCCCTGGCCGCGATCGACACCGCCACCCTCACCCTGTCCGGGCCCCCGGTCCCGGTCGGCAGCTCCCCGCACGGCCTCGCCCTCGACCCGGACGGCAGCCACGCCTACGTCGCGAACGCGGCCTCGGACACGGTCTCGGTGGTGGACTGCTGAGATTGCCGGCCCCCGGGAGGCGTTCCATCCTGGAGCCGTGGTGAACACCGGCACCGCTCCCCTTCCGCTCGGTCGGCAGCCCGTCTGCCTGGCACTGTCCCGGGACGGGCGCAAGCTCTACGTCACGGGCGTACCGTCCGCCGTCTCGGTGATCGACACCGCCGACGACCGCCTGCTCGGCACGTTCAACGGGGCGCCCGGCGACCTCGTGGTCCATCCCGACGGCCGCCTGTACATCTCCAACGGCACGGCGGGCGTGATCGAGGTGGCCGCCGGCACGCAGACGGTGACCCGGACCATCGACGTCGGGGGCAGCCCCGGATCCCTCGCCCTCACCCCGGACGGGCGCCGCATCTACGCGTCGGTCGAGTCCCTGCGCGCCGTGGCCGTGATCGACACCGGGCTCGGCAAGAAGATCCGCGAGATCGCGGTGGGGTCCGAGCCCTCCCGGGTGGCCGTCTCCCCCGACGGGCTGCGCGCGTACGTCTGCGCGGCCGAGGCGGGCAGCGTCACGGTGATCGACACGGGCACCGACACCCTCGTCGGCAGCCCCGTGCCGGTGGGGAGGTTCCCCCTCTCCCTGGCCGTCTCCCCCGACAGCCGGCGGGTGTTCGCCGCCGCCCTGATCGACGGCAAGGTCTCCGTGATCGACACCGCCACCCTCGGGCTCGTCGGCACGGTCGCGGTGGCCGGCTTCCCCCAGGACCTGCAGCTGTCCCCCGACGGCAGGCGGCTGTACGTGTGCCCGAGCGACATCGACGGGATCGTCTCCGTCGACACCGCGAGCCTGAAGGTCCTCCGTACGATCCCGATCGCCGGCGCCCCGTTCCGCATCGCGCTCACCGCCGACGGCCGCCGCGGCTACGCCACCGATCCCGAGGCGCGCACGGTGGTGCCCTTCCTCACCGGCTCCGTGCCCCTCCCGGCCGGCCTCCGCCCGGAGGCGGTGGCGGTGCCGGTGACGGCGGCGGGCGTGTCCGACGGCCGCCGCGTGTACGCCACCTCCTCCGGTGAGGACTGCGTCTGCGTGGTCGGCACCGCGGACACGCGCCTCCCCTGCCGGGGCGAGCCGAGCACCGTGATCGTGGCACCGGACGGCAGCCGGGCGTACGTGGGCAACCGGACCGCGAAGACCGTGTCGGTGGTGGACCTCGGGACGAACACGGTGACCGAGGAGGTCTCCGTGTCCCGTCAGGTCGCCGGGATGTCCCTCACCGCGGACGGCGAGCTGCTGTGCGTGGGCGGCGACGACGGCTTCTCGGTGCTGGGCCTCGGCCCGCCGGCGTCGGAGTTCCTGAGCGCGGACGGAGTGGTGGACGGCGCCCAGGACGTGGCCGTCACCCCCGACGGGTCACACCTGTTCGTCGCCCAGGCCGGTGCGGACGCCGTGGCCGTGTTCGACCTGGCCGCGTTCACCGAAGCCCTTCCGCCCCTGCCGGTGGGCCGTGATGCGGAGGCCCTGGCGCTGACGCCCGGCGGGCACCTGTACGTGGCGAACCTCGAATCGGCGAGCGTGACGGTCATCGACTCCGGCAGCCGCACCGTCCTGGGCACCATCGCGGTGGGCACGTTCCCCTGGGGCCTGGCCGCCGCGCCGGACGGGCAGCGCGTCTACGTCTCCCACCGGGACTCCGGCACCGTGACCTTCCTCGACACCGCCACCCGCAGCGTGGTCGGCGAGCCGGTCCGGGTGGGCCGCAAGCCGAAGGGCATGGCGGTGAGCGCCGATGGACGCCGGCTGTACGTCGCCGCGTCCGTCTCCGGTCTCCTGGTGACCGTGGACACGCAGACGCGGACGGTCGTCGGCCGGACCGCGGCCGGCTTCCGGCCCGTGGACGTGGCCCTGACCCCCGACGGGCGGAGCGCCTGCGTCGCCGCCTCCGGATCCGACGAGCTCTGCGTGGTGGACCTGGGCCCGGCCCGGATCCGGGTGGGCACCCGCCCGGTCGGTCTGGCGGCCGCGAAGGGGCTCGCGTACGTGGCCGACTCCGGGTCCGGGACGGTCTCGGTGATCGACACCCGGACCCATGCCCTCACCGGGACCCCGATCCCGGTGGGCGGCCAGCCCCACGCCCTGGCCCTCGGCCCCGGCGGCAGCCGCCTCTACGTCACCGACTCCGGCGCGGGGACGGTGTCCATCGTGGACACCGCCGCCCGGACCGTGATCGGCGCACCCATCCCCGTCGGCAGCGCCCCGCTCGGCGCGGCGGTCTCCCCCGACGGCACACGGCTCTACGTGGCCGCCTCCGACGCCGGCACCGTCACCGTCGTGGACACGACCAGCGGCACCGTGCTCGGTACGCCCGCCGCGATGGGGGTCGCCCCGACCGCCGTGGCCGTCACCGCCGACGGCGCCCGGCTGTTCGTGGCCGACGCGGGCAAGGACCAGCTGCTCGTGGCCGATGCCGGCACGCTCGCCGTCACCGGCACCGTGGCCCTGCCGGGACCGCCGCACGGCCTGGCGCTCTCCGCAGACGGGAAGCGGCTCTTCGTCACCGTCCCCGCCGAGAAGTGCCTGGTCCTCGTCGACACCGCCACCCTCGCCCCGTCCGAGCCCCCGATCCCGGTCGGGAGCGCCCCGCACGGGGTGGCCCTCGACCCGGACGGCCGCCGGGCGTACGTGGCGAACGCCGCCTCGGACACGGTGTCGGTGGTGGACTGCTGAAATTGCCGACCACCGGCAGCCGCTCCATGCTGGAGCCGTGGTGAACACCGGCACCGCTCCCATCCCGCTCGGCCAGTCCTCCCAATTCCTGGCGCTGTCCAGAGACGGCCGCAGGCTCTACGTCACCGGCGGCACCTCCACGGTCTCCGTGATCGACACCGCCGACGACCGCGTGCTGGGCACGTTCGTCGGAACTCCCGGCGACCTCGTCGCCCATCCCGACGGCAAGCGCCTGTACATCCTCAACGGCGCGGCGGGCGTGTCCGAAGTGGACATCGCCACGCAGAAGCGGACCCGCACCGTGGACGTCGGGGGGAAGCCCGGATCCCTCGCCGTCACCCCGGACGGACGCCGCATCTACGCGTCGGTCGAGTCCCTGCACGCCGTGGCGGTGATCGACACCGACCTGGGCAAGAAGATCCGCGAGATCACGGTGGGTCCCAAGCCCTCCCGGCTCGCCGTCTCCCCCGACGGCCGGCGCGTCTACGTCGCCGACGCCGGGGCGGGCGCCGTGACGGTGGTCGACACCGGCGCCGACACCGCGTTCGCCACCCCCGTACCGGTGGGAAACTCCCCCAGCGCCCTCGCCGTCTCCCCCGACGGCAGCCGGATCTTCGTCGCCGTCCTGCTCGACAACAAGATCTCCGTGATCAACGCCGTCACGCTCGGCGTGAGCGCGACGGTCCCCCTGGCCGGATCCCCCCAGGACCTCCAGCTGTCACCGGACGGCAGGCGCCTGTACGTGTGCCACGGCGAGGTGGACGGGATCACCTCCCTGGACACGGCGAGCCTGAAGACCATCCGTACGGTGCCGATCGGCGGCGCCCCGTTCCGCATCCTGCTGACCCCCGACGGCCGCCGCGGCTACGCCACCGACCGCGGGGCCCGCGCGGTGGTGCCCTTCCTCCCCGATTCGATGCGCGTCCCGGTCGGCACCCGGCCGGAGGGCGTGGCGGCACCGGACGGGCGCCGGGTGTACGTCACCTCCTCCGGCGACGACTCGGTCTCCGTCGTCAGCACCGCCGACACCCGGATCGCCTGCCGCCGCGAGCCGAGCGCGGTGGTCCTGGCGCCGGACGGCGGCCGCGCGTACGTGGGCAACCGGATCGCCAAGTCCGTCCAGGTCGTGGACCTCCGGACGCACACGGTCGTCGAGGAGGTCTTCCTGTCCCGGGCGGTCGCCGGGATGGCCCTGACCGCGGACGGGAAGCGGCTCTTCGTCGCAGGAGACGAAAGCTGGTTCCAGCTGAACACCAGCCCCCGGCTCGACGTGTTCACGAGCGTGGCCGGTGCCGCGGCAGTGGCCCTGGACATCGCCGTCACCCCGGACGGGAAGCGGTTGTTCCTCGCCGATGGGCGGGCGGACGCCGTCCTCGTGATCGACCCGGGCGTTCCGACCGGGCTCGTCGAGTCCTTCCCGACGGGCCGCCTTCCCCACGCCCTCGGGCTGACGCCCGGCGGACACCTGTACGTGGCGAACCTCGACGGGGGCAGTGTGACGGTCATCGACTCCGGCAGCCGCACCGTCCTGGGCACCATCGCGGTGGGCAAGTTCCCGTGCAGCGTCGCCGTGGCACCGGACGGGCAGCGCGTGTATGTCGGCCACCGGGACTCCGGCACCGTGACCTTCCTCGACACCGCCACCCGCAGCGTGGTCGGCGAGCCGGTCCCGGTCGGGCGCCGGCCCATGGGCATGGCGGTGAGCGCGGACGGACGCCGGCTGTACGTGGCGGCGTCCGGCTCGGGGACCATGGTCACGGTGGACACGCAGACGCGGACCGTCGTCGGCACGACCCTGGTCGGCTTCCGGCCCGAGGACCTGGCCCTGACCCCCGACGGGCGGAGCGCCTGCGTCGCCGCCTCCGGCTCCCACCACCTGTGCGTGGTGGACGTGGGGCCCGCCCGGATCCGGGTCGGGACCCGCCCGGTGGGCCTGGCGGCCGCCGACGGGCTCGCGTACGTGGCCGATTCGGGGTCGGGCACGGTCTCGGTGATCGACACCCGGACCCATGCCCTCACCGGGACCCCGATCCCGGTGGGCGGCCAGCCCCACGCCCTGGCCCTCGGCCCCGGCGGCAACCGCCTCTACGTCACCGACTCCGGCGCGGGGACGGTGTCCATCGTGGACACCGCCGCCCGGACCGTGCTCGGCACACCCATCCCCGTCGGCAGCGCCCCCCTCGGCGCAGCGGTCTCCCCCGACGGCACACGGCTCTACGTGGCCGCCTCCGACGCCGGCACCGTCACCGTCGTGGACACGACCAGCGGCACCGTGCTCGGTACGCCCGCCGCGATGGGGGTCGCCCCGACCGCCGTGGCCGTCACCGCCGACGGCGCCCGGCTGTTCGTGGCCGACGCGGGCGCGGACCGGCTGCTCGTGGCCGATGCCGGCACGCTCGCCGTCACCGGCACCGTGGCCCTGCCGGGACCGCCGCACGGCCTGGCGCTCGCGGGGGACGGGAAGCTCCTGCTCGTCACGGTCCCCGCCGCGAAGTGCATGGTCCTGGTCGACACCGCGGCCCTGCGGACGGTCGGCGAGCCGGTGCCGGTGGGCAGCGCCCCGCACGGGGTGGCCTTCGCCGCCGACGGCCGCCGTGCGTACGTCGCGAACACCGGCTCGGACACGCTGTCGATGGTGGACCTGTGAACGGCGGCGCAGCGCCGGGGGGTGACTGACCCATGGCCGAACCCGTGGTCGTCGAAGGGGACCTGGTGACCATCACGGCGCCGAAAGACCCCGCTGCGACGTACACGCTCACACCTGCCGATCCCCTGGAGGTGAAGGGATCGAGCCCGCACGTCCGGGTGGGCGGCCGCGCGGCCTGCCTGCCGGCGGACATCGAGAAGGACCTCACGGCGGAATTCACCTATACCGCCGGCGTGTTCACCACCGCCGGGACAGGAAAGATCTCTTTTACGCTCAAGGAAGCGAACAAGTCCCGGAAAACCGCGGACACCGCCGCCGCAGGCAGCGCGCCCCTCGTGCTGAGCGGCACCGACTTCGTCGCCACGTTCACCTTCGTCAAGCCCGCTCAGGACCCGCAGCAGAAGCCCGACCCCGCTCGGACCACAGGCATGGAGAAGGAGGGAACGGCCTCCTTCTCCTCCCCCGGAGAGCCGGCCGCACTGCACTGCGAGTAGGCGGGCCGCCCCGCCGCCTCAGAGGATGAACACGCTCCGGCCGGGGGCCGGATGCACGATTCGGCCCGGCAGGACCGAGCCGGTCACCTCCCCGTCGCAGAACGGCCCCGACCAGAAGAAGGCCGCCTCGTCCGTGAAGTTGGCGACCTCGGAGGGCACGAAGTCGCCCAGCGGGTAGCAGCCGGACGGGTTCCGGTGGGCCGTCCCGTCGATGAGCAGTACGCCGTTGGCCGCCTGGGCCGTGCCGGGCGCGGCCAGCGCCAGCGTCAGCGCCGCCGCGCACGCTCCGAGCACCCGCACCGCACGCCGTGTTCCACGCATCGGTCGTCCACCTGCCTCTTTCGTACCGCCCCGCCATTGTCGTGACCCACGGTAAGGAGTCACCACTCACCGTGACACGGGCGTACGGGGGCGCAGCCGGGGCGCGTCTGCGGCGGCGGGCGCCGGGGCCGCGTCGTCGTCGGCCTGCGGGGAAGCGTCCGTGTCGCCGGTCGGCCAGAGGCGTACGGCGGCCAGGGCGGCGGCCAGGCCGATCAGGCCGAGGGCGAGGACCGCGGCCGGGAGCCCGGCGTTCGCGCCGACCCAGCCCGCCAGCGGGTACGTGACGAGCCAGGCCACGTGGGACAGGGAGAACTGGGCGGCGAAGGCCGCGGTCCGCTGCTCCGGCGGGGCGGAGCGCCGGATGAGGCGCCCGGTCGGGGTGAGGACCATCGAACCGGCCGCACCGAAAGCGGCCCACACGGCGAGCAGGGCGGGCCAGCGCCAGCCGCCCGCGGGCGCGAGGGTGACCGCGGCCGCCCCGCCGAACACGGCGGACAGGAGCAGGGCCCCGCGCAGCATCACCGTACGGTCGCCGGCCGTGGCGAGCACGCGCGGCAGCGCCAGGGCGACGAGCATGGAGCCCGCACCGTACGCGCCCAGGGCGAAGGCCACGTCGCCGGTCGAGCGGCCGAGGCGGTCGCGTACGTAGACGACGGTGTTGACCGTGACCAGGGCGCTCGCGGTGGCCACGGCGAGGTTCAGGAAGAGCAGGGCGCGCAGGCGCGGGACGCGGAAGAAGAGCCGGCCGCCCGCGGTGGCCTTCGCGTACGCGCCGCCCGCAGCCCCCGCCCCCGCGCCCGCGCTCGCCCCGGCACCGGACGGGACCGGGGCGGGCTTGGGCAGGACGGCCGAGACGACCAGTGCGGCGGAGGCGAGGAACCCGCCCGCGGTGCCGAGGAACAGCCAGTTGTACGTGGTGAAGGTCAGGAGGGCGGCGGCCAGGGCCGGGCTGAACAGGCTCTCCAGGTCGTAGGCGAGCCGCGAGAGCGTCAGGGCCCGGGTGTAGTCGCCCTCCTCGGGGAGCACGTCGGGGATGACCGCCTGGAAGGTCGGGGTGAAGGCGGCGGAGGCGGCCTGGAGGGCGAAGATCAGGACGTACACCTGCCAGACCTGGTCCACGAAGGGCAGCGCGAGCGCGACAGCGGCGCGGATGAGGTCGGAGCCGGCCATCAGGGCGCGGCGCGGGATCCGGTGCGCGACGGCGCCGATCGCGGGGGCGATGACCACGTACGCGGCCATCTTGATGGCCAGGGCCGTGCCGAGGACCGAGCCGGCCCGGGCCCCGGCGATGTCGTAGGCGAGCAGGCCCAGGGCGACGGTCGCCAGGCCGGTGCCGAGCAGGGCGATCACCTGGGCGGCGAAGAGGGTCCGGTAGGTGCGGTTGCGCAGTACGGACAGCATGCGGTCGTCCTTCGCGGGGCGGATGAACCGGTCCCCGACATCCTATCGTCATGTGCGCAGCTGCGCACATGACGACGGGTGGAGGGGGGGCAGGAACGGGCTGGCGGCCGACTGGACGGCCGGACCTGGCGGGGCGCCGGGCCCCCGGACGACGGGGCGGCGGGGCGACGGGCCGGGGCGGGGCGGCGGGCGCCGGGGCGGGCGGCCGAGGCAGCGGCCGGGGCGGGGCGGGCGGCCGGGGCGGGCGGGCGGGGCGGGCGACGGGCGCCGGGCGCCGGGGGCCGGGGGCGGCGGATTGGGGTGACGGGCGGCGCGGCGGGCGCCGGGCGGCGGGCGCCAGGACAGCGGCCGGGGCGGGGCGGCGGGCGGCGGGGCGGGCGGCTGAGGCAGCAGCCGGAGCCGGGCGGCGGCCGGGGCGGGCGACGGGCGCCGGGGGCGGCGGGCGCCGGGGGCGGCGGCCCGGGGTGACCGGGTGGGTGGGGCAGGCGGCGGGCTGCGGGACAGCGGCCGGGGCGGGGCGGCGGGCGGCGCGGCGCGCGCCGGGCGGCGGGGCGGCGGGCGCCGGGGCCGCGGTAGGGCCCCGGGGGACCGGGCCCGGGAGACCGGCGGCCGGGCCGTGCACCGCCCGGGTCCGGCTGGGATCGGGGGCGCCTACCCTGTTCCCATGCCCGTGAGCGAATCCGTACCAGCTGCGAACACCGCGCACCTGCGCGCGCCCGACGACGCCCGGCTGGCCGAGGCGGCCGCGGTGTTCGCGCTGCTCGCCGACGCCACGCGGCTGCACCTGCTGTGGCTGCTCGCCCAGGACGAGTCGGACGTCGGCTCGCTCGCCGACCGCTGCACGGCCTCGCGCACCGCCGTCAGCCAGCACCTCGCCAAGCTGCGGCTGGCCGGGCTGGTGGACACCCGCCGCGAGGGCCGGCACGTCTTCTACCGCCTCGGCGACGGCCACCTGCGACGCCTGGTGCTGGAGGCCCTGAGCCACGCCGACCACCGCATCAGCGGCGAGGCCCCGCACGACTGAGGGGGCGCGGATCCTCCCTGCGTCTTGCCGTGTGGTCCCGCTGCTCCGGACGGCCCACGCCTGCGGCACGGCCCCCGCCGATCCCGCCCGCCCCGTGCTCGGGTGGCCTGTGCGACGCGGCCCGTCCCGCCGTGCCGCCACGTGCCGCGCGCGTCATGCGCGTCACGCGCCACGTGTCCCCCGGCGCCGAGCGGCTCCGCGCAGCCGGCGCCCGTTCCTTCGGGAGGAACCCCCATGAACCCCCTCCGCACACGGTGCGCGGCGGCTCTCGGCACGCTGCTGGCTTCGGTGGCCCTCGGCTCGTTCGCGCCCTCGGCCGCCGCCTCGAAGCCGCGCGAGCTGGTGGTCCCCTCGGCGGCCTACCCGACCGTCCAGTCCGCGGTGGACGCCGCGAGCGCCGGGGACCGCATCGCCATCCGCGCCGGGACCTACCGCGAGCAGGTGACGATCCGCAAGGACCTCACCCTCACGGGGGCGGGGGCCGGAAGGACCACCATCCTGGCCCCCGAACAGCTGGTGGAGGGCCCGGACGGCGGCAATTCGATCGTCTTCCTCGACAACGCCGCGTCCGTGAAGATGTCCCGCCTCTCGGTGAGCGGGCCGGGTTCCGGTACGTGCGCCGCGGGCGCCCTCGGGGCCGGGATCCGGGTGCTGGGCGACGCCCGCCTGGACCTGAGCCACGCGGCGGTGACGCACATCAAGGACACCCCCATGGCCCCGTGCTTCCACAGTGCCGCGGCCGTCCTCATCGGCGGCCTGCCCACGGGCGCCGGCTCGGCGGTCATCCGGGACTCCCGGATCACGGACTACCAGGGCGCCGGCATCGTCGCGCTCGGCGAGGAGTCGACGGCCACCCTGCTCCGCAACGTCGTCACCGGCCAGAAGACCATCTCCACCGACGGCATCGAGTTCGTCGAGGCGACCGGCAGGGCCGAGCGGAACACGGTGAGCGAGAACTCCTGCCGGGAGCCGGACGACGGCTGCGGAACCGACTTCTTCAACGAGTTCCAGCACGCCGGCATCCTGGCCGACACGGGGGTGGTGGTCACCGGGAACCGGCTCGTCCGCAACCAGCTCGGCATCTACGGCTTCGGCTCGCTGGAGACGAGCCACAACACCCTGATCGACAGCGACTACTTCGGAATGGCCCTCCAGGACGGCACGTTCACCGCGGTCAAGGACACCGTCAAGGGCGGCGTCGGCGGGGTCGCGGTCGTCGCCGCCACCGCGAACACCACCGCCACGCTGAAGCACGTGAAGATCTCGAAGGTCTCCGGTGCGCGGATCCAGAAGTTCGCATGCTGCGGCTTCACGGCGACCGTGAACGAAAAGCCGCAGCCGTAGCCGCAGAGCCGTACCGCCCCGGGCAGCGGGGGCCCGGTCAGGGGCCCTCGTCGAAGTAGCCGGCCTCGATCTGGAGGGCGAGCGTGCGCAGCACGTCGGTCGCGGACACGTCGGGGCGGCCGCTCTCGTGGGCCATGGCCAGGCTGGTGAAGGCCAGGGTGAAGCCGGCGACCATGGACTGGAGGGCCGGTCCGATGGCGAGCGCGATCGTCCGCGCCACCTCCCCGGGCGCGGCGTCGGCGGGGACCCGGATCGAGGGCAGCATCTCGTTGAGCAGCTGCGTGACCACGTCCGGTCCCCCGCCGGACAGTTCCTCGTCCTCCCCGGCCTCCGCCGCCCGGCGGATCTCCTGTGCCTCGGTGAGGATGCCGATGACGCGCTTGAGGATCTCAGCTCGTTCCATTCCCGGAGGCTAAGGCATACCGGGGCCGGCTGGTGAGGGCCGCGGAGTCGGTGGCGGGTGGGGCCAGTTCCAGCCGCCGGCCCGGGAACCCGGCGCGCAGCCGCCGGTCGTGGCTGACGACGATCAGCGTGCCGGGGTACGGGGCCAGGGCCGCCTCCAGGTCCTCCACCACGCCGGGCGCGAGGTGGTTGGTGGGCTCGTCGAGGAGCAGTACGTCGTACGGGCCTCCGGCGACCAGCCGGCCCAGTTCCAGCTTCCGGCGCTGCCCGGCGGACAGGTCCCGGATCGGCTTCACCAGGTCGGCGTCGGTCAGCAGGCCCAGCCCGACGACCGCGGCACCGAACTCGGCCCCGAACCGCCCCGTCACCGACCGGACTTCCCGGATCCACGGATCGTCCTGCCGAAGCAGCCCGACCCGCCCGCGTACCACCCGTGCACCCCGGCCGCCCTGGATGCCCTGCATGCCCTGGACACCCTGGCCGCCCGGTGCGCCTCCGTCGCCGCCGTGCTCCGCGAGCGCGTGCAGCAGCGTGGTCTTGCCGGAGCCGTTGGGCCCGGTGACGAGCAGCCGTTCGCCCGGCTCCAGCCGGAAGGACACCGGCGCGAGCCGCCCCGGCACCGCCAGGTCCACGGCCTCGACCAGCCCCGCCCCGCTGCCCTCCGCGGCGCCGAACCCGCCGGTGAACCGCAGGGGCTGCGGCGGGGCCGGCACCGGATCCTCCGTCAGCCGCTGGAGCCGTTCCCGCGCGTTGCGGATCCGGCTCATCGCGCCGTGCGCCCGCGACCGGGCCCGGAAGGCCCCCGCCCCGCTGAACGCCGCGGGCGCCTTGCGCGGGATCTCCGCGAGCCGCCCGATGTGCGTGTCCGCGAGCCGCTCCACGCGCCGGACCTCTTCGCCCCACTCCGCGTACTCGCGCTCCCAGCGGGCCCGGGCGGCGGCCCGGCCGGTGAGGTACCCGGCGTAGCCGTTGCCGTAACGGTGCAGGGTGTGGCGGTCGTTCTCCACCTCCAGGATCGCGGTGGTGACCCGGTCCAGGAAGGCCCGGTCGTGGCTGACGGCGACGACGGTGCCGCGGTGGGCGGTCAACCGCGCCTCCAGCCAGGCCAGCGCCTCGTCGTCGAGGTGGTTGGTCGGCTCGTCCAGCAGGAGCAGCTCGGGCCCGGAGGCCAGGGCCGCGGCGAGCGCGAGCCGGGAACGCTGTCCGCCGGAGAGCGAGCCGAGGGCCCGGTCCCGGTCCAGCGGCTCCCGTTCGCCGAGCCGGCGCAGGATGGCGGCCACCCGCCGGTCCGCGTCCCGCCCGCCCCGCGCCTCGTAACCGGCGACCAAGGCGTCGTACGCGGCGAGCTCCTCGGGCCCGGCCAGGTGCATCCGCTCCTCGGCGGCGCGGATCCGCCGTTCCAGATCCCGTACCTCGGCGAGCGCGAGGTCCACCGCATCGCCGGCCCGCGCGCCGGGCGGCAGCTCCGGCTCCTGAGCGAGGTACCCGGTCCCGCCGGGCGCCCGTACGGTCACCTGCCCGGAATCGGCCCGCTCCCGCCCGGCGAGCAGCCGCAACAGGGTGGACTTCCCGGCCCCGTTGTCCCCGACCACCCCGACCCGCTCACCGAACCGCACGGCCCCGGAAACCCGATCGAGCACGACCCGGTTCCCATACCGCTTGCCGACCTCGACCAGCACGACCTGACTTCCACCGACCGAAGCACGCAAAGGCAACTCCTCCCGCAGGGGACAGGGACTCTACGAGACGGAACGTCTCGTCTCGTAGAAGAGTAGACGAGCATCCCAAGAACGACAAGACGTTCCGTCTCGCTTCTTTCCCGCGTGGCTCCCGAAGGGTTGCCGTACACAACCCCGGGAGCTTCAGTGACTGACTCGCTTCCTCATTTCCCTGCGGCAACCGCACGCGGGGGACGGACCCCGTTCAGCTCCTCTGCGCGTCGCCTCAGGAACGGGGCCAGTTCGGCGTACCAGCCGCGGCCGACGGCCTGGAGCATTTCTGCGAGGGCGATCTGCTCGCCGATCCGGCCGGCCGGGGTGTCGAGAACGGGGGCGAATTCGACACGGATCCGCTCGGCGACGGCGGGGACGCGGAGGCTGTTCACGTACAGCACGGCGGGGTCGTAGCCCACGGGCACGGCTCCCCAGCGCTCCCAGTCCAGGAGGACGAGCGGAGCGTGGGTGAGGTTGGCCCATTGGAGGTCGCCATGTCCGGTGACGCGTTCGCTGATGGTCGGCGCCGGAATGCCCAGGAACTCGGGGAAGACCCGGTCGGCCCAGGACTGCCGGATCGTCTCGCGGGGCGGTTCGGCGGCGCTGAGGGCGTCCAAGCTCTCCTGCAGGGTCGTCCACCAGGAGTCCGGAAGTCCCGGGTCTGCGGTGAGGTCGGGCGTCTGCGGGGAGATGACGGGCTGGGCGATGTAGTCGATCAGCTCCGCCTCGAAGACGTACTCCCCGCCGTTCCATCGATACAGGTCGTGGAGGTGCGGACGGGAGACCACGTCCGACACCCGTTCCTCGGCGAGCACGATTCCCCCGCTCCGAGGAGCAGGGGTCTTCGACGCCTCACCGCAGTGGACGCGGAGCCAGTGGCCGCCCTCGGTGCGGCTGCCGATGGTGCGGCCCAGCCAGCCCCACGCCGGTGCCCCGGTCGCCGTGGTGGACAGCCGGGCGGCGGCGTGTGCCAGAGCGTCCTCCATGCGGGCCCTGGTGATTTCATCCTTGGGCGAGTACATCGGTGACCTTCCTGAGCTGTTCCGCGTCGAGCGGGGAGGCGGTGGCGTCCTTGGCCGCAGCCCAGCGGGCGGGTGTGCCGGCAGACAGCAGTACCACGTCCAGGCTCGGGCAGGAGGTAGCAGCGAGGAGGCAGGCTGCAGCCGGAGTGGCCCCGGGGCGGATGAACTCGGCGAGTTCCCGCGTGGCGAGTCCAGGCAGTCGACCGCCGTCCAGGGGTGCGGAGCCGAAGGTGGTCAGACCTGCGGCACGGGCCTGGCCCAGGGGGCCACGACCGTCCAGGGCGAGCACGATCGGACGGGCCATGACGAGGCGGACCGGCTGCTGTACGGCACGGAGATGGTGTTCACCCGACCCGGCGGCCTCCTGTGCCAAGCCCAGCAACTCGGGGACGGTGAAGGTGCCGTGCAAGAAGCCCGACCACGTGGCCACGCCGTAGCCGCCGATCCTGCCCATGCAGGCGAACTCTTCCAGGACGGCGAACACGTCGCGCAGCGCCTTGTGCAGTTCGGCGCGGTCGAGACGGGCGTGTTCGGGGTTGTGGACGAACACGAGGTCGGCCCTGCTGAGCACGGCGAGAGAGTGTTCCGTCTGCCAGCGGATGAACAGAGGGTGGAGGCTGTGACCGGTGGCCACCTGTGCCCAGGTGAGGAGCCCGGCCTGTACAGCAGCCTGCCCCTGCGCCCTGGTGAAGAAGCCCGTCTTCGTCGCAATTCTCGCCCGGGGGTGGTCGGCGATGACAGGGCCGAGCCGACGGTGGGCGTCCCCGTAGTTGGGGGCGGTGTCGATCCACACGGAGCCGTCTGCGCAAGCGGTGCGCGCTGCCAGCTCGACGGTGCGCACCCGGTACGTTCCCAGGCCGAGAGAAGCGCTCACTGGGAGCCTCCGACGACTGCGACGGCCTGCCCGGCGACCAGAGCGGTGACGAGTTCCGCCACCTGCCCGAGGGTGAGCTCGGATTCGGCGGCCAGTTCTGCGAGGGTGACCGGCTTACCCTCCACGAGGAGGCGGAGGGCCGGGGCGACGCGGAGGGCGAAGGTCCACTCGTTCCCGGCAGCGGCGAACGTCACCGTCCGGTCGTCCTGGTCGATCCGGGCACGGGGAGCCGTGAGGCGGATGGTGGTGCCCGGCTCCGGCGGGATGGCGGTGAGGTGCGGCAGGGACAGGCGCGGGCGGCCGGGGTGGGTGGTGTCCAACACCCTCTCCCAGCGGTCCAAGACATCAGGGTCGTCCAAGGCCGCCAGCAACTCCCTTCGTACAGCGCTCACGTAGTCCGTCCGTTGCACCGGCGTACCGAAGCGGGGCACGTCCGCGCGCACGGTCGCACTGGCCCGGAGGTCGTCGCACAGCCAGCCCAGGAACTCGGCGCCGGTCTGGGTGGCGAGGCCGAAGGTGAGGTGGAGGGATGCGGTGCCCTGGTCGGCGGTCACGGCGTGCCACCAACCGCGCGGCAGGTAGAGCAAGTCGCCGGGCGTCAGGACGATGTCCGCGATCGGCTCGCCCGTCGGGGCCTGGGGTGCTTCCACGTCGCGCCAGGCGGGGGCCTGGCGGGTGGGGCCGTAGATCTTCCAGCGCTTGGAGCCTTCGAGCTGGAGCACCACCACGTCGTGGTCGTCCCAGTGGGTGCCGAAGCCTTCCTCGGCGGTCCACGAGGCGTACGCGTTGACCTGCACGGGGGTCCGGAAGAACCGTTCGAGGCCGGCCGCGGCTTCCCGGACGGGCGGGTGGATCTGGTCGATCGCGTCGATGACGAGGGACGCGCCCTCGGCGAGCCGGGCGTGGAACTCGGCAGGCTGGGGCTGGTACCAGGACACCCCGCGACGGTTCGTGCGGAGGATGGAGTACGCCGTGGCGGGGACGGCTTCCCCGGCACGGGAGAGCCGCATCCGGGGCGGTTCGAGCCGGTGAGCGGCCACGATCTCGTTGAGGTCGTCCCAAGTCAGGGGCGCGGGGAAGGTGGTGCCGTGGGAGCGGATCACTGTGTGGGCACGGAAGCACGTCTGGGCGAGGAACGTGTCCCCGCCCAGACGCTCCGCCCACGATGCGGAATCAATCACCGTGGGTCTCCTCGGTCGATCAGGTGTCGTTCATGTCCGACTTGCCGCCCGTGTTGTCCGAGGCTTCCTCGGCACGCGAGCGGGCCGCGGCGATGCGGCGGACACCGATCAGCAGACCGCTGTTCTGCTGATCGGTGGGAGCGTTCTCGTTCATCCCGTACTCCTTCCTGACCTTGATGGCTCCCGCCGGGGCTCCGGCGGGAGATCTTGCGGGTGGTGCATCCGCCCCGGGGGGCGCGCCTGGTCATCCGTGTCCCCGGTAGGCCGCCGAGTACGCGGCCCCCGGCTTGGCGACCACCGGACGAAGCGCACGGGCCGGGGTCGGGTGGCCACCGCAGCGCGGGCACTCGCCTCCCGAGGGCCGTTCGCCGTGAGTCAGGAGCGCCACCGTCTGTCTCCAGGGCGGTCGTCCTCTGTCGCTTCGCCATGTGCAGAAGCTTCGCCAGACGGGGCAGCGGCCGGAAAGGTCCAGCGGATTACCCAACTTGGGTAACATCACGTTCGGTTGAGACCCTGCCGCGATCCGTAGTCCTCCTCCGGAGCGTGACCCATGCCCGAGCCACGGCGCACCAAGGAACTCCCGCCCGGCCTGCTGACCGATCCTCAGATGATCGATGCCTGCCGGGACCGCGACTTCACGCGGGTGTTCCGGCTGGTCAAATCGCGGGCGGGCATCTATCCGTCGATGATCGCCCGGCAGTGCGATCTGACGCCGAGCCGCGTGGGCGAAGTCATCGCGGGCCGACGGCAGTTACTCCACATGGACGTCATCGAGCGGATCGCCGATGGCCTGCGCATCCCCGGCCACATGCTCGGGCTTGCACGACGCGGGTGGGAGACGCCACCCGCCTTGATCGTGGCCCAGCGGGAACCGCCCGAGGCCGTCAGCGACACCGCAGGGCAGAAGCCGCTCAGCGCGCTGCCGGGCGTGCAAGTGGACAGCATCCTCGCCCTGGCCGCCGGGACGAATCCGAGCCCGTCCACGCTCCACGCCCTACGCTCTTCGATCGAGGACTACTGGCGCCGGGACGACGAGCACGGGGGCGAGACCCTGAGACCGGCCGTCGTCGGCCAGCTGCGATACGTCCAGGGACTGCTGAAGGACCAGCGGCCGACGCCGATACAGAACGGCCTGTACGGCGTCGCGGCGGAGCTGGCGCGCCTGACCGGGTGGACGTACTTCGACGCCCGGCAGTACCACCAGGCCCGCACCTACTTCTCGGAAGCCCTGCACCTGGCCAGGGAGATCGGCGACCACCCCTTCATGGCCAACGTGCTGGCCTGCATGAGCCTGCAAGCCACCTACCAGGACAAGCCGGCGGACGCGCTGGCACTGGTGTCCGCAGCCCAGGACCAGGCCCGAGCGGCCGTCGGGACGACGCCGAGAGTCCGGGCGATGTTGGCCATGCGCGAGGCGTTCGCCCATGCGACCCTGGGCGACCGGACGGCGACCCATACCGCGATCTCCGAGGCCCACAGCCAGTTCGGTCGGATCAAGGCGGACGACCCGGACCCGGCATGGGTGACCTACTTCGATGAGCCGAAGCTCATCGTGGACACCGGCATCGCACACGGCCGTCTCGGCGAAGCCGCGATCGCCGAACCGTTGATCGCGGACGCTCTGGAGCGGGAGGACCCCACTAACCAGCGAGGCCGGGCATTCCATGCCTTCTGGCTGGCTCGTACCCAGCTCCAGCGCGGAAAGCTCGACGAGGCGTGCAACACCGCCATTGAGGCGTTGGTGCCTGCCGCGGCGGTGTCGTCCGAGCGGGTGGCCGGGCACCTTCGCGAGTTCTACGAGCAGCTTGCGCCGTACCGCGAGGTGCCGGCCGCGGTTGCCTTCGAGGCACGCCTGCGGGCGGTGCTTCCCGCTCCAGCTCAGCGAACGCCTTCGTCCATCAGGACGTAGAGCAGCCCGACGAGGGAGCCGCTGCTGACGATCTCGCGGCGGTCGATCATGCCCCGAATGTTCGCCAGGGGGATCCACTCGATCCGGTCCGACTCGTTCTTCTCGGTCGGCGGCCCGTCGTACGTGGCGCCGTCGGCGCGGAACAGGTGGTGCTGGGAGTCCGTGATGCCGTTGGCCGGTTCGGCGTAGACGAGCGGCTTCATCGGCCCCGGACGCCAGCCCGTCTCTTCAAGGACCTCACGGGCAGCAGCTTCACCCGGGGTCTCGTCCGCCTCGACCAGGCCCATCGGCAGTTCCCAAGCCCACGCGTCGGTGATGAAGCGGTGGCGCCACATCATCAGGACCTCTTGCCTGTCGTTGATCACGGCGGCAACGGCCAGGTGCCGCAGCTTGACCACGTGGTGTTCCCAGCGGTTCCCGTCCGGGGTCTCCACGTCGGTGAGCCACAGGTCCACCCACTTGTTCTCGTAGATCGGACGTTCCCCATGGATCTTCCACTGCATCGCTGCAACCCCTCTCGATCGGCCTCCAGCATCGCAGAGCCGGGCTGAACCACAGCAAGGTTCACACCAATTCACGTCACAGTGACGAATACGGCTGTCGGCTCTCGCAGACGGCATACCCGTACGGCGGCTCTCGGGCGAGCGTTCAAGGAGTCGCTGCCCTGCTTGCGCGCTGATCCGGTGGGCACGCCCGGAGCAAGTCCTGAGTGCGCGCCAGAGAACGATCCCAGACGTCACAGATGTCTCTCAAACCTCAGGAACCCCATCCACCCCTGTGGCATTCGGGTGATTTTCGTTAATCCCGCAAGTTTTGAGTGCTTATGATCCCGCTTCATGACAGGAAGTCAGCAAGCCCGAACCGCTCACGGGCCGGACCCGGACTCGGCCGAGGTGGTCGTCCTCGGGGCCGGGCCCGCGGGGCTGGTTCTCGGGAATCTCTTACACAGCGCCGGCATCGACTGCGTGGTCCTGGAACGGGCCTCGCGCGCGCACGTGCAGAGCCGGGCGCGGGCCGGGTACCTCGCCGAGCACACCGTGCGGATCCTGGACCGGCACGGTCTCGCCGAGGGCGTGCACCGGCGCGGACAGCAGCACGGCGTCTGCGAGTTCCGCACCGAGGACGGGCGCTTCCGGCTCGACTACGGGCTCCTCGGCAAGGGCGAGCGGCACACCGTCCACCCGCAGCACGAGCTGGTCACCGACCTGCTGGCGCAGTACGAGGGAGCCGGCGGCCGGATCCTCTTCGAGACCGAGGCGCTGGCCGTACGGGACGCCGACGGGCCGGAGCCCGCGGTCGAGGTGCGCGGGGCCGACGGCCGCCCCGGCACCTGGAGGGCCCGCTACCTCGCCGGATGCGACGGCCGGCACGGCGCCGCCCGGCGCTCGCTGCCCCCGGGCGCGGTCCGCCGCCACCACCGCGACCACGGCGTCACCTGGCTCGGCCTGCTGGCCGAGGCGCCCCCCAGCCTCGACGCCGTGGGATACGCGGTCCACCCGCGCGGGTTCGCCGGGCACATGGCCCGCTCCGCCGAGGTCACCCGCTACTACCTCCAGGTCCCCCGCGGCTCCGCGCCCGGCGACTGGTCCGAGGACCGGATCTGGGAGGAACTGGCCCTGCGCCTGCGGGCCGCGGACCACGGCCCCCTGCGGCGCGGCCGGATCGCCCAGCGCACCGTCGTGGACCTGGAGTCCGACGTACTGGAGCCGCTGCGGCACGGGGCGCTGTTCCTCGTGGGCGACGCGGCCGGCCTGATCAGTCCCTCCGCCGCCAAGGGCGCGAACCTCGCGGTGCTGGAGGCGGAGATCCTCGCCCGCGCGCTCACCGCCGCCCTGCGCCACCGCGACCCCGCCGCACTCGACCGCTACTCGGCGGAGTGCCTGGCGTACATCTGGCGGGCGCAGGAGTTCTCGCAGTGGATGATCCGGCTCCTGCACGCCGAGCCGGGCAGTGGCTCGCCGTTCCAGGAGCGGCTGCGCCGGTCCCGGATGGAGTCCCTGCGCACCTCGCGCACCCAGCAGGACTGGTTCGCCGAGAACTACGTCGGGCTCTAGGCCGGACGGCCGGCCGACCGGACCCGGGCGACAGCAACCGGGCGACAGCAACCGGGCGCCGAAGCCCCGTCCCTGCCCCTGCCCCTGCCCCTGCGGCCGTCCCCGCCCCTGCCGCCCTGCCGAATCCCCACTCCCGGGGCCACGCCGCCCCGTCTCCCGCGCACCGAAACGGACCGGAAACGAGGATGCCTCCGCCATGACCACACCGACGGCACGACCAGCAGTCCCGCCCTCCTCACCCCCCGCAGGAGCCGCCGGAACCCCTCCCCTCGACGACACCTCCCGGCTGGCCGCCGCCGCCGAGTTCGTCCGCGGTCAGGACACCGCCACCCTGCTCCGCCTCCTCCTGCCCGGCCTGGACGCCCTGGAGCTGCGGGCGCTGGCCGAGCGCTGCCGGTTCGCGCATGCCGCGCTGCTCGTGTTCCCGCCCGACGGGCCGGCCCTGCGCGGGCAGCTCACCGCGTGCGGGCTCGACCCCGAGGCGGTGGTGCAGCCGAGCGTGGTCGTGCGCGAGCGGCTCGCCTTACGCCATCGCCGCGATGCGGCGGCACTTGACGTAAGGATTCTCCGGCCCGAGGTGCACGGCGCCGACGGGGAGCGCCGGGTGGTGGAGGTGTTCGCCCTGGCCGTGCCGACCGGCTCGGACCTGGCGGAGGTCGCCGCACACGAGCGGGGGCGGGAGCACGAGGCGCACCTGGCCTTCGAGGTGGATCGGCCGGATCCGCTCGTGCTGCGCGGCCTGTGTGAAACGTTTGCCCGGCACGGCGCGGTCGCCGACGGCGGCGGCTACAACCCGCACGAGGACGGCACGGTGTTCTACTTCACCGCGCCCGCCGACTCGAAGGCCGGCTACCGGCGGGTGGAGCTGTACGCGAGTGGCGACCACCGCAGCGCGCTGGCCGCGCATCTCGACGCCTGCCAGGCCCGGCAGCCGGCGGAAACGCTCCTGCGCCTGCTGACGGGCGCCTGGACCACGCAGGCGCTGGCCGCGTGCGCGCAACTGCGGCTGCCCGAGGCGATGTACGACGCCCTCGCCGCCGACGAGGGCGAGGAAGGCGCCCCCCGGGACGACCCCCACGGGACGGACGCCCCCCGCCCCGCCGTCGGCGTGGACGCGCTGGCGCAGGCCATCGGGGCCGATCCGCAGAACCTGGCCACCCTGCTGCGCTACCTCGCCATGCTGGGCGTGGTCACCGCGGAGCCGGACGGCTTCCGCCTGACCGGGCTCGGCGCGCTGCTGCGGGCGGACTCCCCCGGGTCCATGCGGCCGCTGGCGCTGATGTACGGGGGTGCGTTCTACCAGTCCTTCGCCCTGCTGGCCCATGCCGTGCGGACCGGGCAGACCGGGTTCGAGCAGCTCTTCGGGGAGAACCACTTCGACTACTTCGCACGCAATTCCGAACTGGCCGAGCGCTTCGACCAGTCGATGGCCGCGAGTTCGCGCATGTTCGATCCGCTGCCCGCCCACCCGGTCATCGCCGCCGCCGGGGCCGCGCCCGGCCGCCGTACCGTCGTCGACGTGGCGGGCGGTACGGGGGAGCTGCTGGGCCGCATCCTGGCCGCGCGCCCGGCCCTGCACGGGGTCCTGCTCGAACGCCCGCACGTGGTGCAGGCCGCCCGCCGGCACCTCGACGCGGCCGGGGTCGGCGCCCGTTGCACCTACCGGGTCGGGGACTTCGCGGAGGTACCGCCCGGCGGGGACGTGTACGTCCTGTCCCGGGTGCTGCACGACTGGGACGACGCCCGCTGCGTGGAGATCCTGCGCCACTGCGCCCGGGCCATGCCGTCCCACGCCGACCTGCTGATCGTGGAGCGGCTGCTGCCTTCGGACGGCTCACCCTCGCTGGCGACGGCGTGGGACCTGCACATGATGTGCAACGTCGGCGGCCGGGAGCGCCGGGCCGGGCACTACGCCGACCTGCTCGGCCGCGCGGGCCTGCGGCTGGCCGGCCACTCCCCGCTGCCGCTGGGCGCGAGCGTCCTGCACGCGCGCAAGGCGACGGCGGCCGGCGGCGGGACGCGGCTGCCGTCCCCTTCGCGTCAGGGCTGACCGACCCGTCCTGGACGCGCACGAGCACGCGCACGATCACGATCACAACGAGTTCGAGTACGTCCCCGAGCACGCCCCGCAACCGCGGGGCGTGCTCTGGCCGTTCGGGACCGCGTACCGCTCGCGGGACCGTGCAGGTCACGGCGGGCGGAAGGCCGCCTTCCGTGAACGGGTCATGGCAGCTGTGTGAACGGGACCGCGCCGGGCGGCGGCACGGAGGGAGCGAAAAGAGCCACCCGCACCCCTTTTCAGCACCATGTGATGTGTGCAATGTTACAGCGCACACTGTTTTGCCGTGCTCACGACAGCGCCGGTTTGCGTCACATTCCGGCGTTGCGACCAATACCCCACACCCGCCGTGCTCGCCGCACGGCCCGCAGGCCGCTCGGAGGCCACATCCCCATGCGCAGTACCCCCACCAAGGGCCGTGTCCGGCCCCTCATAGCCGCCCTGGCGTGTTGTCTCGGCGTAGGAATGCTCGCTCCGGCCGGGCAGGCGCTCGCGAGCGACACCCCGGCCACCGCCGCCGCGCCCGCCACCACCACCTCCGCCCCGGCCGCCTTCCGCAAGGACGGCCTCGCGCCCCAGCCCTCGGCGGAGGCGGCCGCCGCCGACGCCCTCCGTGCCGAGCACGGCCGGCCGGACGCGGACCTGGCGCAGCGCGCCCCGCTCCGGTCCGCCGCCAAGGACCTGGCGCTCACCGAATGGCGCAAGGACGGCCGCACGCCGCAGGCCGGCGCGGGCGCCTTCGACGCCGCCGCCTGCAACGTCGCGGACTTCACCTCGAAGACCGGCAGCGCGCTGGTCCAGCAGATCAAGTCCTCCGAGCTGGGCTGCGTGAACTCGCTGTTCCTGCTCAAGGGCGCGGACGCCAAGGCCGCCTTCCGCGAGGCGCAGATGGTGTCGGTCGCCGACGCACTGCGCGCCAACTCCGCCACCTACCCCGGCGACAACAGCACGTCCACCGGACAGCTCGTCCTGTTCCTGCGGGCCGGCTACTACGTGCAGTGGTACAACAAGCCCGCCGTCGGCGACTACGGCCCGGCGCTGACGAGCTCGATCCGCGGCGCCCTGGACGCCTTCTACGCCGCTCCCCGCTCGCGCGACGTCACCGAGGCCAATGGTGCGACCCTGGCCGAGGCGGTCACGCTGATCGACAGCGCGCAGGAGAACGCGCGCTACCTGGACGTCGTCAAGCGCATGCTGACCGGCTACAACGCCTCCTACGACGCCTCGTGGTCGATGGTGGCGGCGGTCAACAACAGCTACACCGTCCTGTTCCGCGGCCACCAGACCCCGGAGTTCCTCCCGGCCGTGCAGGCCGACCCGTCCGTCCTGACCGTGCTGCGCGACTTCGCCGTCGCCCACAAGGACCTGCTCGGCACCTCGAAGTCCTACCTGACGGCCAACGCGGGCCGTGAGCTGGGCCGCTTCCTCCAGCACTCCGCGCTCAAGCCGACCGTCCGCCCGCTGGTGAAGCAGCTGCTCGACGGCGGTTCGATCACCGGCCCGAGCGGGGCCCTGTGGGTGCCGCTGGCCGAGATGACCACCGAGTACGACGCGGACAACTGCGCCTACTACAGCACCTGCAACCTGCCCCAGCGGGTCAAGGACGCGGTGCTGACCACCAAGCACACCTGCAGCCCGTCCCTGCGGATCGTGGCCCAGCAGATGGCCGCCGCCGAGCTGGCCGCCACCTGCACCAGCGTGGCCAACCAGGACGCCTACTTCCACAACCTGATGAAGGACAGCGGCCCGGTCGCCAACGACAACAACACGACCCTCGAAATGGTCGTGTTCGACTCCAGCGCCGACTACAAGACGTACGCCGGCATCATCTTCGACATGAGCACCGACAACGGCGGCATGTACCTGGAGGGCAACCCGGCCGCCGCCGGGAACCAGCCGCGGTTCATCGCGTACGAGGCCGAGTGGGTGCGGCCCACGTTCCAGATCTGGAACCTGAACCACGAGTACACGCACTACCTCGACGGCCGCTTCAACATGGCGGGCGACTTCAACGAGGGCATGAAGACCCCGACCGTGATGTGGGTCGAGGGCGCCGCCGAGTACGTCTCGTACCACTACCTGAACGTCGTCAACGACCGCGCCATCGCCGAGGCGGCCAAGAACACGTACAAGCTCAGCACGCTGTTCGACACCACCTACGACAACTCCGACTCGACCCGGGTCTACCGCTGGGGCTACCTGGCCGTGCGCTACCTGATCCAGTCGCACCCGCAGGACGTCGCCACCCTGCTCGGCCACTACCGCACGGGGAACTGGGCGGCCGCCCGCACCCTGCTCACCTCCACCATCGGCACCCGCTACGACGCCGACTTCGCGGCCTGGCTCGCCAAGTGCGCCGCCGGCGACTGCGGCGGCGACAGCACCCCGGGCAACAAGCCCCCGGTGGCGGCCTTCACCTCCACCGCGAGCGGCCTGACCGTCAGGCTCACCGACACCTCCACCGACCCGGACGGCACCATCGCCTCCCGCGCCTGGGACTTCGGCGACGGCACCACCTCGACCGCCGCCAACCCGTCGAAGACCTACGCGGCCGCCGGCACGTACACCGTCCGCCTCACGGTCACCGACGACAAGGGCGCCACCGCCACCACCAGCAAGCCGGTCACCGTGGCCGCCCCGACCAAGCCGGCCGAGTGCACCCACCCGGACGCCCGCGTCCTCGGTGACAACTGCTACCGCTCCAACGTCTCCGCCACCACCGGGAACTACGGCTACTTCTACCTCGACGTCCCGGCCGGCACCCCCGCCCTCAAGATCACCGTCTCGGGCGGCACCGGCAACGCGGACCTCTACTACAACCCCACCACCTGGGCGAGCACGAGCGCGTACACCCAGCGCTCGGTGAAGGCCGGCAACTCCGAGTCCCTCACCGTCAAGAACCCCTCGGGCCGCGTCTTCATCAGCCTGCACGCCGTGGAGGGCTTCGCCGGGGTCAAGGTCACCACCAAGTTCGGCGTCCTCCTCACCAAGTGCGCGGACCCGAACGTCCAGGTCATGGGCCCGAACTGCTACCGCTCGGGCATCAAGGCCCCGACCGGCGACCACCGCTACTTCTACGTGAACGTCCCCGCCGGCACCGCCGCCCTCAAGATCACCGTCTCGGGCGGCACCGGCAACGCGGACCTCTACTACAACCCCACCACGTGGGCGAGCAAGACCGCGTACACCAAGCGCTCGGTGAAGGCCGGCAACTCCGAGACCCTCACCATCAAGAACCCGAAGGCCGGGTACGTGTACCTGAGCCTGTACGCGAAGAAGGGCTTCGGCAAGGTCAAGGTGACGACCGAGTTCTGATCCCGCGATGAACGCCGGCCCGCCCCTCCTCGCCGAGGGGCGGGCCGGTCACTGCTTCCGGGTCTCGGCGTCCGCGCTGTTGAGGAGCTCGGCGAACGGCTTCTCGGCCACGGAGCCGCGGACCTGTGCGAGCCCGTAGCGCTCGTTGTGCCCCCTGTTGGCGTTCGGGTGGTCGGGGTCGAAGGCCTTCGTCTTCTTCCCGAGCGGCCCCACGTACACGTACACGTACGGGTTCGCGCTCTTGTACATCCACCACACGGTCACCCGGTGCCGTCCGCGGGTGGCGTTGAGGATCTCGTTGCTGTTGGACACGGTGCCCTCGTAGCGGAAGTACTCCCCCGGCGGCCCGTCGGGCTCGCGTGCCAGTTCCTCCTGGGTGAGGCCGTTGCGGTACCTCATGGACAACTCGTAACTGGGATCGATCTTCAGCCGGTCCTGCCGGACCATGTACACCTCGGTGTGGGCACGCACGGTCTCGTAGCAGGACCACTTCTCGCTGCCGATGTTCTTGACCGCGTCCCCGGAGAACTCCTCCCCGGGGTTGAGGGCGCGCCCCGGCGGCGCGATGAACTCGCCGGCCTCCAGCAGCACGGTGTCCGGGACGCTCTTCTTGTCCTTGACGAACGGGAGGCACTTCTTCATGTACGCCGGATCGCCCTTCTCGGCGGACTTCGGCGTGGCCTTGATCCAGTAGATGGTGCCCAGCACGTAGACGGGGACGTCGCCCTCGTTCCGCACGGTGAGGTGGACCGGTACGTACAGCTCCTTCCCGTCCTTGCTGAGGCTGGTCGCCTCGAACGCGGCGGGGCTCTCCACCAGGGGAGCGGCCACGTGCGGCACGTACACCTGCGTGTACAGCAGGTTCGTGCCCGCGAGGAGCCCGGAGAGCACGGCTCCCATGGCAATGCGCTTCGGATTGCGCAGCCCCCTCCAGGCCTGGGCGCGGACGAGCACGTAGAGCGCCCACACCGACCAGGCGATGAGCGCGAGCCACACCCACAGGTACGGGGTGTAGGTGCGGCCGGCGATCTGCACGTACAGCAGGGCCACGTTGACGACGAGCGAGATCGAGGCCGTGAGCAGGAGGACGCCGCCCGAGAACCGCGACTGCCGCTTCGTCCAGTAGTCCGCTGCGGCCAGGATGCCGAGGAACTCCACGATGCCGGCCGCGATGAAGGTCGCCCCGGCGAGGCGTCCGGCGTAGCTGAGGGCTCCGGCGGCGTCCGCCGTGCCGAATCTGATGAGCAGGACGGCGGTCGCGAGGAGGCCGGCTGCCATGAAGGCACCGGTGATGCGCCGGGGCCACGGCCGGTCCGGCCAGACCGTGCTGTCTCCGCCGCACCACTGCACATCGGACTCGAAGGCCAGCCCGTGGTGCCGCAGCAGCCTGTGCAGCTCGGCGGCGGACCGCACCCTGCCCAGTGTCTTTCCCCCGGCGGAGACCTTTCGCATGCCGAGACCATCCGGCGCCCCCACGGCGACCGCGGGGTTGTTCTCCATGCCTCCAGTGTGCTGCGGGCCGCCGCGATCCGCCCCCGGAGTGGCGGAACCGCAGCGGCCGCGCGGTAATCGGAAGGGGAACATCCACCGGACCGACTTTCCGGGAGTCCGCATGCGCACCCGTCTTCCCCGCCCGGCCGCCGCCCTCCTCACGGCCGTCCTGGCCCTCTCCGCCCCCGCCGCACAGGCGGCACAGGCCGCACCCTCGCCGAGCCCGACCGTGACCGACGCGCAGAAGTGCGTCACCGGCGGCGGCACCGTCGAATACGACTCGGACAAGGGCCAGTGGACCTGCTTCGGCGGCGAGTACAACAAGCTGCCGATCGAGTAGCAGCGGTCCGACCGGCCTCGGCCCAGGTCAGCCGAGGCGGGTCAGGCGAGTCGCGAAGGAGGGCTCGGCCAGGTCCGCGCCGACCGCCACCGGGACGCTCCGCGCACCGGCACCCTCGCCGACCGTGAGCACGCCGACCTCGGTGCCCGCCGCGGCCGTGTGCGGTACGGAGCCGCCCTCGGCTGCCTTCCCGTCCTTCCCCGCACTGTCGAGCGCGATGCGCAGCCGCTGCCCGGGCGTGCCGACGACGTTCAGGTCCTTCGTCGCCACCAGCGGGGTGCGCCCGCCGAGGCCGTCGTCCACGTACCCGACGGTCTGCCCCTTGCGGACCACCGGCGTGGCGGCGAGCGCACCGCGCACCGCCTCGACGACCTTCTTGCTGTTGGCCAGTACCAGGGCCAGACTGCGCGTCGCGTTCGGGTCCGCCCCCTCCGCGCGCTGGTCCATGAGCGCGCCCAGGATCATGGGGGTCTGGTCGCCGACCGACTTGTACCCGGCCCACACGAGGGCGCCGCCGGCCGGGGTGCTCGACCCCGTCTTGATGCCGCGGATGCTCAACTCGGGCGCGCTGAGCAGGGTGTTGTTGTTGATCAGCCGCTTGGAGAGGTTCTCGATCTCGGCGTCCGGCAGCGCGACCACGGAGCGGAACACCTCGTTCTGCATCACCGCCTCGGCCAGCTTGAGCTGGTCCACGGCCGTGCTGACGGTGCCCGCGTCCAGCCCGCTGGGGTCGGTGTACTTGGTGTCCTTCATGCCGAGTTCCCGCGCGGCCGCGTTCATCCGCTGCACGAACACCGCCTCCGAGTCGCTGCCGGTGTCCCAGCGCGCGAGGAGCCGGGCGATGTTGTTCCCCGACGGGATCATCAGCATCTTCAGCAGGTCCAGCTGGCTGTACGCACTGCCCTCGGCGAGGCCCTCGATGCGCGACTCGTCGTCGGAGTTGCCCTGCGCGACGGTCTTCGCGTCGATCTCGATGGAGGGGCCGTCCTGCCCCTTGCGCAGCGGGTGGTCCTTGAGCACCACGTAGGCCGTCATCACCTTCGCCACGCTGGCCGTCGGCACGGGCTTCTGCGGCCCGAACGTCCCGATGGTCCCGGAACCCGGAATGCGCACCGCCCCCTGCCCCTTGGCGGGCCACGGGATCTGGAACTGCCCCGGCACGGTGTGCACCTGCTCGGCGGCTACGAGCCGGGCGTCGGGCAGCGGACGCAGCATCTGCGCCCCGGCGAACGCCCCGGCGAGGAGCAGCAGGACCGGCGTCCACACCTTCACCCGGCGCACCGCGGTCCGGCGGAGGGTCTCGGCCGGGGGCGGGGTGTTGGTCAGCTGCGCGAGCAGGTCGAGGGGCGCGGCGTCGGGGTCGGCGGGTTCGGCGGCGGCTGCGGGGGCCGGTGCAGGTGGGGCCACGGGCGCGGCGAACTTCGCCGTGGGCGGGTCGAGCTCCTTCAGCGGAATGAGCGTACTGGTCCGCTCGGCATCGCTGTCGCGGTGAGCCCAGGAGGGTGCGGGCTGCTGCCCGTGCGCACCGGGACCGGCCGCGGTGCCCTCGTCCACCACCGCCGACCCCGTGGTCCGCGTCCCCTTCCCGCTCCCGTCACGCACGACCGTGCCGAGATCGAGGGTCGCTCCGGCGGCGGCCGCGGCCGCCTTCCCGCCGGCCCCGGAAGACGCGCCACCCTCCTCGCCCTTCACGTCCTCAACGGATCCGGAACCGGATCCGGAACCGGAGCCCGCACCGGCACTTGCGGCGAAATCAGCAGACCCGCCCCCCTCGCCGGAGACACCGCCTTCATCCGCCGACTCGACGGACTCGACGGATTCAGCGGACTCGGCGGACTCGCCGGACTCGGCGGACTCGCCGGACTCGCCGGATTCAGCGGACTCGCCGGACTCGGCGGACTCGGCGGACTCGCCGCACTCGACGGATTCAGCGGAGCCGGAGTCCTCGCCGGAGTCACCGTCAGGGTCTACGGACGCGCCCTCCCCGGCCGACTCGGCGACGACAGGCTCTTCGGCCGCAGCCGACTCGACGCCGGAGCTCGCGGGGGCGCTCTTTTCACCCGACTCGGCGTCCCGCCGATCGGTAGTGTCTTCTCCACCGTCCCCGGCGCCCCGGGACCCGTCAGCCCCACCCGCCGCGGCTCCGTCCCCGTCCCGACCCGAGCCCGGCTCGGGCTGGGGCTCGGGCTCGGGCTCGGGCTCGGGCTGGGGGTCAGCCTCGGTCTCCGAGCCCGCCTCTTGAGCCGCGCCACCCACCGGCGCCGCGCCCTGCTCCGGCGCGGCGCCGTGCTCCGGCGCCGCGTCATCCGCCGAACCCGAGCCCGCCCCACCTCGTACCGGCGCGGCAGCAGCGCAACCCGACGCGGCCCCCTCCGCCCCCTCCGGCTTCTCCGCCTCCGGAACCTCGGGGGAACCGCCCGCCACCGCCACCGTCGTCATCCCAGCCCAGCCTTGCTCTCAGATCCGTTCCGGGGCCCACAACGCCCCGCCGCCCTCCAAGATGTCCCCGACCCGAAATCTGTTCCGCCAACCAGATCTTGTGACCATCCGGTCATATTCCGCCCCTGGCACCCCCACCCCGCGCCACCTCACGCAACCCAGCCAAGCCCCCACCCCGCCCATCCCCACCCCGCCCCACCCATCCCCACCCGGTTAGGCTGACCCCATGACCGCCGTGCTCGAGTACGAAGACTTCGGAACCGGACGCCACCGCGAGGCCTCCCTGATCCGCCACGCCCTGGGCAGCGTCCACGACGAGGCCTTCGTCGCCGGCATGGCCGGGGGCATCGGTTTCATGTACTTCGTCTTCGAGTACGCCGGCCGGCTCCCCCTCCCCACGATCGTGGCCCAGTCCCACCCCGAGCCCTGGGTGCAGGTCGCCCTCGGCCGCCTGGGCGTCCCGTACGAGGCCACCCGCGCCATGAACCCGCGCTGGGGCCGGGTCCGTGCCGCGCTCGACTCCGGACAGCCCGCCTTCTGCGTGGTGGACCGTTCCTCCTTGCCCTGGCACGCGGCCGACACAGACGCCGAGATGACCGGCGCCGACGCGTACACCGTGGTCATCGCCGGTTACGACGGGGACGAGCTGCTGATCGAGGACGGGGCCGAGACCCCGTACCGGATCGACCGCGAGGAGTTCGGCGCCGCCTGGACCGCGCACCGCAAGGGGCGCCACCAGCTGATCGTGCCCACCGGGCCGTCCGAGGAGGAGCCGGACGTGGCCGGAGCCGTCGCCTCGACCGTCAGGCACCTCACCGGGCCCGTGCTGGGCAACAAGTTCGACGTGAACTTCGGCTTCAGCGGGATGGAGAAGCTCGCCGCGCAACTGCGCGACGCCACCACCAAGACCGGCTGGGAGCGCCGCTTCGGCAGCTCACCGGAGGCCTTCCGGACCGGCACCGGCCGCCTGTACGCCTGCCTGGAGGAGGAGTGGACGGCGCCCGGCGCCACCCGCCCCCTCTACGCGGACTTCCTCGACCTCGTGGGGCACGGCGAGGCCGCCGACCTCTTCCGCGAGTCGGCCGCCCACTGGTCCGCCCTGGCCACGCTCGCCCGCGACGCGTCCATGTCCGCGTCCGCGTCCGCCGACGCCATCGAACGCCGCACCCTCTTCGACGCCTGCGCCGACCACGTGGACCACTCCCTCACCCTGGAACGCCGGGCCGCGGTCCTCCTGGCCAAGTAGGCCGCACCCCGGTCCACCCCTGGCCCGGCACCCCCCCGCCCCGAGCCGCGACACCGCGCTCGGGGCTTCGTGCTGCCACCCTCGAAGCGCTCGCCGTCCTCACCGCCCTGGGACAGTACCCACCCCCACCCCCACCCGCAAGCAGCATGAAAATTTTCTGAAGCTCCATCAAGCTTCTCCTGCAAGCTGCCAGTTGGTCCTACCTGCGGCGCAATGCGCCATCGGGCCGCGAACCGGGCCCGCACCCGGGTTCCACCGGCGCGCCCTCACCGCGCACGGCTATTGACAGCGCCTGCCACCAAAGCATCAATAGGCAACACAGTCCAACAACTTCCAACACGGCGTGCAGTGACAGGCCCGTTCGTGCCTGCCGTCGTGCCTCCCGCGGCGCTCGCCTGCCGTCCCCTGCTCCCGGTCTCTGCTTTGACGGGGGCAAGGCAGGCCCTCCTCACGCGTCGCGAGGAGCCCCCCACCCGAAAGGACCCCTGCACATGCAACGTCATGCCTGTGTACTGACCGCCGCCCTGCTCCTCGCAGGCAGTGCGGCGGTCGCCCTCCCCGACACACCCGCAGCCGCAGCCGCAGCCGCAGCACCCCAGCTCAACGCCGGCCCCTACGTGCTCGAAGCCGAGAACATGGCTCTGACCAACTTCTCGACGGAGACGGTCAACCACACCTGGAACGGCACGACGGTCGACAACGTCACCTACGTCCGCGGCACCGCCGGCCAGACGAGCACCGCCCGCACGACCTTCAACGGCTCGGCCGGCACGTACGACCTGATCACGCGCTACAACGGCAAGACGGCCAACGGTGTCGCGTACGAGCTGTCCGTGAACTCCACCTCCGTGGACACGTGGGCCGGCGCCCAGCGCTACGGCCGCGACCACACCGACCCGATGAGCATCGACACCCGCACCTCCGTCAAGGTGGCGCTCAAACCCGGCGACCTCATCGAGCTCAAGGCCACGTCCGCCGGGGAGGTGCCGCGCGTGGACCGGATCACGGTTCAGGCGCACGTGGGGCCGCCGACCAGCCCGCTGACCCTGACCTCCCCGAATGCGACCCTGAACGACGGCTTCGCCTGGGGCAAGAACCGGGCCCTGGGCATGACCTTCCACCCGGGGAACCCGATGATGGGCCACGAGCCGGAGTGGTGGCGCCTCAAGAACGCCGCGCACCCGGCCGTCGAGCCCGGCTACTGGGGCGCGTACACCAACCGGGAGTCCTACTACAACCGGGACATCTCCCACCAGTCGGACGGCGCGCACGCGCTCGGGCTGGATGCGGAAACGTTTCACATGATGAAGACGTTCGCCGCGGACGCCGACGATCCGGGCCAGAACGGCTGGCCGCTGTGGGCGCACAGCTCCCACGGCGCGATGTACTACATCGACGGGACGGGTTTCCGCGAGCTGCCCTCCCCCTTCAACCTGATGGCGAAGGCGTACAAGCAGTACCAGTGGACCGGCGACGCCAAGTGGATCAACGACCCTGACCTGTCCGCGTTCTACGACTCCACGATGGGGCCGTTCCTGGCCGGCCACGAGGTGAAGTGGAACGACGCGGACCCGTCCGCCGAGCAGCCGGTCTCGCGGAAGCAGCCCGGGGAGTACACGGCGACCTTCTTCGAGTTCCCGAACGAGAACCTCGTCTCCGCCGCCGATTCGCTCGGCTACCAGTACCAGTCGATGACCGCGTACGCCGCGATCCTGAAGGCCAGGGGCGACCAGGCCGGCAGCGCGAAGTGGACCGACCGCGCGAAGCGGGTGCGCGAGCACTTCGAGCGGAACTGGTGGGACGCGTCGGCCGGCAGGTACGTCCGCGGCAAGGACGCCGCCGGCACCGGCTACAGCAGCTGGGGCCACGAGGCCAGCTTCCTGATGATGCTGACCGGGCTGGGCGACCACGGGGTCCGGACCGGCGGCTACCTCGACTTCATCGCGGCCAACGACGACGACCTGAACGTCGAGGCGACCTCCTACCTCCCGGAGATGTACTACCAGTACAACCGGTCCGCGGAGGGCTGGGCCTGGCTCAAGAAGCTCATGACCGGCCGGAACGGCTATCCGGAGGTCTCGTTCCTGGCCGTGAGCAGCGTGGTCGACGGCATGATGGGGGTGCAGCCGGACGCCCCGCACGACAAGGTGGCGACCGTCTCGCGGCTGACGTCCGAGACCCCGTGGGTGGAGCTCGACCACCTCAAGGTCGGCGGCAACGACCTGAAGCTGAAGCACACCGGTACGACGGGCTCCACGCTGACGAACAACTCCGGCGGCACGGTGCAGTGGGAGGCCCAGTTCTACGGCACCCCGGCCACGATCACCGTGAACGGCACGGCGTACACCCCGCAGACCAAGTCCCTGTACGGCAAGACGGTCTCGTACGTGACCGTACCGGTGGCCGCCGGCGCCACCGCGGCCGCGACCACCACCGGCGGCGGGGACGGCGACGGCGACGGCCCGGCGGTCGAGCTCAGCGACCTCTCCTGGAGCAGCGCCCGCACCGACTTCGGCACGGTGCGCAAGGACAAGAGCGTGGACGGCAATCCGATCCGGCTCGGCGGCACCACGTACGCGCACGGCATCGGCACGCACGCCAACAGCACCCTCACCTACGCCCTGAACGGCGCCTACACCCGCTTCCAGTCCGACACGGGCGTGGACGACGAGGTCACCGCCAACGCGACGATCACGTTCGAGGTGTGGGGCGACGGGGTCAAGCTCTACTCCAGCCCCTCCCCCATGACCCCGGCCACCCCCGCCCAGCCCGTCGATGTGGACGTCACCGGCGTGAACACTTTGACCCTCAAGGTCACGGACGCGGGCGACGGGATCAACAGCGACCACGCCGACTGGGCCGGGGCCAAGCTCCTCGCGAAGCCCCGGACGCCCACGGCCCTCAGCGCCCTGGCCTGGACGGGCACGCCCACGATCGGCTACGGCAGCGTGCAGAAGGACAGGAGTGTGGACGGCAACCCGATCCGGCTCGGCGGCACCACGTACGCGCACGGCATCGGCACGCACGCCAACAGCACCCTCACCTACGCCCTGAACGGCGCCTACACCCGCTTCCAGTCGGACACGGGCGTGGACGACGAGGTCACCGCCAACGCGACCGTGAAGTTCGAGGTGTGGGGCGACGGGGTCAAGCTCTACTCCAGTCCGTCGGCCCTCACCCCGGCCACCCCCGCCCAGCCCGTCGACGTGGACGTCACCGGCGTGGACACCCTGGTGCTCAAGGTGACGGACGCCGGCGACGGCATCAACAGCGACCACGCCGACTGGGCGGAGGCCAGGCTGGTGCGGTGACCGCGCAACGCGCGATCGGGCTCACCGGCCTACGGGCTACGGGCCCACGGGCAGCATGCGCCCGCCCGTGAGGCGCAGCAGCTCTTCGGCGGTCGTCGGGAACACCGTGTGCGGTGTCCCGGCGGCCGCCCACACGCACGCGTAGTCCGTGAGCGCCTCGTCCACGACGGTGGGCAGCGCTCGCGGGTGCCCGACGGGCGCGACCCCGCCGATCGCCTGCCCGGTGGCCTCGCGGACCTGTTCGGGCGTGGCTCGGCGGAGTTCGGGGCGCCCCCAGCGGGCGGCCAGGGCGGCGGTGTCCACCCGGTGCCGCCCGCTGGTCAGCACGAGCACGGGTTCCTCCCCGGAAAGGAACACCAGGCTGTTGGCGATGGCTCCGACCTCGCACTCCAGTGCGGCGGCCGCGGCCGCGGCGGTACGTGCGGACTGGTCGAGCTCGCGCACCCGCCCGGGGACCCCTGCGGCCGCGAGCGCCCGGGCCACCACCGCGCTGCGGGCGGGCAGGGAGGAGGAGATGTTCTGTTCGGACTCCACGGGACTCCTTGGCGGTTGGCACTCGGCGGTGGGCAGTCGGCGGTGGGCAGTCGGCAGTCGGCAGTCGGCGGTTGATGCAGAGGTGTACGGAACGAACGATAGGGGTCGCGGTCAGCCGGTCGCGCCCACGTCCCAGCAGGTGACGTCGCCGCTCTCCTGGGCGACGTACAGGGTGCCGTCGGGGCCGAAGACGAGGCCGTGCGGTTCGCAGGCGGGGTCCGGCAGCGGGAGCTCGGTGATCCGGCCGCCGGGTGTGACCCGGCCGATCCGGCCGGTGGCCCACTCCGTGAACCAGCAGGAGCCGTCCGGCGCCACGGCCACCGCGTGCGGTCGGCACTCGGGGTCCGGCAGCGCGTATGCGGTGACGGTGCCCTCGCTGCCGGACGGGTCCAGGCGGCCGATGCGACCGGTGCCGATGTCCGCGAACCACAGTGTGCCGTCGGGTGCCGCCGTCAGCCCGACCGGGGCGGCCCCGGCCGTGGGCAGCGGGTACAGCCGCACCTCCCCCGTCACGGAGATGCGCGCCAGGGCACCGGCCTGGTTGAGGGTGCACCACAGGGCGCCGTCGGCGGCGGCGGTCAGGAAGGCCGGGAAGGATCCGGCGCCGCCGGGCAGGGGGTGTTCGGTGATCTCCCCGTCCGGGGTGATGCGGCCGACCGTCGCGGAGTTCATGGCGGTGTACCAGAGCGCACCGTGCACACCGCCCGCACCGTGCACACCGTCCGGACGGTCCGGGCCGGCGGCGATCCCGTACGGGCCCGGGCCCGGGCCCGTCCCGCTGCCGCGGCCCTGCAGGGCGTAGGACTCGGACCGGCCGTCGGTGGTGATGCGGCCGATGCGGTGGTCCCGGTTCCGGGTGAACCACAGCGCGCCGTCGGGTCCGGCGGTGATCAGGCTCGGCCCGCAGTCGGGCGAGTCGAGCGGGAACTCGTCGATCCGCCCGCCGGGAGCGAGGCGGGCGATGCGCCCGGCGTGGACCAGGGTGCACCAGACGTTCCCGTCGGGACCGGCGGCCAGTCCGTACGGGCCCGCCCCCGGGGTGGGGACGGTGAAGGTACGGATCAGGCGGGCGGCTTTGCGCGCGGTCAAGCCGAAGTCCTTTCCAGGGCCGGTTCGCGGCCGGTTCGGGTGGCCTGCAGGACGAGCCGGTCGCCCTGCCAGCGGGTGCACAGCCGGCGGTCGTGGCTGACCACGACCACCGCGCCCGGGAAGGCGGCGAGCGCCGCCTCCAGTTCCTCGGCGAGGACGGGGGACAGATGGTTGGTCGGCTCGTCGAGCAGGAGCACGTCGGCCGGTTCGGTGACCAGGCGGGCCAGTGCCAGCCGCTGCCGCTGGCCGGCGGAGAGGGTGCCGACTGCGGCGCCGAGCCGTTCCCGGGCGAACAGGCCCAGGGACAGCAGCTGTTCGGTGTGCTCCTCGGGAGTGCCGGGGCGGCCCTCGGCGAAGGCTTCGAGGAGGGTGCGGGCGGCCGGCCCCGCATCGGCCTGCTGCGCCAGCAGCCCGGTCCGGACCTGCCGTACGACGTGTCCGCGGTCGGGGGCGACGGTCCCCGCGAGCACCCCGAGCAGGGTGCTCTTGCCGGCCCCGTTCGGCCCGGTGACCAGCAGTCGTCCGGTGGCCGACAGGCTCAGGTCCACGGCCGCCAGCCGACCCGCCACGGACACGCCGTGCGCCGCGAGGACCGGGCGCTCATGGAGCCCTGTCGCACGGGATGCGGCAGGCGCACCGGGCAGGGCGGGCGCACGGGATGCGGCAGTCGTACGGGGTCCGGGCGTCGTATCGGCTCCGTCAGGCGTACCGGCTCCGTCAGTCGTACGCGGTACGGCCGTGAACCGCAGCGGCTCGGCCGGCGCCGGCACCGGGTGGGCCAGCAGCCTGCCCAGCCGCTCCTCCGCATTGCGGACCCGGCTCGCCAGGGACTGCTGCACCCGGCCGGCCGCCCGGTCGTACGCCATCTTGTTGCCGTCCTTCATGGCCCGGCCGGGGGCCACCCGGCGGGCGGTGACGGCGGCGGACTCCCGCAGCCGGTCCGCCTCGGCGCACCACGCGGCGTGGGCCTGGGCGCGGCGCTGCCGTTCGGCGGCGTGTCCGGCGAGGTAGCCGGCGTAGCCGTTGCCGTAGCGGACGGTCCGGTGCAGGTCGCCGTCCACTTCCAGGAGCGAGGTGGCGACGCGTTCGAGGAACCGGCGGTCGTGCGAGACGGCGACGGTGATGCCGCGGCGGGCGCGGAGGTGCTCCTCCAGCCAGGTGAGGGCGGAGTGGTCGAGGTGGTTGGTGGGCTCGTCGAGGAGCAGCACCTCGGGGTCGGAGGCCAGGAGTGCGGCGAGCCGGAGCCGGACCCGTTCGCCGCCGGAGAGCTCGCCGGCGGTGCGGTCGCGGGGCAGGGCGAGCAGTCCGAGGCCGTGCAGGGCGCGCTCGGTCCGGGCGTCGGCGTCGTAGCCACCGCGCAGTTCGAAGGCGGTGAGCAGGTCGGCGTACGAGGTGAGCACCTCGGCCGTGGTGTCCCCGTCCGCCATGCGGGCTTCGAGCCGGCGCATCCGGTCCTCCATGGCGCGGAGTCCGGCGAGGGAACGGTCGATGACCTGCTGGACGGTGAGGCCGGCGGGGAGGGTCTCCTCCTGGGCGAGGTGGCCGACGCCGCCGTCGGCGCGGACGGTCACGGTGCCGCGGTCGGGGCGTTCGGTCCCGGCGAGGAGGCGGAGGAGCGTGGACTTGCCGGATCCGTTCTCGCCGACGATGCCGAGGCGGGTCCCGTCGGTGACGGAGCAGTGGACGGAGTCGAGGACGGGGCGGCCGTCGTAGGACTTGCAGAGGTCAGTGGCGGTGAGCTGTGCGGTCATGGAGCGGCTCCAGGGGTCCGGGGGCGAGGACGGGGACGGGGGCGGCGGTGGAGAGGGGTGCGGCAGGAAGCAGGTGGACCATCGGAGGCTCCTTATGGCGACGGATGTTGCGTTAAGTGCGTTAAGATCGTTCCATGGATGCCGCAGCGCACGCAACCGATGAATCCGGCCACGGAGACGACCCGGATCCGGCCGCTCCGAGACGCCGTACGGGCGGCCGCAGCGCCCGCGTCCGCACCCAGGTCCTGACGGCCGTGGGCGAACTCCTGGTGTCGGGCGGGTACGACGGGCTGACCGTCGATGCGGTCGCCGCGCGCGCGGGCGTGCACCGCACCACGGTCTACCGGCGCTGGCGCGATGTCGGCGGCCTGCTGGCGGACGTACTCGACGCCGCCTCGGACGACACCTGGACCCCGCCCGACACCGGTTCACTGGTCGGGGACCTCACGGCACTCAACCAGGAGGTGTACGAGGCCCTGGCCGGCGGCGGACCCGGCCTGACCACGGCGCTCATCGCCGCCGGCTTCCGTTCGGCCGAGGCGGCCGGGGCCCTGTCCCGCTTCTGGGAGGACCGCTACGCCCGCTGCGCGGCGGTCGTCACCCGCGCCGGCGCACGCGGCGAACTCCCCGCCCCGGCCGACTCCCGCGCGCTCCTGGTCGCCGCGACCGCCCCGCTCTACCACGAGCTCCTGCTCCTGCGGGCCGCCCCGGACCCGTCCCTCCCCCGCCGGGCCGCAACGGCCGCCGCGGCCGCGGCCCGGGCCGGCGCCTTCGCCGACCCGTCGGCCACCGGACCCGCCGCGCCGTGACCACGGGGGCGGATTCCGGCCTTTGTGGGAAAAGCGGAGCGCGATCCCGTCCACGAGCCGAGCGGCTGGGCAGACGAGCGGTGTCACACCCGACTGTCACGCACGACTGCAAGGAGGTTGCAGCATGCTGATCACCGTGACGCGCACCGGAGGCTTCGCGGGCCGCGAGCGCCAGGCCGCCCTCAACACCGAATGCCGGCCGGACCGCGCCGAGTTGGAGTTCCTCGCCGAGCGGGCGCTCGCCGACGAAACCCCGACCACCCAGCAGCCGGACCCGGCACCGATACCGGCCCCCACACCGGCGCCGACTCCGTCTCCGGTTCCCGACGGGTTCCGCTACGTCGTGCAGGTCGACGGGAAGACCATCGAACTGCACGACCCGTACCTCAGCGAGAACCAGCGCCGCCTGATCCACGCCGTCCTCGGCGAAGGCGCCTGACCTGAGCGGAAGCACACCAGCGCACCACGGCCGGCCCGGCGGGGATTCCCGCCGGGCCGGCCGTCCGCGCGCATCACTTGCCCATCAGATGATGTGGCCCCCGAACGGCCCCATCTCGGCGTAGTACCGCCCGATGTCCTGGTGGTAGTCCGCATCGCGCAGGTGCTTCTCGCGGTGGAACTCCGGAGCCGCCTTGATCTGCTCCTTCGTCCGGTCGACGTGGACCGTCTCGTTCTCCCGGTCCACGCGGACGACCGTACCGGCGGGCAGCAGCACCTCCTTGCCGAAGATCCAGACCCCGGTGTCCACCACCAGGTAGGCGTCGGAGACCTCCCCGGAGTGCTTGTCCACCTTCCCGATGTGGCCGTCGACCGCTTCCACCCGGTAACCCGTCAGGTCCTCGCCCGTCGGGTGGACGATGCCGGAACGGAAGGCCCACATGTCGTCGGTCATGTGTCTCAACTCCTTTGCGGATGACCGCTCTGCCGTACCACCCGCCCCTGCCCCGAAACCGGGATCCCACGCACCGCCCGCACCCCTGCCGCTCAGAGCGCCGCCGCTCGGGCCGTTGCCACGTCGGCGTACACCAGGTGGTGGTCCGAGTACGGGCTCGGGCGGACGTGCTGGGCGAGCGGGCGCAGGCCGCGCAGGAAGACGTAGTCGAACTTGCTCTGCCAGTCGGTGGTCGGCTCGCAGGAGCCGGTGCCGCCGGGGCGGCAGCCGGGGTCCGCCTCCGTGGCCCGCGCCTGCATCCGCTTGAGTTCGGGGGCGTCCGGCACCGCGTTGAAGTCGCCGAGGACGATCGCGCGGTCGTACCGGGCGACGGCCGCGGCCAGTACGGGGACCTGCGCGGCCCGGATCCGCTCCTGCCGCCGCTGGGCGAGGTGGGTGTTGAAGACCCGGACGGAACGGCCGCCCACCTCCGTGGTGACGGCCATGTACCCGCGGTCCTCCGAACCGCCGTCCGGGTACTCCTCCGTCACCAGGCCGGACATGGGCGCCGCCGAGAGCAGCGCCTGCCCGAAGGCGCCGGGGTGCCACGGCACTCCCCCGCAGCGGCCCCAGTTCCGCAGGACCGACCCGTACTCGACGTGGTAGGAGAGCCCGTAGAAGGTCCTCAGGTAGTGCCGGATCCGTTCCACGTCCCGCACGCACGCCTCCTGCAGGGCCACCACCTGCGGCGCGTACGTGGCGATCTCCGCGGCCCGGTCCTCGTTGCTCTTCCCGCACGGGTTGCAGATGTTCCAGGTCATGACCCGGTTCGGCACGACCTCCCGGGGCGCACCGGCCGGGAGCGGCCTGCCGGACCGGACCCCGCTCGGCGAACTGGACCCGAGGAACACCGCACAGGCCACGACCACCACGCCCGCGAACACCCGCGCACCCCTACCGAGCACCCTCGCCTCCCCCACGTGTCTCCTGCGTATCGCCCGCGGCTCCGGAAGAGCCGGGGGCCGGGGGAGCGATCGTAGCCCCGGGCCCGCCGCCCGGTCCCGGCCTGCGCCTCAGCGGCCACCACCGGCTCGGCGCCCACCCTCGTCCCCGCGCCCACCGTCGTCCCCGCGGCGGCCGCCCCCCGCCACCATGGACTGGCCGCCGATGTCGGCCGCCCCGTCCAGGACCTCCCGCCACCAGACGGCCGCCCGTCCCGGGTCCATCGCGGCCCAGTCCGGGGTCTCTTCCACCTGGGCGCGGCCGAGGCGCCGGGCCAGGGCCACCAGGTCCCGGCCCGCCGGGGTGCGGGCCGCCCGGTACCGGTCCACGAGCTGGTCCCAGGAGGCGGCGTCCCGCCAGGCCTCGCCGAAGGCGGTGGCGTCCTGGAGCGCCCTGGCCACCCCGCTGGTGTTGTGCGGGCGTACGACGGTGGCGGCGTCCCCCGCGAGCAGCACCCGCCCGGCGGCGGTCAGCGGCGCCTCCAGGTCGTAGATGGGCTGTACGAAGGTGTCCTCGGGGGCGGTGAGCGCGAGCAGTCTTCCCCAGTACGGGGGGAACTCGCGGTCGAGCAGCTCCGCGAGACCGGCGGCGAGGCCGGGGGTGAGCCGGCCGGGCGGGAAGCTGGTGGGGTCGTCGAGGCGCAGGGTCCCGTCCTGCGGGGGCACGGCGTACAGGACCCAGTTCACGCGGGTGCCCTCCGGGCCCGGGATGCGGTAGATGACGCAACTGCCGCCGGGGAAGCAGACGGTGCTGACCGCGTCGGCGGGCCAGAGGTCCGCCCCGAGCCCGTCCACGAGACGGACGTCGAAGTGCCCGCGCCAGCAGACGTAGCCGGCGTAGTGCGGGCGGGACCCGGCTGTGACCGCCTCGCGGACCACGGAACGGTAGCCGTCGGCGCCGATGACCAGGTCGTAGCGCTCGGCGGTGCCGTCGGCGAGGGTGACCTCGGGACGGCTCGCGCTGTCGCCGCCGCTGTCCCTGTCGCCGTCGGCAGCGGAGGGGCCGTTCGCAGCGGGGGACGTCGGTGCCGCCGTCACGCCCGTCACGGCCGCACCCTGCCGGTAGACCACCGCGTCGGGGGTCGCCTCGCGCAGCCCCTGCCAGAGCAGGCCCCAGTGGTACGAGTGGAAGGGGAAGGGCTGCTCCCAGAAGAGCTTTCCGGCTGCGGCCCCGCCGTCGCGCACCACCCACCGGCGCCGGGTCAGCCGGTGTGCGGCGATGCCCGCGGGCAGGGTGCCGGCGGCCGCGAGTTCGGCGGCCCGGTCGTTGTGGATGCACAGGCCGAAGCCCCGGTCCGCGAGCCGCCCGCCGGTACGTTCGAGCACCTCGACCCGGTCCGCCCCCGCGCGCACCGCCACCGAGGCGAACGCGCACCCCGCAATGCTCCCGCCGACCACCGCGACCGACCCACCGCTCCGCATCCCGCTCCCTCTCCCCGACCACCCGAACCCACACCTGCACCCGAACGCGCGTACTCCGCCGCCATCCTCCCGGAAAGCACCCCGCGCCCGGCCCCTGAACTCCCGCAACGGCCGGAACCAGCCTCCGGCTCCTCAACTCCTCGGCGTCGTCGCGCTGTCGGTCTTCGTTCCGGCGGCGCCCATCGGGCAGCCCGGCGCCGGTGCGGACCAGCGGTCGCCGAGGGCGGTCGGGATGTCGAGGGTGGTGCGTTCGCCGCCGGTGAGGGTGCGGACGCTGCCCGCGAGGAGCAGCATGCCCGCCTTGTCGAGCACCTCGCGGGCGGTGGCGTGGCTGTCCTCGGCGCGCTCCAGGCGGCGGACGAGCCGTGCGCCCCATGCGGTGACGCGGCTGAACAGGCGGGGGCGCGGGACCTCGAGGGCGTCCGCGACCCGCGGGTCGACCACCTGCCGGATCATGGCGGGCACGATGGCGTCGAAGGCCTTGCCGGGCACGAGTTGCTCGTAGAAGCCGATCAGTCCGCGGGTGAGGGCGATGCCCTCCGGGGAGGGCGCGAAGTGGCGCCGGACGATGAGCCGGTCGGTCTCGCGGGCCTCGGCGAGCGTCTCCGGCATGGCCTCCTCGCGGATGCCGAGCATGGCGCCGGCGACGCGCCACACGTAGTAGTAGTCCTCGGCTTCCTGCTCCGTGACGGAGATGCCGAGCCGTTCCATGCCGTCGAGCACGTGCACGGAGAAGATCAGCAGGGCGGAGAGCATGTCCTCCTGGCAGACCGGGACCCCGTCGCGGTCCGCGTCCCACTCGCCGGAGGCGGTGATGAGGTGGCGTACGGCGGCGTGGATGAGCCGGGTCTTCTGGAGGGTGGGCACGAAGGCGCCGCCCGGCCCGTACGGGTCCTCGTCCATGAGGTGCAGCACGAACTGCGAGGTCTCGGCGAGCCGGCGGTGCGGGCGGTTCAACCGATGGGTGAGGTCCAGGATCCGGGAGGGCACGGGCGCCGCATAGCAGTCGACCATCGCCCCGTAGGACAGGACGGAGGCCACGTGCACCCCGTCGTCGAGGAAAAAGGCGTGGGCGCCCGCGATCCGCTCGGAGCGGGCCCAGGCGGGCGGGGCGTCGGTGACCGCGAGGTACTCCCGTACGCAGTCCGGCAGATCGTCCGGAAATGCCTGGTCGTTACGGGTGAACTCGCGCAGCAGCCGGTTGACCTCGCCGGTCGCGCCGGAGGCTGCGAGTTCGGCGATGACCGCATCGGCGAGCGGGTCCCCTTCCCTCCGCAGCGCGTCCAGGCTCTCGTGGGTGTGGGGCATGACGGGCTCTCCTCGCGGTCGTCCGGGCTCTCCCGCGCGAGTCTGGCCGACCGGCGCCGCGGCACGTGCGCACGGACCGGAACGCGTACCTCCGGTGACCGGAACCGGCCGTTGTCAGCGGCGCCGTGCACAATGCCCGCACGGACGGAACGTACGGCGGCACCGGGACCGGGGGACTGGACATGGAGAACGCGAGCACGATGGACGCGGAGGACCTCTACACGCTGCGGAACGCGGCGGCGGGCCTGGTCCTGGCCACGGAGGGCGGCCGCTCGGGCAGCGGCACCCGGCTGCGCCTCGTCCCGGAGGCGGAAACCACGCAGCGCTGGCGCATCGTCCCGGTGCACCCGGGCGCGGCGACGTACCACGTGGTGCACCCCGACAGCGGCAAACGGCTCGACGTGGCGGGCGCCTCGACGGAGAGCGGCGCCCGCGTCCAGCTGTGGTCGGCGAACGGCTACGGCGCCCAGGAATGGCTGGTGGAGGAACACCTCGACCAGCCCGGGGTGGTCACCCTGGTCGCCTGCATCAGCGGCCTCCCCCTGGACGTGGACGAGGAGGGCCGCGCCCGCCAGTGGGAGGAGACCGACGCCCCGACCCAGGGTTGGCGCCTGGAACGGGCGCAGTCGGCCCGGAAGTAGCCGGAAGAAGCAGGATCAGTGCCCCGCCGGGGCCGCACGGCTCACACGGCCGTGTTCCCGTGCCGGTCTCTTCCGTGTCCGCCGCCGCGAGCAGGTTCCTCGCGGCGGCGACGGTGAGGATGCCGGCACGGGCGCCCTGAAGGGACGCTGAAGTTCCGGGCGGGGAAGTTCCGGGCGGGGGAAGTGCCCGGCGGGGGAAGTGCCGGGCCGGGGAAGTGCCGGGCCGGGGAAGTGCCGGGCCCGGCAGTCCGGACGACGTGTCAGAAGCCGCAGGAGGCTCGCGCGTCCCGGAACCGGTCCGGGTGCCGGCGCCGGTACTCGACCAGGGACTGGGCCACCGCGGCACCCTCGCCCACCGCGGCGCCGACCCGCTTGACGGAGCCGGCCCGCACGTCGCCCACCGCGAACACCCCGGGCACGCTCGTCTCCATCGGCAGCGCGTCCGGGCCGGCTGCTCCGCCGCCGGTCAGGACGTACCCGCGGTCGTCGAGCTTGAGCAGGCCGCCGAGCCAGTCCGTGGACGGGTGGCCGCCGATCAGGACGTACAGGCAGTGCGCCGGGACCGTGCGTTCGGTGCCGGTACGGTCGCGCAGCCGGAGCCCGGTGAGGGTGGTCTCGCCGAGGCATTCGGCCACTTCGGTGCTGAGCAGGACCTTCAGGCCCGGGGTCCGCTCGATGCGCTGGACGAGGTAGCTCGACATGGAGGAGCCGAGGTCGGTGCCCCGTACGAGGAGGGTGACGCTGCGGGCGTAGCGCGCGAAGTAGAGGGCGGCCTGCCCGGCGGAGTTGCCCGCGCCGACCATGTACACGTCCTCCCCGGCGGCCGCGGGGGCGTCGGACAGGCAGGACCCGTAGTAGACGCCGGAGTTGAGCAGGCGGTCGACGCCGGGGGCCTTGAGGCGGTTCCAGTCCACGCCGGTGGCGACGATCACGGAGGCCGCGGTCACCGAGGCGGTCTCGTCGGTGCCCGCCTTGACGAACTCGACGGCGTGGTCGCCGGTGCCGGTCGGGGTCACCCGGCTGGCGACACGGGTGGGCTGCCACTCGACGCGGGCCCGGCGGGCCTGCTGGAGGGCGCGCTGGGCGAGGTCTCCGCCGGTGAGGCCGACCGGGAAGCCGAGGTAGTTCTCGATCCGCGAGGTCGATCCCGCCTGGCCGCCGGGGGCGTCGTCCTCGATCACGACCACGCTCATGCCCTCGGCGGCGGCGTACACGGCCGCGGACAGCCCGCCGGGGCCGCCGCCGATCACCGCGACGTCGTAGTGGTCCTGCTCGGCGGGGCGGATCAGGCCGAGCCGCTCGGCGAGTTCGCTGAGGGAGGGGTCCACGAGCTCGGTGCCGTCTCCGAGGCGGACGGTGACCGGGGCCTCGCGTACGTCCTCCTCGGGCAGCCAGCGGAAGATGACCCCGCTGCGGCCGAGGAAATCCCGTACCGCGTAGGCGGCGGGGGAGAACCGGCTGCCGCGCACCTCGGCGGTGGGCAGCTCGCCCCGGCAGTCGGCGTTCCACGTGCAGAGGGAGTCGTCGAGCGCGGCCCGGAGGTGCTCGGTGGGGCTCGTGTCACCCTCGTCCGCCCCGGTACGGGCCGCGGACGCGGTGCCGCCGGAACGTAAGGCCAGCGGCAGCCAGCGCACCCCGGCGTGCGCGGCGCCCGGCTCCGGCACCTCGTCCGCGACCACGGCCGCGACGGGCACCTGCCGTTCGGCCAGCGCGCGCAGCACCCGGACCACCTCCGCCGGCCCGCCGACCTGGAGCACGCGGAACGAGGTCCGGTACCAGCTCTGGACCAGCTCGGCCGTCTCGTGGCGGCGCAGCGGGTCGGAATCGGAGAGAACGATCACCGGCAGGGCGGCATCGGTCATCACGAAGGTCCTCCAGGGGTGGGAGTGGCACGGGCGTGGGCAGGGGGCCGATCGGCATTCCGCCCCGCTCAACGAGCGGGGAGGCGATACGAACCGGCTTGCCGCCCGCGGAGGAACGGGCGGCGGTACGGGGGACGGCCCCGCCGTCCCCCGGCCACCCTCAGAGCCGGCCGAAGAACTGGTTGCCCCGCGCCGCGTGGTTCTCGCTCGTGTAGTACTCCTTCATGGCGGAGCTGATCTCGTCCCGGCTGAGCTGCCCGTCGCCGTCGGCGTCCAGCTGCTCGAACGCCTCGTCGCAGGTCTGGCGGGGCAGGCGGAACATGCCGTGGAGCAGGGAGGTGTACTCCTCCTTGCTCAGCATCCCGTCGCCGTCGCGGTCGCCGAGCTCGGTCCACGCGTTGCTCATGTTGCGGATCCGCTCCCAGATCCGGTTCTGGTCGGAGACGATCCGCGCCCGGAACGAGGCCCGGAACTCCTGCCGGTCCACCCCTCCGTCCCCGTCCCGGTCCATCCTCTCGAAGACGGTGTCCCACAGGTCCGCCAGCGAGTTCCGGAGGCCGGCCACCTCGTCCGGGGCGACGCCGAGCGCCTCGGCGAGCTTGTCCGACAGACCGATGACGTCCGACTTCTCGAGCCGCCCGTCGCGGTCCGCGTCGAACACGTCGAACGACCGGTCAAGCTTCATGTCCAGAACGCTCACGCCACATTCCCCTTCGCTCACTTCACGTGATCGTCCCGCTACGGTGCGGGACGGGGCCCAGGAAACCACAGCGCCCGCCCGCCGCGCGCGGAACCGGCGGCCGACTGATCATTCCGGGTGAAGCGCCTCCGGCCGGCGCACCTCGTAGAGGAAGCAGCCGTATTCGACGGCCCGTACGTGGGCGAGCGCGACCTCCGGGTCGGCGAAGGCCCGGGCCAGGGCGCGCGCGACGGCGGCCTGGGCTTCGGCGGGGTCCTCGGGGAGGTGGACGAGCGTGCCGCCGGCGATGGCCCCGCGGGCGTCGTAGCGGCGTACGACGCGCAGGGCGCCGGTCTCGGCGAAGGGGTGGCCGGCGGCCGGGTCCGGACCTTCGCAGGGGGTGGTGTGGATGAAGACCGGACCCACCTCGTCGTACGCGCCGGGGGTGGCGCCGGTGCGGGCGGCCCAGCGGCGCAGGGGGGCGTAGGACACCAGCGTCACCGCCTCGCCGGCGCGGCTGCGGCGCAGGCAGCAGCGCAGCGGGGCGCCGCCCTCGTCCTGGGCGCGGGTGTCGGTGCCCCGGACCGCCCCGGCGTCGTCGCGCGCGCGGAGCTGCGCGAGTACGCCGGGGGCGATGGCGGTGGCAGTGGGCAGAAGGGGCGCTGCGGTCGTGGTCATGGGCCCAGCCTGCGCGGCGGAAGCCGGCTGTGCTGGCAGGAATCCGACGGCACGTTCGACGGCGCCGCCGGGGGTCAGGCCTTCTTGACCACGCTGGACTTGAGCTGCATGGCGCCGAAGCCGTCGATCTTGCAGTCGATGTCGTGGCCGTCGACGCCGTCGACCAGCCGAATGTTGCGGACCTTGGTGCCCGCCTTGATGCCCGAGGGGCTGCCCTTGACCTTGAGGGCCTTGACCACGGTCACGGTGTCGCCGTCGCTCAGCACGTTGCCCACCGCATCCTTGACCACGCGCTCCCCGGCGGCACCTTCGGCGTCCGCCGAGGCCTGGGCCGGGACCCACTCGTGGCCGCACTCGGGGCAGACCATCAACGCGTTCATCTCGTAGGTGTACTCGCTGGAGCACTTGGGGCAGGGGGGCAGGTTCTCGCTCACCCGCACAGGTTACCAAGTTGCAGATTTATGCAATTAGCGAGGTCTTCGACCCGGTCGCAAGCCCCACCGGGAGGCTGCCCACCGAGAGGCGGCCCACCGGGAGGCGGCCCGCCGGTCGGCGCGGAGCGCCGCGGAGCCTCCGACTTCCAGAATTGCAAAATTCTGCAATTACATACATTCTTAGATGGCTGTGTCCGCAGGTAGCCACGGGCACAGCCGTCAGCACTTCCCCGGCAGCCGGGCGACCAGGCGGCCGGGCGACCAGGAAGGGTGGACGGATGCTGCTTCCGCTGTACCAGGCGAAGGCCGAGTTCTTCCGGATGCTCGGACACCCCGTACGGATTCGGGTCCTGGAGCTGCTCCAGGACGGCCCGATGCCCGTCCGCAGCCTCCTCGCCGCCATCGAGGTGGAGCCGTCTGCGCTGTCGCAGCAGCTCGCGGTGCTCCGCCGGTCCGGCGTGGTCACCGCCACCCGGGAAGGTTCCACCGTGGTCTACGGCCCGGTCTGCGGAGACGTCGCGCAGCTCATGGCCTGCGCCCGCAGGATCCTCGTCGGGCTTCCGGCCGGGAGTCCGGAGCCCCGGGAGGCGCTGCGCGGGAGCGGGGTGCGCGCGTCGTGAGCGTGAGCACCAGGCCCGGTTCCTTCCCGGCCCGGCTGCGGGCCGTGCTGCCCGCGCGGGCCGACTTCGCGGTCATGGCGTCCGCTCCGCGGCGGGACCTGACGGCCGGGTTCACGGTGGCGATCGTCGCCCTCCCCCTCGCCCTCGGATTCGGCGTGTCCTCCGGGCTCGGCGCCGGGGCCGGGCTGGCCACGGCCGTCGTGGCCGGGGCCCTCGCGGCCCTGTTCGGCGGCTCGGACCTCCAGGTCTCCGGCCCCACCGGCGCCATGACGGTCGTACTGGTGCCGATCGTGGCGGTGCACGGCCCGGCCGGGGTGCTCACCGTCGGACTGATGGCCGGGGTCCTGCTGATCGCCCTCGCCCTGGCGCGGGCCGGGCAGTACATGCGGTACGTGCCCGCCCCGGTCGTGGAGGGCTTCACCTTCGGGATCGCGTGCGTGATCGGCCTCCAGCAGGTCCCGGCGGCGCTCGGCGTGGACCGGCCCGAGGGCGAGAAGGTCCTCGCCGTGGCCTGGCGGGCCGTGGCCGCCTTCGTCTCCGCGCCAAACTGGACCGCGCTCGCCCTGTCCTGCGGGGTGGCGGCGGTGATGCTGGCGGGGGCCCGGTGGCGGCCCGGCTTCCCGTTCTCACTGGTCGCGGTCGTCGCCGCCACCCTCGTCGTGGAGGCCTTCCACGTGCCCGGGGCCGCTCCGATCGGCGACCTGCCGTCCGGTCTGCCCGCCCCCTCCCTCGCCTTCATCGACCCGTCCGCCCTCGGCTCCCTGGTCGCACCGGCGGTGGCGGTCGCCGCCCTCGCGGCCCTGGAGTCGCTCCTCTCGGCGACGGTCGCCGACGGAATGACCGTCGGCCGGCGGCACGACCCCGACAAGGAGCTGTTCGGGCAGGGCATCGCGAACCTCGCCGCCCCGCTGTTCGGCGGGGTCCCGGCGACCGCGGCGATAGCCCGTACCGCCGTCAACGTCCGCACCGGCGCCGTCTCCCGGCTGGCCGCGCTCACGCACGCGCTCGTCCTGGCCCTCGTCGTCTTCGCCGCCGCCCCGCTCGTCTCCCGGATCCCGCTGGCCGCCCTCGCGGGGGTGCTGCTGGCCACCGCCGTACGGATGGTCGAGGTCGGCGCCCTGCGCGCGATGGCGCGGGCGACCCGCTCCGACGCCGTGGTCCTCGTCCTCACCGCGGCCGCCACCCTCGTACTGGACCTGGTGTACGCCGTCATCCTCGGCCTGGCCGCGGCCGGGGCCCTCGCCCTGCGCGCGGTCGCCCGGCAGGCCCGCATGGAGCAGACCGACGTCCGCACGGACCTGCCGGGCGAGCACACCGAGGAGGAACATGCGCTGCTCGCCGAGCACATCGTGGCCTACCGGATCGACGGCCCGCTGTTCTTCGCCGGGGCCCACCGCTTCCTCCTCGAACTCGCCGAGGTCAGCGAGGTCCGCGTGGTGATCCTGCGCATGTCCCGCGTCACCACGGTCGACGCCACCGGTGCCCTCGTCCTGAAGGACGCGGTGGACAAGCTGCACCGGCGCGGGATCGCGGTCCTCGCCTCCGGCATCCGGCCGGGGCAGCGCCGCGCGCTGGACGCGGTGGGCGCCCTCGACCTGCTGGAGCGCGACGGGGAGTTCGCCACCACCCCGGAGGCGATCGCGGCCGCCCGCGGGCACCTCGAACGGTCGGGGCTGCTCCCCCGGGGCCACCACGGCCCCGACCACCACCGCCGCCACCACCGCGACCACCCGCACCGGCTCGGAAAGGCCCCCCGATGACCGCACCCGCCGACCGGCTGATGCTGGAGGTCTCCGGCACCGAGGCCCTGTGGCTGCTGGAGGGCACCGGCCACGGCCGCCTCGTCTACGTGCAGCGCGACCGCCCGATGGTCCGCCCGGCCACCCACGTCCTGGAGTACGGCCGGCTCGTCGTCCGCGCCCCCGTCCAGCCGCTGATCGTCCTCGCCCGCACGGTCCTGACGTACCACGCCGAGGACATCGGGCACCCGGCGCGCACCGGCTGGACCGTCACGGCCCACGGCCCCGCCGACCCCGTCACCGACCCGGACGAGGCCGCGCACTACCGCCGTACGCTGCCCGGCTGGTCCCACGGCCCCCACGACACCCTGCTGCGCCTGCACCCGGAGTCCGTCTCGGGATTCCGCCTGGCCCGCCCGGTGACGGGATGACCGACCGGGTGAGCGGCCGGGTGAGCGGCGGGGGTGAGCGGCCGACAGGGGCGCCCCGGACCGGCGCGCGGGCGACACGACTGTTCGAAACTTGCAGGAATCTGCAATTGTGGAGGTCACAGGAGCGAGCGGACGCCAGGGTGCCGCTCGCGGCGAGCGTAGGGCGGACGAGGTGCCGGGAACGCGGGCGGGCGGCAGGCAGGGCGAGCCGGGGGGCGGGAACAGCCAGGTGAGCGCCCCGCTCTACCAGCTGAAGGCGGAGTTCTTCAAAACCCTCGGCCACCCCGTGCGCATCCGCGTCCTGGAGCTGCTCAGCCAGCGGGAGCACGCCGTCTCCGAGCTGCTCCCCGAGGTCGGGGTCGAGGCCGCGGCCCTGTCCCAGCAGCTCGCCGTGCTGCGCAAGGCCAACCTGGTGCTCACCCGCCGCGAGGGCGTCAACGTGTTCTACCGGCTCGCCAGCGAGGAGGTCGCGGAACTCCTCCGGGTCGCGCGCACCATCCTCTCCGGTGTCCTGCGCGGCCAGGCCGCCCTCCTCGCCGACCTGGACGCGGCCGCGCCCCGGCAGCCCTGAGCCGCCGGGGCCGGGCGCCGGGGTTCACGTCACCGGGGGTCACTTCTGGGCGTGCGAGCCCAGGTAGAACAGCAGGTACACGAAACCCGCGAAGACGTGCGTGCCGAAGACGTAGAAGAAGGCGCGCAGGGCGACCCCCTTCTCCTTCCACCGCTCGCCGTCCGCCGCGGCGGGCTTCTCGGCCATCGGGGCTCCCCTCCGGTCTCCACGGCGACCGAAAACTAGTGAATTGCAGAACTCTGCAAGTCTAGCCGCTGCCTCCCGCCCGTCTCGGGCGGGCCGGGACCCGGCGCACATACGATCAGCCGATGATCACTTCCGTCACACTCACGGCCGCATCGACCCCGACCGCCCCCGCGCTGACCCTGCGCCCCTGGCGACCGGACGACGTGGCCGCGCTGGTCGAGGCGTACCGGGATCCCGCCCTGCGGCGCTGGACGGGCACCCCCATGGCGGGTCAGGAGGACGGGCTCAGGTGGGTGCGGGCGCAGGAGGCGGGGTGGGCGGCCGGGGAGCGGTTCGGCTTCGCGGTCCTGGAGACGGATCGTGACGCGGCCCGTGGCCCGGCACCGGCGCGCCTGGTCGGGAACGTCGTGCTCAAGGAGGTCGCGCCCGGCAGGCCGGCCGCCGAGGTCGGCTACTGGACGGCGGGGCAGGCCCGCGGCCGGGGTGTGGCCCCGCGGGCCCTGGGAGCGCTCACCGCCTGGGCCTTCGACACGTTCCGCGCCGGGGGCCTGGAGCGCCTCGAACTCCTCCACCAGGTGGACAACCCGGCCTCCTGCCGGGTCGCGGAGAAGTGCGGCTACGCCTTCGACCGGATCCTGCCCTCGGCTCCCCCCGCCTTCCCGCTGGACGGCCACCTGCACGTCCGGCGCGCGACCCCCTGACCTCGCCGCTCCCGACGCTCCGACCGTCCGCCCGGGCCTCTGGCATTCCCGCACCCGGCCCTGCGCCGGCACGCACCTGCCACCGGGGGCCACCGGCCACCGCCGCCCGACCGGCACCGGCCATACCCCCCAAATCCACCCGAGCGGCACTCCGATAGCATGCTCGATCAAGCTCGATCAAGACCGACGACCACGGCCGGGGCCAGATCATTGATATCGAAAACATCGCTGGTGATCCCACCAACGGATGACGGGGTGCAGCCCGCTCCCGCCGTCGCCGGATGGCGCCGCCCGCGCGTGATCCTCTGGGCCGCAGCCGGCGTGGTGGGTCTCGGATTCCTCGTCGCACTGGAGGTCGCCGCGCGCCACTACGGCGTACGCGGCCCGCTCAGCAACCAGGTGCGGGAGACGGTGTTCGCCCCGAAGTCCGCCCCGCTGCTCTACGGCAGCATGGCCTTGATGATGACGGTGCTCACCTGGCGGCAGCGTTTCATCTCCCTCGGCGCCGCGGTCGGCATCGACCTCCTCTTCCTCCTGGTGCGCCTCGCGACCGACGCCGAGCTGACCCCCGGCAACGGTGCGCTGTGGGTGGTCCTGGCCTGGGGGGCCGTCGCCGTCGCCCGCCGCACCGGCGCGGACCGCGTCCTGCTCCTCAAGGGCGTCGGGCTCGGCCTGCTGCTCGTGGCCGGGCGCAAGGCCGGCGACACCTGGCTGCTCATCACCTCGAAGAGCCGCCCGCTGGTGCTCGACCAGTACGTGGCGACCGCCGACCACGCGCTCGGCAGTCCGTCGTGGCTGGCGGGCCGGATCGTACGGGCCACGGGGACGGTCGGCCACCACCTGCTCGACGTGGTCTACGGCCAGCTCGGCGTGGCCGCCGTCCTGGTCATGCTCTACCAGCTGCGCAAGGTCGCGGCCGAGCGCCGCTTCCCGAGCCACCACCTGGTCCGCACCTTCCTGGTGATCGGCCTCCTGGGACCGGGCATCTACATGCTGTTCCCGGTGGTCGGACCGATCTACGCGTACGGCGCCGACGGCGGGCAGTGGGCGCTGGCGAACCTGTGGCCGGACACCCCGCCGCTGCCCTCCGCCGTCCCGCAGCCCTTCCCCTTCGACGGGATCACCCCGCGCAACTGCATGCCCAGCCTGCACACGGCCTGGGCCACCGCCATCTTCATCCACTCCCGGCGGGCGACGCGGACCCTGCGGTTCTTCGGCACGTTCTGGCTGATCACCACGCTCGCGGCAACGCTCGGGTTCGGCTACCACTACGGCGCGGACATCATCGCCGGGGTGGTCTTCACCCTGACCATCGAGGCGGCGCTGCGCGCCTCGGCGCGCAGCTGGGACCGGACGGCGATCCGGTTCGTCGCGTCCGGCACGGCGGTCTTCGTGGCCTTCCTGCTGTCGTACCGCTACCTCCCGGTCCGACTGGCGGAGCACCCGTGGCTCTTCGGCCCCCTCCTCATGCTCACCACGGCCGCGATCGTGCTGGCGTACGTCCGCATCACGAAGTCCTGGGACCGCAGCACGGCCCCCCTCCCCCACCAGCGCAACCCCCGGCCGGAACCAGCCTGACCCCACCCGGCACCCGGCGGCTGCTCGCCCCACGGCTCCCGGCGAGCCCCGGCCCCCGTCCCCCGCACTCACGCAGGGGACGGGGGCTTCGTCGTACCCGGGCCGGAGCGGCGAGTGGCGGGGGTCGCCCCTCACTGGCGAGTGGGCCCGCGCCCGCCCGCAGGGACCCGGGCCCATGTTCCGCCCGCGCGCATCTCGACCAGTTCGAATCCGCCCTGGTCACGGACGATGTGGTGGCTGACCGGCGAGCCCGAGCTCCGTACGAGGCCGACCCACCCTTCGGTGAGGGCGTACCGCAACACCCAGCCCACCACCTGCATCACGATTCCGAACTCGTCCTCGTGGACACTCGCCCGCAGGGTCAGCGCCCACGGGGCCGTGCCGTGCGCATCGACCCGGTCCTCGGCCCGGACGAGCACCGCGCATCCCGCGCCGCCGAAGGCATGTCCGGCATCCGCCGCGTCGGCAAACACCTGCCAGGGTCCGTCCCACTCCTCCCACGCGGCGGCGGAATGCACCTCGGGGGCGTCGTCCGCCACCCCCATGTGCCACCGCAGCTCGTCCAGCACGGTGCCAGGCAGTTCCCCATCGAGATCCGCGGCCAGGAAGAGGTCGTAGTAGTCACTCACCCAGTCGAGCCCAACCAGCGGCGGTCGAGGGCGCCGGGAGGGTCTGCCGGCCCGTCAGCGGCCCAGGCGGCGTTGGGTGTCGAAGCGTCGCAGTACGCGCACGACGCGCCAGAGGGCGGCGGTGCCTGCCGATACGGCGCCTGCCGTCAGCAGGCCTCTGCGCACGGGGTCCGGCACGCCCAGGGTCAGGGCGGGCACGAGGAACACGGCGAAGACCAGTGCGGCGAGGAAGCCCGCGGTGATCAAGGCGAAGACGACTTCCACCGTCATCGCGTCCTTCTCCCAGCGTGACTCCCGCCCCGTGTCCATCCTGCGATCCTCCCACGTCCTCCGCGCTCAGCGGCTCCCGCCGAGATGGTCCAGGAAGAAGGCCGCCGCCTCGTTGCCCACGCGGACGCGGGCGGTGGGGTCGGCCGGCTGGGGGGCGAAGAAGTCGTCGTGGCGGACGGACGGGCCGGCCGAGCGGCCCGTGGCCGTGGGGATGTGCTCCAGGTACGGGCGGGTGTCGGCCTCGAAGGGGTTGACCGTGTCCGCGCCGCCCCAGCGGATGCCCACCGGTACCCGGATGGTGGCCAGGCTGCCCGGGGTCACCAGTCCGCCGACTCCGGGGGCCACCTGGAAGACCGCCCGCACCCGGGGGTCGGTCAGGTCCGCCGAGGCCTCGGCGAGGGTACGGCGCGACGCGTCGTCGAGCTCCGGCTTGTACGTGCGGCGCAACGCGTCCAGCGCACCGGGAAGTTCGGGGATCTCCGGCAGCGGGACCGCGCCCGTCAGCACCCCCCAGAGGAGGTGCGGGTCCACTCGGGCCCCGGCGAGTGCCACCGCGGTGTAGCCCCCGAGGGAGAAACCCGCAGCGCCGACCGGGCCGAGCGGCTGTTCCCGGGCGAGGGCGTCGAGGACGAACGAGACGTCCCGGGGGCGGTCCCACACGTAGAGGAAGCCTTCGGGGAGGTAGCCGTCGACGAAGTTGTTTCCGTGGTGGTCCGGGGCCACCACCCGGAAACCCGCCTCGCGGAGGGGGCGTACCAGCCAGTCCATGGCCCGGCCCGAACCCCCGGTGCCGTGCGAGACCACGACCAGCGGGGCGGGGGCGGCGGCATGGGCGGGGGCATGGGCATGGCCGGAGGCCGAGGCGGGCGCCGACGGCGATGCGGCGGGCGCCGGCTCCCACTGGTAGATGCGTACGGGACGCGGCCGGTCCGGGTCCCGCAGGTCGCTGCGGGACTCGTCGTACAGGACACGTACCAGCGGCTGCGCTTGCCCAGACTTTGTCATGATCACATCCTAGGGAGGCGTGCGGTCCGCACGACGCCCGCCGCCCGGCCGACTTTTTCGGAAAAAACGCCGCAGGCACCGGTGATGATCCCTATGCTCCAGCTGTCACGGCCGCGGAGCCGGCCTCTACCCAGCACACGGGAGCGCGAGATGGCACGGGTGTCGATCGACTCGGATGTCTGCATCGGTTCGGGGCAGTGCCTGCTGACCGCCCCCGGCGTGTTCGACTCGGACGACGACGGCTTCCCGCTCGTGCGCCCGGGGGCCGAGGACGGCAACGGCGACCCGATGCTGAAGGAAGCGGTCCGCGCCTGCCCGACCCAGGCCATCGCCCTGACCGAGGAGTAGCCGGCGGCGGAGGTCCGGCCGACGCGTACCGGAACCCCAGGTTTCGGTCGCTTCAGTCGCTTCAGTCGCTTCGGTCGCTTCGGTCGCTGCGGTCGCCGCAGCGGCTCGCTCGCGGCGGGGCCTCGGCCCCGCCGTCCGCCCGTTCCGCCATTCGGTCGCTTGAGTCGCTTCGGTCGCTTCGGTCGCTGCCCGGAGCGGGCGGGCGGCCGACGGACCGGCTCACCCGGCCCGGAAACCCGTTTGACCCGTCCGGCAGGATGGAGCCGTGATCTCCAAGGAACGCGCCGTCGAGCTCGTCGAGTCCTACCTCGCCGGAAGGACGGATCCGCGGGAGGGGCCGGTCCCCGAGCGGGTCGCCACGGCCGTGGAGGAGTACCCGGTCGGCTGGCTCGTCTTCTGGAGCTGGGAGCAGTCCTCGCGCACCCGCGCCGCCGGTGACGGGCTCGTCGGCACCGGCAGCCACCTGCTGGTCGACCGCGAGGACGGGAGCATCCACTACGTCGCCAACGCCTGGGGTCCGGACGAGGGCTGGCAGGAGCACTACCTCCTCGAAACCAAGGGCATCAGGCCGCCCGACCCCCTGGCCGCCGCCGTACGCGAGCTCGTACGGTCCGCCGGAACCGTCGCGGCCATGAGCCACCTGCGCAAGCAGGCCCCGAAGCTGAGCCCCCGGCAGGCGAAGGCGTACATCCTGTCCGTCCGGGACGGCTCCGAACCCCCGGAGGAACTGGCAAGCCTCACCCGCAAGCCCCCGACATGGACGCTGTGGCCCATCGACACGGTGGCGGGCCCGGTGGAGTGACCCGCGCGCCGACCGGGGAAGCGACGCACGAGCAACCCGGCGAAGACGTGCCGCGGGACCTGGGTCCCCGGCCCGCCCGGCTGCGCCGCCCCGCAGACCGGGGGTGGTTGAACGCGTTCAGAAACGACGGCGTAGGGTGCCTGTCATGAGCGAGCGCAACGCCCTCCTGCGGCGCATCCGTGTGTGGCTGGCCCTGTTCGCGGTCTGCCTGGTCCTCAGCGGCCTGACGGCATTCCCGCTGGTCACCGAACTCCACTGGCTTGACTCAGTGCTGACGAACGACTGGCTCCACCGGGTCCGCACCGGCCTCGACCAGGCTGACGCCTCGTACCCCTTCCTCCTCTACGGCACCGACTGGTTGGCCTTCGCCCACCTCGTCATCGCCGTCTTCTTCTACGGAGTCCACCGCGACCCGGTCCGCAACATCTGGATCGTCGAAGCGGGGCTGATCGCGTGCGCGGGCATCATCCCCCTCGCCCTGGTCTGCGGCCCGATCCGCGGCATCCCCTTCTCCTGGTCCCTGATCGACATGTCCTTCGGCCTCTTCGGCGCCGTCCCCCTGCTCCTCCTCCGCCGCATGATCAAGCGGCTGGAGTCCCTGCACCCCGCCCTGGCCGCCCCCGCCCGGCAGGCACCGGCGTCAGCTGCCTGAACCGGGTCGGCACCCGTCCCCGTGGGGTGCGGGGACGGGTGCCGACCGGCCTCGTCAGGCGATGTTGTTGAACTTCGTGCCCTCGCCCGTGTACAGGTTCGTGGTCTGGCGGGTGAAGGGGGTCGTGGCGGTGCCCGTCGAGCGGTAGACGGAGGTGGAGGTCGGGCCGTAGGCGATCAGGTCGGGGCGGCCGTCGGCCGTCACGTCGCCGGCGCCCACCAGGTGGGTGAACGCGTTCCAGCCGGCGCCGATCTTCACCCGCGTGGTGAAGTTGCCCGCGCCGTTGCCCTGGTAGAGCCACAGCACACCCGCCGTGTCGCGCGCGACCAGGTCCCCGGCCGTCGTGCCGGCGATGTTGCCGACCGCCGTGATCTGGTTGTAGATCTGCCAGCCGGAGCCGACCTTGACCCGGGCGGCGAAGGGGGCCGTGGCACTGCCGGTGCCCTTGTAGAGCCACAGCACGCCCGCCGTGTCGGTGGCGAGGAGGTCGGCGCGGCCGTCGCCGTTGAGGTCGCTGCCGCCGGTGAGCTTGTTGTAGATCTGCCAGCCGCTGCCCACCTTGGCGCGCGGGGCGAACGTACCGTCGCCCTTGCCCGTGTACAGCCACAGCACGCCCGAGCCGTCGCGGGCGACGAGGTCGCCCGTCGCGCTCCCGGCGAGGTTGCCCGCGGCCTCGATCTGGTTGTAGATCTGCCAGCCGGTGGCGACCTTGGTCCGCTGGGCGGTGTCCACCTGGCCGCTCGTCGCGGACGGCCAGTCGTAGAGGTCGTCGCGCCACAGCACGCCCGAAGCGTCGCGGGCGAGGACGTCCGTGGAGCCGTTGCCGTTGAAGTCGTGGGGGTTGGCCTTGCGCGTGACCTTGAAGCCGCCCGAGGCGGTGGCCGGGCCGCCGACCCCATCGGCCGGGGTGGCCGTGATCTGCCAGGTGTAGGCGCCGTTGGGGGCGCTGATGCCGTCGAGGATGCCGTCCCAGGCGAAGGAGAAACGGTTCTCGGCGGTCGGCTGGGCAAGGTGCCGGGTGAGCTTCCGGCCGGTGGCGGTGTGCGTGAGCGTCAGGTCCACGGTCGCGTTCGGGCGGGTGAGGGTCCACTCCATCGGGACGGTGGTGCCCGGCTTCTCCAGGTCCACGGCCGCCGGGACCTTCGTTCCGGCCACCTTGACGGCCAGGACCCGGCCGGTCTCGGCGAGCAGGGTGAGCTCCGGGGCGCCGCCGTCTCCGCTGGTGATGCGGAACAGGCCGTCGGCCTCGGCGGTGGCTCCGCGTACGAGCAGGCTGCCGTCGGGCGCGTGCGCCACGCTGGAGAAGTGCTCCAGGAGCTTGTACGGGGCGGCGGACTCGGTCTTGAGGTGACGGGCGTACAGCGGGTGCAGCGTCTGGACGTCGGCCGCCTGCCCCGGGACGCCGTACATGATCGTGTCGCCTTCGATGCCGGCGATGACCGCGTCCTTCATGGCGGCGTCGAGGAGGTAGTTCCGGAAGACCGCCCCGTCCACGGCGATGTGGGTGCCGTCGGCCCGGTAGTCGGTCCACGCCTTGTAGTCGGCGGCGTACGCGCCCGTGGACTGCTGCGTCCACTTGCCGGTGGCCGCCTGGTCCGTCAGGGGGCCGTCGGCGATGTTCGTCTGCGCCTTCCAGAACTGGGTGCGGTAGGTCGGCCCCGAGAACACCCGGTTGCTGCCGAGGAGGAGCATGTCGTACCCGGTGGAGGCCACGACCTTGTAGTCCACGCCGTAGGGGCCGACGAGGAACCCGGTCTTGGTCAGTTTCCCGCCGGACACGGCGACCTTCCACAGGTCGTCGTAGTCGGCCGTGGTCGGGACCGTCACGAAGAGGTTCCCGCCCACCACGCCGACCAGCTTCGCGCCCGCCTTGAACTCGGCCACGAGGTCGACGGTCACCGTCGCGGCGGCCGGGGAGCCGGGCTCGGCCGCCATGTCCCGTACGGACACGGTGGTGCCGCCGTCGCTGGTCACCACGTAGTCGGAGGTGCTGTCGTGGCCCACGACGCCCGTGCCGGTGGTGACCGGGACCAGCGAACCGTCGGCGTACCGGTGCCACTCCAGGACGGTGGCCCCGACCTCGTCCTTGCGGGAGGTGAGGTAGCCGCTGTCACCGGTGCTGACGATCTCGGCGCCGAGGGGCAGGGCCGCCACGTCGGTGGCGGAGGTGGCGGAGACGGCTGCGGTGGAGGCGGCTTCGACGGAGGCGGCCGGGGCAGCGGTGCGGGCGGTGGCGCCCGCGGCCGCCGCGGCCACCGCTCCGGGCGCGGCCAGCACGCCCGCACCGGCCGTCACGGCGAGAACGGTCGCTGCGGAGGCGGCGAGACGGCGGCGGCGGGTGGAGCGTACGGAAGTCAAGGAAGTCCCTCCTGATGAGCCGGGCGGCGGCAGCACGCGCATCTGTGCGCACTGCCGGATGAGACTCGCGAGAAGCGGAGGGGGTTGTACGAGTTGCTCGTGTTTCTTTTGTGGAGTCATGAGGGAGGAAGTGCGACGGTTCTAGCGCGGGATCACCCAGCTCGGCGTCCAGGTCCCGGCGGTGTCGCGGCCCCCCGCTGCGGCCGCGAGGTGGGCGCGGAGGGTGGCGAGTGCCGGGTGCGGGTTGTCGCGGTGCCAGAGGAGGGCGTGGGGGTAGACGGGGACCGGGTCGGTGACGGGGATGCGGCGCAGGCCGTGTCCGGCGGGCCAGACCAGGCGGGTGTCCCCGCCCGTGAAGGTGGCCAGGGCCGGGGTGTCGGCGATGGTGTCGAGGAGTACGTCGGAGCCGAAGTTGGGGCCGGTGGCCTCGATGGTGAGGCCGAACTCGGCGACCAGGTCCTCGTAGTAGGCGGTGCTGATGCTCGGCCCGCTCGGCTTCACGCCGTGGCAGTACGGGCTCGCGTTCGCCGCGCCCTCGGTCGGCGGACTGCTCGGTGCACGGCTGGCCGGGCCGCTGGTCGCACGGTTCGGGGAGCACCGGGTCCTGGCCGGGTCCGGGACGCTGCGCGCCCTGTGGCCGGTCGGCCTGGCCTTCCTGGGGCCGGGGACGGACGGGCTGCTCCTGGTGATCGGCATCGAACTCGGGCTGGTCTTCTGCTGCGCGGTCTTCAACCCCGTGTACGCCACGCACCGGCTGCGGCGGACCCCGGCCGACCGGGTCGCCCGTACGCTCTCCGCCTGGGCGGTGACGACGAAGGCCGCGGCCGCCCTGCTGACCGCCCTCTGGGGGGTCCTCGGCACCCTGCTCGGGCTGCGCACGGCCATCGGGCTCGCGGGGGTGCTCCTGCTGGCCACCCCCCTCCTGCTCCCGCTGCGGGCCGGCTGCCGGGCGGCTGCTCCATGAGGCCGGAGGCGGGGGCGGGCACGAAGGCGAAAGGCCGGAGTTCGCCCCGCCACGGTCAGCCGCCTGCCGTCGTCTCGGGGCTCCGCCCCGAACCCCGCTCCTCAAGCGCCCGGAGGGGGCTGGAGTTGGCCCGCCCCCGGGGCCAACACGCTCTGCAGGCCGACATGGCGGCTGGATCCAGACCCGCCAGCGGTCGGGGCCCCGCCGGGTACCGGCGGGGCCCCGCAAGATCAGCTCCCGCTCGGCGCCCCCTCGCAGAACACCGTCTTGATCAGACCCTCCACCAGCCGCGGAAACTGCTTCGCAGGATCGTCCGCCGCGTCCCCGCTCGTCACCGACGCGGTCAGCGTCCGGCTCCCGTCCGGCGAGGTGTACATCAGCGTCGCGTAGCCGTTCACGCTCCCGTTGTGGTGGAGGACCGTTCCTCCACAGGCCGGGCCCACGTCCTGGGCGAACAGCCCGAGCCCGTAGCCGTACTGGCCGCTCTTCGGGTGCGGGGTGCGCATCTCGGTCAGCAGCCGGGCCGGCAGCAGCCTGCCGCCCGCCAGCGCCGACATGAACCGGCTGAGGTCCTTCGTCGTCGAGATCATTTCTCCGGCCGCGGAGATCCAGGACGGGTTCTGGCTGCTCACGTCGAGCGTCTTCCACTTGCCGTCCGCGCCCTGGTACCGGTGGTACCCGTGCGCATGCGGCCCGGGGATCCACGGCCGGTCACCGGGTACGTACGTGCCGGTCAGCCCGAGCGGCCGGACGATCCGCCGCCGCATCTCCTCCCCGTACGGGCGTCCGGTGACCTTCTCGATCAGCAGGGCGGCCAGCACGTAGTTGGTGTTGGAGTAGCTCCAGCCGGTCCCGGGCTCGAACCGCGCCGGCTTGGCCAGCGCGAACCGTGCGAGCTCCTCCTTCCCGTATGTGTGGAACCGCTTGTCCACCCACTCCTGGCCCTGCCACGGGATCCCGGGCACGACCGTCCCGTCCTCGTGGTACTCGCCGGTGAAGTTGAAGACCCCGCTGGTGTGCTGGAGCAGCATCCGTACGGTGATCCGCCGGTCCAGCCCGAGCCCGGGCAGGTGGTCGGCGGCCGGGGAGTCCAGTCCGACCTTGCCCTCGGCCACGAGCTGGAGGACCACGGTCGAGACGAAGGTCTTGGTGGAGCTGCCGATGCGGAACAGCCCGTCCGTAGCCGGCTTGGCGTTCTCGCCGAGCTTGCGCACACCGGCGCTGCCGACCCAGTCGGCCCCGCGCTGCCGGTCGTGCACCCGTAACTGCATCCCGGCGAAGCCGGCGTCGACGAACTCCTGCACGGCCGCCTGGAGTTCAGGCCGATCGTTCGCCTGACCGGCCGTCCGGAGGACCGGTCGGCCGCCCGTCCGGCCGTTCGGCTGCTCGTACGTCCGGTCCGTCACGCGCTGCTGCCCGGCCCCGGCCCCGGCAGCAGCCGCGCCCGGTACGGCAGCCCCGGCGAGCAGCACGGCCGCCACGGCCGCAACCACCGCGCGGCGGGCCGTGCCCCTGGCCCCGCCGCGCGGTCTCCGGGCAGCAGCGGCGGACGCGTCGTACGCGGCGCGGGCAGGGCGGAAGGAGTCGCTCATGGTCGTTCCCCATCTCGTCATCGTCGGCAGAAAGTCCCGGGCCGCGCCCCGCACACGAGCACGAGCACGAGGAGGAGCACGCACGCATGCAGATGCACGACAGACACATGCACACACATGCACGACACGCACGACACGCACGCACAATTGCGCTCGAACGTACCGACGCGGCCACGGCGCCGAGTCTGCCCCCTGCCCCGAGGGCCGGGTCAACTCGCCCCCGGCGACGGTGCGGTGCAGCTCTCCGCGGCGGTGCTGCGCGGGTGCTCGCGCGACTGTTCCCGGACGCGCCTGCGTCCACGGACTGGTGGCCGACGCTGCTGTGGGCCACGGGGGCCGAGCTCCCCGGATACGGCCGTCTGACCAGATGGCGCCGGGACGGTACACCGCGCCGCTGGTCGGCGTACCCGGCCGTGGCGGCGGCCGTGCAACGCCTCTCAGGTATCAGAGGCCGGAAGGCTCAGAGGTCTCGAAGGTCTCGGAGCTCTCAGACGTTCAGGGGTCTCAGACGTTTCAGCCTCTCAGAGGGCTGAAGCGACGGGTTCGGTGGTGGGTTCGATGGCGGGTTTGGTGGCGGGTTTGGTGGCGGGTTCGGTGGCAGCCGCGGCGCGCACTGCCGCCGTGCCCTCGCCGGCGGGCACCCCGCCGAGCAGGGCGAACACCGAGTCCAGGCAGCCGGCGGCCTGGGCCGGGTCCGGGTTGACCTTGCGCATGATCTGCACGCCCTGGACCAGGTTCTGGAGGAGCCGGGCGCCGTCCCGGGGGGTGATCGCCGGGGAGAGTTCCCCGTCGCGCGCCGCGCGCTCCAGCTGCGCGGTGAACTGCTCTTCGGCGCTCTGCATGCTCGTGCGCGCCAGCTCGGCGACCTCGGCGTCGTGCGGCAGCAGTTCGGCGATGCTGTTCACGCTGAAGCACCCTGCGTTCCCGCATGCCGCGTCGGCGGCGAGGAGCCGGTCGAGGACCTCGCGGAGGCGGGCGAGCACGGGCCGCCCGTCCTCTTCGAGGGCGGTGGTGAGCAGCCGGTTCTGGTGGTCCAGGTAGCGGCCGAGGGCCCGCACGAACAGCTGGTGCTTGTCTCCGAAGGCCGCGTAGATCGAGCCGCGGCCCAGTCCCAGCTCTTCCACCAGATCGCTCATGGCCGTGGCCTCGTAGCCCTTGCGCCAGAACAGGAGCATTGCGCGGTTCAAAACCGCTTCTTCGTCAAACGTGCGTGGTCTCGCCATGTACCCCACGGTAGCGAAGACGTGGCCGGGAAGCAGCAGGTACTTGACCGTTCGTTCCAGAACTGTCTAAATTATGGAACGAGCGGTCCGGAATCCCCGTCCGAAGGTCACCCGGGCACGGACAGCGCTCGCACGAACGCGAACAAGGAGTCCCCCATGAAGGCAGCAGTCATCACCCAGTACGGCCAGGTCGGCGACGTGGTCCAGGTCACCGAGGCCCCCGTCCCCGCGGCCGGACCCCAGGACGTGCTGATCGAGGTCCGCGCGGCGGGGGTCAACCCGGTGGACCACCTGATCGTCAAGGGCTTCATGGCCGCGGGCGAACTGCCCGGCCCCGTGGTCATCGGCAGCGAGCTCGCGGGTGTCGTGGCCGCGGTCGGGGCCGAGGTAACCGAGTTCTCCGTGGGCGACGAGGTCTTCGCCCGGGTGGACCCGCGCGTCGGCGGCGCCTTCGCCGAGTACGTGGCCGTGAACCGCAGCCTGGTCGCCGCCAAGCCGGCCAACATCTCCTTCGAGGAAGCGGCCTCCCTGCCCCTGGTCGCCCTCACCGCCCTCCAGGCCCTGACCGAGCAGTCCGACGTACGGGCCGGCAGCCGCGTGCTGATCCACGGCGGCGCCGGCGGGGTCGGCTCGGCCGCCGTCCAGATCGCCAAGCAGCTCGGCGCGGAGGTCGTGGCCACCGCGGGCACCGGCAGCACGGACCTCGTCCGCTCCCTCGGCGCCGACCAGGTGATCGACTACCGTGCAGAGGAGTTCGACGAGATCCTCTCCGGGATCGACGTGGTCCTCGACACCATCGGCGGCGAGACCCAGGAGCGCTCGCTGCGCGTGCTCAAGCCGGGCGGCAGCCTGGTGTCGATCGTCCCCGTCCCGGACGCCGAGGCCAAGAAGGCCGAGTGGAACGTCGACGTCCGCAGCTTCCTCATGCGCCCCCACGGCGAGCAGCTGGCCCGCCTGGCCGCCCTCGTCGAGTCCGGCCACCTCCGCCCGGTCGTCGAGACGGTCTTCCCGCTGGACGAGACCCCCGCCGCCCTCCTGAAGGTCGAACGCGGCGGCGCCCGCGGCAAGACGGTCATCGGAGTCAGCGCCTGAGGCCCCACTGGCCGCCCGATCCTCCTCCTTTCCCCCCCGCTCCCCCCGAGAGGGGGGGCTCATGCAGGGCTGAGGCTTCGGTTCAAGACGGATCCTGCAAGCGGCGGGGGACGGTGGGAGGTCGGGTGGGTGGCCGAGTGCGGGTGGTTGGGGGTGGGCGTGGGGTGGGCGGGGTGGAGCGTGGGAGCGGGTTGGGGGTTGGGTCGCTTCGGTCGCTTTGGTCGCTGCTTTGGGGAGCGGGGGTCAGCGGCGGTTGACGGTTCAGTCGCTGCGGATGGCTTCAGTCGCTTTGGTCGCTGCAGGTTGGAGGGGTAGCGACTAAAGGAGCAGCGACCGAAATCGTTCAGTCGCTGGTTCAGTCGCTGAGTGTTTGTGCAGGTCAGCGGTGTGATCAGAGGTGGATAGCGACCGAAGCGACTCAAGTTCCTGCATATGAAGACATTCGCGTGTGCGTGTGCGTGTCATAGATGGGACCCTTCAGTCGCTTCAGTCGCTATTTTGGGGTCTGGACCCCGGTTGACCTGCGAAGATGGGGTAGCGACTGAAGCAGCGACTGAAAAAGTTCAGTCGCTGGTGTCTACGCGTTCAGTCGCTGAGGCCCGTCGGGCACGGGAGCGGGGGCTCGTGGGCTGCGACCGTCACTCGTTCGCCACACCGGGATGCTCCCTCCTCCAGGTGTGATCGTCCGCTAGGGTGTGCTTGCCCCATTGTTGAGCTTGAGTCGCTTCGGTCGCTGTTGGAGTCACACATGGCCCCTGAGCTGCAGTTTTCTTGCAGCGACCCAAGGACCGGCTCAGTCGCTGACGTACGGAAAGACCCGTGACCCGCCGCGCCGCAGGATTCGATGGACCCGAGAGCCGCTCGGTCGCTCGATGGTGCGCCGAGCGGGGTTGGCCTGTGCACCCGCTGGCCGCAGGGCAGAAGACTCCGCCGAAGAACTGCATGCTCTGCCAGGCCCACAGCCATCAGCCGGCGGACTGCCAGTGCATCCCGGCCGGGCGGTGGTGCCACGGGTTCCACGCCGCCACCACCGATCTCGCACGGATCGAGAACTGGTGGGGTGCTCAGCCGGGCTTCGGTGTGGGGGTCGCCACCGGTGCGGCCGGGCTGGTCGTCATCGACATCGATGCGCACGGCGGAGAGGTCCCGGCGCGGGACCGGATCCTTCCCGGCATCCACATCGGCGACCACGTCGACCTGAGCGGACTCGCGAGCGGATTCCACACGCTCGCCGTGCTCGCGGCGCTGCGCGGGGCACCGGATCCTGCGTGGGACGAGGAGACCCTGCGGGTGCGCACGCCTTCGGGGGGACTGCACTTGTGGTACCGCGTGGGCGAAGGGCGCCAGTGGCACTGCTCGTCGGGAGCGAGCCGGACGCGTGCACTCGCGTGGCAGGTCGACGTACGGGCCACCGGCGGGTACGTCGTCGCGCCCGGGACCGTCACGAAGGCGGGGACGTACGAGCTGCTCGGGACCTGTCGTACGCCCGGTGAGCTGCCGCAGTGGCTCGCCGACGAACTCGTGCGCACCGGACACCTGGTGGGGGCGGGGGCGGAGAAGCCGGCGAAGGCTTCGAGGAGCGGGCGGGTTTCGGCCCACGGTCCGACGCCCGCGTCGGCGGCGGGTACCGCCCGTGGCACGGCTCGGGGGGCTGCTTCGGCGACGGGTTCGGCGACGGGTTCGAGGACTGCGGAAGCGGCTGAGGGGGCGCAGAAGGCCAGGAGCCGTACGACGGCCCCTGTGCGCCCGCGAGAGGGCGTCAAGGGGGCTGGTGGCCCCAACACCCCATCCGGGGGCCGGAAGAGCCCCAGAGGGGCACAGAAGGCCGCTGTGGCCGCTTTGTCGACGGTGCTGGCCGAAGTCGCCGCGTGCAGCAGCCAGAGCCACGGAACGGGCTTTTCGGAGAAGTTGAACCGGGCCGCGTATACGGTGGGCGGGCTCGTGGCCGCCGGGCACATCGAGGAGGCCGCGGGAGCGGAGGCGCTGCGCGTCGCCGCCGAGCACGCGCGCCCCGGCCAGGGTGCACGTGCACAGCAGATCATCGTCAGTGGGATGACCGCGGGGCGGCAGAAGCCCCTGTACGCAGGGGGGCGTTGATGACGAACCCCGGTGGCGACTTCGACCCGGTGGCCGTGGCCCGGCAGATCCTCCAGGGCGCACCGCAGCAGCTGGAGTTTCCCGGTCAGCTGGAGCAGGCGGAGGACGACGGGCGGGACGGCGGGACCTTGGACGCGGGCCGTGCCGAACAGGCCGGTCACAGCGGCCATGGCGGCCAGAGCGGGCCTGGCGGGCAGACCGGCCAGGTCGAACTGCCCGCACAGCAGGGGCCTGCGGCCGCGGGCGCAGGGAGCACGGCTTCCGGCGGCGCCGCGGCAGCCGAGCCCGCCGCCACCCCCCGCGTGCCCGCCGGCCGGTCCGCCTCGCACGGCCTGATGCCGGACAGCCTCACCGACCGGGGCAACGCCAAGCTGTTCGTACGCCTTTACGGGCGCGAGTACCGGCACATCCCGGGCCTCGGCTGGTACCGGTGGATCGGTCACCGGTGGGAGCTCGACGAGGACGACACCGTCATGTGGGCGGCCGGGGAGATGGCCGAGCAGCTCACCGAGCACGACCCCGAGGGCATCCACACCACCACCAACCTGCGCCAGCACCGCCGACGCGCCCTGTCCACCTCGGGCATGAAGGCCATGCTGATGCAGGCCAAGTCCGCGCCGGGCATGGTGCTGAGCGCCACCCAGCTCGACGCCGACCCGTACGCGCTCTGCACGCCGGGCGGTGTCGTGGACCTGCGGACGGGTGCGGTCATCGCCCCGGACCCGGGCAAGCACTACCACTCCCGGGCCACTTCGGTCGCCCCCGAGAACATCCCCACCCCGCGCTGGCAGATGTTCCTGGAGGACACCTTCGGGGACGACGCCGAGGGCAAGGAGGTCATCAGCTTCCTGCACCTGCTGCTCGGCTACTCGATCACCGGTGACGTGGGCGCGCAGATCATGCCGTTCCTCTACGGCATGGGAAAGAACGGCAAGTCGGTCCTCCTGGACGTGATGGTGAAGCTGCTCGGCGACTACGCCGACGCGGCCCCGCCCGGCTTCCTGATGGCCAAGCCGTTCGAGGGGCACCCCACCGACCTCGCCGAACTGCACGGCCGGCGCGTGATCGTGTGCTCCGAGCTCAAGCCCGGGGACCGGTTCGACGAGGCCCGCGTCAAGCTGCTGACCGGTGGCGACCGCATCAAGGCGCGCCGGATGCGCCAGGACTTCTTCAGCTTCGACCCGACGCACAAGCTGTGGCTGCTCGGCAACCACCGCCCCGAGGTCGGCACCGGCGGTTTCGCCTTCTGGCGGCGCATGCGGCTGATCCCGTTCGAGCGGGTCGTCCCCGACCACCGCAAGGTCGACAACCTCGCGGACGCGCTCGTCAACGAGGAGGGTCCGGGCATCCTGGCCTGGCTGATCGACGGCGCGCGCCGGTACCTTGGCGGCGAGAAGGATCTCACCGGACCGGACAAGGTCCGGATCGCGACGACCGCCTACGCCGAGACCGAGGACCACATGGGCCGCTTCATCAGCGAAGCGTGCGTGTTGCAGTCCGGTCTGCGAGCCGAGCAGACCCGGATGTACCAGGCGTACCGTCAGTGGTGTGCCGACGAGGGTGCCAACCCGGTGACCTCGCGCGCGTTCGCGGCCCGGGTCCGGGAAACCCTCGGCATGAGCAGCCCGAAGGGCATGCTCACCTCGAATCAGCGGAAGTACTACCCCGGCATCGGTCTGATGGCCGACCCGGACCAGGAGGAGGAGGGTACGTGAGCGCGCTTATCGAACCCCAGCAGATCGCTCACGAACACGAGATCGTCTGGCTCGAGTCCATCGACGGCCTCGACTACGTACGGCAGAGCCTGGACCGGCTGCAGACCCGCCGCGGCAAGCCGCCGTACCACCGCGACGGCCGCATGGTCGGCTACGCGACCCTCGCCTCCAGCGCCCGCGCCTCCCGGGCCTCGGGGACCTTCCTGCGGCGGGTGTTCTGGCTCCTCCCCCACGACCGCGACCAGCAGCCCGACGGCAGTTACGCCTCCAGCTCCCCGTCGGAGGCCATCGACCCGCGCACGATCGCGCCGAAGGTGACGGGTCACAAGACGCAGCGCTCGGCGGGCCCGCCGTCGGCGGCGATGCGCGAGCTGGGGATAACTCTTCCGGAGAGCTGAGGAGTTGCCCGCCCCCGTCCCCGTCCCCGTCCCTGCCCCCGGCCCGTCCCCGCTCACGACCGGAGGGCCGCGAGGGCGGCGAGGGCCGCGGTGACGGCCGCGGAGAGGGTGAGCACGGCGGCGAACGCGGTGGCCGCGCGCAGGATCGCGGCCGGGTAGGTGGCCCCGTCGAGACGGGCGAGCTTGCCCGCGCCGGCTGCGACCAGGACGGCCAGCACGAGGACCACGGCGATGGCGAGCAGGACGGTGGTGAGGGCACCGGACACGACGACTCCCTGAATGCGGTTGGATCCGGGCCTGGTTGGGCCCGATGGGTCGAAGGTCCCCGAGAACGTGTTCGCCGGGGTTCGGACCGGCCGAAGACGAACACCGGCGAACATCCTTGAACACCCTGCTTGAACATCCCCTCTGAACACCCTTGTGCGGAGCGGCCGTCCGGCCGCTGCTCCCCCGCCCCCTCCCGCGGCCAGGGGTACGAGGGCCGAGCGGTGGGCGTCGACGCTTCGAATCCGCAGCCCGGTCAAGCCGGTCAAGGGGGAGTCGCGCAGCTTGCCGTGGAGCACGCGGAGCAGCGGGGTTGCCGAGGTCTTCCGGGCCCGCGCCGGCGATACGAGCGTTGCCGAGCTCGGCGCGGAGCGCCGGCCCGGCCATGCTGAGGCCCCCGCTCGATCCGGAGCCCGCGGAGGAGGCCTTCAGGATGTCCAGCGGACTCCCTGCGGCCGGTACGTCGTCCTCTGTCGCTGGCCCCTGCGGCCGCTTCCTCTTCCCGGCCGTGCGACGGCCAGGGCTCGCTGATGCCCAGCGGCGCTCCGTCCCCCGTGTGGCCGTCCGGCGTGGCCGGATGGCTCTGGGCATGACAGCCTGCCCGACCGCGGTCGCGACCGCCGCCGAGGGAGAAGTGGCGGATCCGGCCACCGCTGCGACGGGACGACGGATCCCGCCGGGCGGCTGCTTTCAAAACCCGGTTTTGAAAATCGGCCTGGAGGGGCGCCGGGCTCAGGCCCCCGGGAGCCGCTTCTCGAACCAGTGGTCCGGGTACGGGGAGTCGTTGTACGCGGGGATCTCCGCGTAGCCGTGGCGCTCGTACAGGGCGCGGGCCTCCACCAGGTCGCTGCGGGTGTCCAGCACCAGCCGCCGCGCGCCGAGGCCTCGGGCGGCCGTCTCGACCGCGGCCATGAGGAGGTCCGCTCCCCCTTTGCCGCGCATCTCCTTGCGGAGGAAGACCCGTTTCACCTCCGCCGTGCCCGGCTCCAGCAGGTGCACCCCGGCACAGCCCACCGCCTCCCCCTCGTACCGCGCGATGAGCAGCGCACCGGAGGGCGGCCCGAACTCGGCGCCGGTGGCCGCGAGGATCTCCCGCTCCAGCTCCTCGGAGTCGTCCCTCGGGAGCCCGTACTCGCGCTGGTACCAGCGGTCGCTGAGCTCCGTGTAGTACGCCCGCCAGAGCGCGAGTGCGGCGGGGGAGTCGAAGGGTTCGGGGGCGACCGTCCACGGCGTCATGGCGCTGATCGTCGGGCGGGGCTTCGGGGGCGCGCAACCGGATTACGGCCGGGTGGCCGGGGGCGGAAACGGGCGGAGTTCAAAACCGGGTTTTGAAAGCACCGGCCTTCCGGCCCTCGGCTCCCCTGCCTCCGGCCGCCCGACGACCGCCCCGAGGCCGTTCTTCAAAACCGGGTTTTGAAGAACGGGCGGGCAAGCGCGGAGAGAGGGGCGGCTGCGGCTGCGCGGTCTCAAGGGCGGGTCGCGTCCGGGCCCCCGAAGGGCGGGGCGATGAGGGGGTCGAAGGGGTCGCCCTCGGGTCCGATCACGCGGCAGGTCTCGGCTGCCGGGCCGCGGGAGAGTTCGGCGAGCCGGGTCAGGGCCGCCGTTTCGGACGGCAGTCCGGCCGGGTCGAGACCGAGTGCCCGGGCCGCGCGGTCGCGGCTCGCGTCGAGGCCGGGGCGGGCTGCCCGGACCTCCTCGGCTGTGGCTGTCCGGCCGAGCGCGTCCCGCCACCAGGGCGCCACGAGACACAGCTCCGCCAACTCCCCCAGGCCGAGCGCGAGCGGGCCGGCCTCCCCGTCGAGGCCGACGTACACGACGGGGCGTTCCTCGCCGCCTTCGCCGACGAAGCAGTACGCGTCCCCCGAGCCGGCCCGGGCGAACTGCTCCAGCCGCGCTCCGGAGGCGAGTCGGACTCCGTCCTCCAGGGCGTGGGCGGCGGGATCGGTCGCGTCGAGATCCGCGACTCCGGCGAAGTACCGGATGACGGTCGCGTCGCTGCCGAGGAGTGCGAGGAGCGGGGTGGGGACGGCGCGGGTGTCGGGTGGGTGCGGGGTGTCCATCCGGGCACCGTATCCGGGGCGGTCCGGGAGGTGTTCCGGCGACGGGCCGGGGGTGTTCCGGGGGTGTTCCGGGCGGCCGGATGTGGCCCCCGCTCGCCGGTTCTTCAAAACCGGGTTTTGAAAACGAGGGCGAGCCGCCTCCGTCCGTCCCGCCTCCGTCCGTCCCGCCGCCGAGCCCCCGTCCGGTCCCGCTGCGGTCGCCGACAGGCGGCCGTTTTTCAAAACCGGGTTTTGAAACGGGGCACGGCCGCAGCCGGGTCAGCCCCGCGGCGAGCGCCCCTCCCCCACCGGCCCCTGGGGCTGGTCGTCGGGCGTTGAGGCGGCAGCCGTTCTAGCCGAGGGGTGGGAGGAGGCGCGTGGCTTCGTCGCGGACGCCGGGGTCGGGGTCGGAGGTCAGGGCGCGGAGTTGAGCGGTGAGCTCGCCGAGGTCCTCGGGGGTTTGCCAGCGGGGGTCGCAGTCGAGCTCGGCACTGAGCTGGTCGGCGGTTGCCGTGCTGGACGCGACCGCCCGGGCAGCGAGTACGGCACGGAGCCCGTCCGGGTCTCTGCGTGCCAGGAGCGCCACAGCCGTATCCGAGGTCACGCCGGTGTCCTGGGCGTCGAGCAGGAGCCGGTGGAGGATGCCGCCGACGGACTCGATCCGCGGTGCCGTCGCCAGACGCCGCCCTGCGGCCGCCCGGACGGACCACTCCGGGGAGTCGGCGCCCGCGATGGCATCGGCCAGTTCTTGATCTCTGGAAGCTTCCACGGCACCAGTGTGCGGGGGCGCGTGGAGCACCGGTCCGCCGGCCCCAGGACTCCCCCAGGATGCCCCGGTTTCAAAACCGGGTTTTGAAACCGGGGGCTTGGTGGGCCGCGGTGAGGGGTCTGGGTGGTGGGTCGTGTCGTGGGTGTGGTGGGGGATTTCCTGGGGCGGGTGCTGCTGGGTGTCGGCGGGCTGGTCGACACGAACCGTGGAGAGGTTTTTTCGGTGGGGGAGTGGCTGGCGTTCACTGGAGGCCCGGAGGGGGCTGCGCCGGGTTCGGAGCACGGAGGCGGGGCTCGCTTTCAAAACCGGGTTTTGAAGCCGGGGGCTTGGTGGGTCGCGGTGAGGGGTCTGGGTGGTGGGTCGTGTCGTGGGTGTGGTGGGGGATTTCCTGGGGCGGGTGCTGCTGGGTGTCGGCGGGCTGGTCGACACGA
>NZ_JBVIDV010000010.1:166316-262555 GCF_055572195.1 Streptomyces sp. NPDC030809
ACGGAACCACGGTGGGGCTTTTTCGGTGGGGGAGTGGCTGGCGTTCACTGGAGGCTCGGAGGGGGCTGCGCCGGGTTCGGAGCACGGAGGCGGGCTCGCTTTCAAAACCGGGTTTTGAAAGACCGTCTGTGACGCGGGGTCCGTGCTCGGGAGTTCCGGCGGGATCTTGTCAGCCGGTGGCCGGTGGCCGGTGGCCGGTGGCCGGGTGGCCGGGCGCCGGGTGGCGCGGTGCTCCGGTGGCTCGGCGACCCGGCGGCGGGGCGACCCGGTGGCGCGGTGGCCCGGTGGCTCGGAGTCCCGGTGGCTCGGAGTCCCGGCGACCTCAGCGATCCGGTGGCCTGGGGCCCGGCGATCCGGCGATCCGACGGCCTCAGCGATCCGGCGATCCGGCGGCTCGGCGGCTCGGCGGCTCGGCGGCTCGGAGTCCCGGTGGCCCGTGGCCCGGTGGCTCGTGGCCCGGTGGCTCGTGGCTCGGCGGCTCGAAGTCCCGGTGGCTCGAAGTCCCGGTGGCCCGGAGTCCCGGCGACCTCAGCGATCCGGTGGCCTGGGGGCCCGGCGATCTGGAGTTCCGGCGGCCTCAGCGATCCGGTGGCTCGAAGTCCCGGCGGGCCGGCGATCTGGCCGTCCCGGTGGCTCGGTTTCAAAACCCGGTTTTGAAATCGGGGGCCGGAGGGGCCTGGGCCGGGTGGCGACGCTCGATCGGCCGCGGCGTGGATGCCGGAGGCGGGCGGGCGTGGTCTGCTGGCTTTGGGCGGCCGGCACTGTGCTGTCCGCGCACGCCGAGTTCCGGTTCCGGTTCCGTCAGGTGAGGAGTCACCGTCCATGGCTGTCTTCGTCCACGCTGTGATCCCGGGTGGTACGACCGCCCAGTACGACGCTCTCAACGCCAAGCTCCAGCAGACGCCCGAGATCTTCGAGGGGTGTCTTTCGCACGTGTGCGTACCGACCGACGACGGCCTGGAGATCTTCGACCTCTGGGAGAACGAGGGGCAGATGCAGGCCTTCGGGCAGAAGCTCGTCCCGGTGGCGCTCGAGGTCGGCTGGCCGGTCGATGTGAACCAGATGCCCACGGCCCAGCCGGTCCACCGCTACTGGGTGCCGGTCTCCGGCAACTGACCCACCGGCCCCGCCCCCGCGCAACCCTCCGCCCCGTACCCCCGCGCAAACCGCCCCCGCAACCCACCGCCCCCGGCACCGGTCGGCGCACGGCATCCGTCCGCGCCGCGAACGGTGCCGGGGTTGTCCCTCCGGATCTCCCCGAAAACGGCGGCGGTTTCAAAACCCGGTTTTGAAAGTGGAGGGCCAGGCTCCCGAGTTGGCACCCGATGTGTCCCATTTCTCACGAACTGATCGCGAATTGCGGTGGTGTGAGATTCCGGCAGAAGGCGTTGACGTGCAATGCTGTCCGGGTCCGCAGTACCGGTCCCTCGTGACCGGGAAGCACACGGAACCCAATGGAGCACCATCCATGGCACGCATCACTGCCGTCATCAATCGCAAGGGTGGAGTCGGCAAGTCGACTCTCACCGTCAACGTCGCCGCCGTCGCGGCCGAGGTCCTCGGAGAGGCTCCCGCAGGGGAGCCCGATTACGTGGTCGCCGTTTCGAGCGACCCGCAGGGCTCGGCGACCTGGTGGTCGGAGCGGGTGGGGGACGACCTTCCCTTCTCCTTCATCCAGACCAAGTCGCGCAAGGACCTCACCTACTTCCCCGAGCTGAAGAAGACCCGCAAGGTCAAGCACGCCTTCATCGACACCCCCGGCTGGATGGACCTGCCGGAGGACGAGGTGCAGCAGGCCGGTGACCCGTTCGGCGACAGTGCGGCGGCCGACGCCATGCGCGCCGTGCTGGCCAACGCCGACGACCTGATCATCCCCGTCGAGCCCGAGCCGCTCGGCTTCATCCCGACCCAGACCACCATCGAGGAGGTCGTCAAGCCGCTGGGCCTCCCGTACTGGGTCGTCATCAACAACTGGGACCCGCGCGACGGTCTGGCCGACCTGGAGGACACGCGCGCCTTCATCGAGGGCAGCGGCTGGAACCTCGCCAACACCGTGATCCGGCACTACAAGGTCCACGCCCGTGCGGCCGTCGAGGGCACGGTCGTCACCCGGTACAAGAAGAACCGGGTGGCCATGGAAGCCCGTGAGGACTTCTACAAGCTGGCCCTGGAGATCGGAGCGGGGGCCAAGCGTCGATGAGCAAGCGCACCAACTTCGCCAGCCTGATCGGCGAGAAGGCGGCCGCCGCGGCGGCCGCCGGGGGAGAGCCCGAGAAGAAGCTGCCGCCGCATTCGGCGCTCATGCACACGCTCGTCGGCAATCCCGAGAACCCCCGCGGCAAGGCCGAATACAGCCCGGACGACCCGGAGTTCGAGGAGCTGATGAACACCCTGCGGGAGGTGGGTCAGCTCCAGCCGGTGGCGGTGGTCTCGCGCGAGGTGTTCCTGCGGCTCAAGCCGCAGCACGCCAAGGCCGTCGGCACGGCGGACTGGGTGGTCGTCAACGGCAACCGCCGCCACGCGGCCGCCCGCCAGCTCGGCTGGACCCGTATCGACATCAAGGTCCAGGACCACCTCGGTGACGGCAAGGGCCTCCTCGACGAGGCCGTCATCATCGAGAACATCCACCGCAAGGACATCGAGCCGTGCAAGGAAGCGGCCTTCCTGCAGGTGCTGGTGGAGAAGTACGGGTCCCAGGACAAGGTGGCCCAGCGCATCGGCAAGTCGCAGATGTACGTCTCGCACCGGCTCTCGCTGCTGCGGCTGGCGCCGGAACTCCAGCGCCGGGTGGACGCGGGTACGTTCAAGCTGAAGGCGGCGCGCGAGCTGGCGGCCCGTACGGCCGATCACGAGGAGCAGATGGCGCAGTTCGCGGAGCAGTTGCGGCAGGCGCAGCTCCCGAAGGCGTCCCCGGCCCAGGCCCAGGCCCCGGCCCCGGCCGCCCCGGCCGCCGTCGCCGCGCCGGTCGCTCCGGCGCCTGCTCCCGCCCCTGCGCCTGCCGCCGCTGCCACTCCTGCCCCCGCTCCCGCGCCGGAGGCTCCGGCCCCCGTCGTGGCCCCGGCCCCTCCGGTGCCGCCGGCCGCCGTGGCGTACGAGCCGGTGGCGGCCGTGGCGGCTCCGGTGGAGGCGGTCCCGGAGGATGCGGCCGTGCCTGCTTCCGTCGTCAGGCCGCGTTCCTCGGCCCCTGATGAGGGGCCGGTTCCGTCCGCTGCCGGTCCGGAGCCGGTCGGCGTTCCCGAGCCGGTGGCGGCCGAGACGGCGGCGGTGGCGGCGAGCGCAAGGGAGTCGGCCGGCCGTGGGGGAGCGGTGGCTGCCGCGCTGCCGCTGCTCAGCGCGCTGCTCGACACCGTGGATACGCCGGAGGATCTGGTCCTGGGTCTCCGGGAACTGACGGACGAAGCGTACCGTCAGCGGGTGGCCGAGCTGCTGCTGGAACAGATGTAGTCTGCACGGACTTCAAAACCCGGTTTTGAAAACGGCCCGCTCCCTTCCCTCCGGGGGAGGGGAGCGGGCCGCCGCGTTCCCCGGCTTCCGCCCCACGGGAACGTTCTCGTACGCCGGTTCGTCCTACGGCTTGAGCACGATCGCCATCGCTGTGTGTCACTCGGAAATGAGGAGCCATGGAGCCGAGGGAAGAGTCGAAGCTGGAAGCCACCCTGTCGGACGGGCGGCGCATGACCTTGTCGCTGCCGGCGCTGGACGCCCCGTGGGCCGCGGATGGTGTCGACGGTCTGCGGTCCGTCCCCGCCACGCACACCGGCCGCGGCAGCGAGCCGGCCCCCCTGCCCGACGTCGAACAGGCCCAGGCCCTGCGCGTCGCCCTCCTGGGCATAGTGGCCTGACCCCCGCCCCCGGCGCTGCGTTCCGCGCCCGCAGCGGCGGCGCTCGGGGGTCTCGACACCCTTGCCCCCGGCCGTATCGCGCGAGGGGGGATCGGTCGGCAAGGTGCGCTTCCTGCACCTCCACGGCGCTCGTGATCCAGCCCGTGGTGGACCCCGAGGCCGAAATGACCGCCCTCGGCCGCCTCCTGCTCCGACCCGGCACCAAAGGCGGCCGCTGGAGCCGAAATCCGGCCCGGGAGGGCGAGCTGAGGGGGTCGAAAACGCCTGAGCGGCCGCATGACGGCCTCTCAGGGTGCCGATGACCCAATCCCATTGACCCGTCCGCGTTCGGCGCTTCCAGGGCCCATTCTGGCGGTCGCTTTTCGACCGATTCTTACGAAAAATCCGAATCATGGCTTCATCGGACGGGTCGCGGGGTGCAGCCCGGGAAGCCGTCCTTCGACTCCGGTTCGGTGGCCGAGACGCCGGCGGAGGTGTCGGCGCGGGCCCGGGTCTGGGATGGGACGGCGCCGGGGCCTACACCTCGGGGAGGGACGGGTCCGGGGTCCAGGGGGACGGGGCGGTGAGGGCCCAGCGTTCGTGGTCGCGCCAGGCGCCGTCGATGTAGAGGTAGGCGGGGGAGAGGCCCTCGTAGCGGAAGCCCAGGCGTTGGACCACGGCCAGGGAGGCCTTGTTCCCCGGCTGGATGTTGGCCTCCAGCCGGTGGAGGCGCAAGTCCTCGAAGGCGTACCGCACGGCGAGGCGGAGCCCTTCGGTCATGTAGCCCCGCCCGGCGGACGGGGCGAAGGCCGCGTAGCCGAGGGAGGCGCCCTGGTAGCGGCCGCGGATGATCGAGTTGATGTTGACCATGCCGGCGACCGCACCCGTCTCCTGCACGCAGATCAGATGCCCCTGGTTGACGGGCTCGTCGAACCGGCGCATCCAGACCTGGAACTCCTCCGCGGTCGCGGGCAGTTGCATCCACGGCCCGTGCAACTCGGCGCTGGCCCTCACCAGTGAGCAGAACTCGTCCTGGTCGGCGAGGGTGAGCGGCCGCAGTGCGACACGTGAGGAGTGCGGGGCGGCAGCGGAGGAATAGGGCGAGGACGAGGAGGAGGACATGGGCCCATGCTAGGCACGCTCCGAGCGGATGATCGCGTGGATTTCCCGCCCCTCCCGGCCACGGGCCGGGCCCCTCGACGGAGGACCGGCCGCACCTCGGCCGAAATCGGGTCGCGGCCCTCGGTGCCGCGCTCTAGCCTCGGCTTCCATGAGCGACTTCCAGGTGATCCACGACGTGTCCGTCCTCGTCTGCGAGCCCGAGGGCGAGGTGATCGGCGGTGAGGCGGACGTGATGGACCTGGTGGGAAACGCCGCCTGGCAGGGTGCGCAGTGGGTCGTCGTTCCCGTCGAGCGGTTCAGTGCGGAGTTCTTCCGGCTGCGCAGCCGGGTCGCCGGCGAGGTCATCCAGAAGTTCGTCACCTACCGGGTGGGCCTCGCAGTCCTCGGCGACATCTCCGCGCACACGGAGAGCAGTTCCGCCCTCCAGGACTTCGTCCGCGAGTGCAACCGGGGACGCCAGACCTGGTTCCTGCCCGGCCTCGACGAGTTCCGCGACCGGCTGCGGGAGCACGTCGCGGGCTGACCAGGGACCCGGGATGAAGCCCCGCGGCTCGCCCCCTCCGGGTGGGCCGGGCTCGGTGGGGTGGCCGCCCGGTGCATGCCGCGGGCCTGGCGGCAGGGCGCGGCCGGATCGAATGGCCGAGCGGCCGGGCAGTGCCGAGCCCGGTCGTAGGCTGGGGCAGGAGGTGGTGGTGGTCGTGATCGTCGAGAGGATGAGGGTCCACCGGGAGATGCTCGGCCCGGAGGAGCTCTCGCGCTGGCCCTGGACGGTGCCTTGCGTGGCCGAGCTGTTCGGGGCCGGGATCGCGCTGGAGGCGCCGGTGACCTTCCTCGTCGGGGAGAACGGCTCGGGCAAGTCCACCCTGACCGAGGCGCTGGCGGAGGCCTTCGGGGTGGACTCGTACGGCGGCCGGGCCGGTTCCCGGTACGCGCCCCACCGGGAACGCAGTGTGCTGGGGGAGTACCTGCGCCTGGGCTACACCCCGCGCGGCCAGCGGATGGCGGCCGGGCCACGGGAGCGGCGGCGCGGGTTCTTCCTGCGGGCCGAGTCGGCGATGCAGATGATGGAGGAGAAGCAGGCGGCGCCGGGGTACTGGCAGGAGCGCACCGACCTGATGAGCCACGGGGAGGGCTTCCTCACCGTGTTCGAGTCGATGTTCGCCGAACCCGGTCTGTACGTGCTGGACGAGCCGGAGGCCGCCCTGTCCTTCACCTCGACCCTGCGGCTGGTGGGCCTCCTGGACGAACTCGCCCGTACCGGCGCGCAGGTGGTGTGCGCCACCCACTCGCCGATCCTGGCGGCCCTGCCCGGCGCGGCCGTCCTGGAGGTGGGTGACCACGGAGTCCGCCCGACCCGCTGGGAGGACCTGGCGCTGGTCGACCACTGGCGCCGCTACCTGGCCCGGCCGGACGCGTACCTGCGGCACATCCTGGGCTGAGCCAGGTCCTGGGCCGAGTCCTGTGCTGGGCTGAGTCCTGTGCTGAGACCCGCCCTCGTCCTCAACTGCTTTGCTGCCCCAAGTAATTGACCTCTAGGTCAAATACTCACTACAGTGGCCGCATGGGCAGGCCGAAGGGTTTCGAGCCGGACGTGGTCGTCGCGCAGGCGATGGAGACGTTCTGGACCAAGGGGTACGCGGGCACGTCGCCGGCCGATCTTGCGGCGGCCACGGGAGTGGCCAAGGGCAGCCTGTACCACTGCTTCGGTTCCAAGCGGGAGCTGTTCGCCAAGGCGCTGGACCTGTACGGGCGGCTGTGCGAGGAGTTTGCCGAGGAAGCCCTGTTCCGGCCCGGCACCGCCAAGGACTGCATCCGCGCGTACTTCGTGACCCTCGTGGACATGGGCCTCGACGGGCCGGACCGGCGCGGGTGTCTGGCCCAGAAGACGGTCGAGGAGCTCGGGGTGCAGGACGAGGAGGCGGCCCGAGCGGTCCATCGCATGGAGGAGCGCCTGATCGGGCAGTTCGCCGCCCGCATCGAGCAGGGGCAGCGGGACGGGGATGTGGACCCGGAGGTGGACGCGGGGGCGCAGGCGCTGCTGCTCCAGACCACGCTCGCGGGGCTCCGGGTGATGGTGAAGACCTTCGAGCGCCCGGTGCTGTACCGGATCGTCGACACGGCCCTGGCGGGCATCTGAGGCCCGGCGTCCCGGCGCTGACGGCCTTTCGGTTTTCACGTGCCCTGATTCTGGACCTCTGGGTCAAGAATTTCTCGTTCGGTATCCGCAGTTCAGGAATCCGCAGTTCAGGAATCCGCAGTTCAGGAATCAGTCGTTCAAGAGCCTGTCGTTCAGGAATGGGGAGAACATGGATCTCGGAATCAGTGGGAAGACCGCCCTGGTCACCGGCGCGAGCCGCGGCATCGGCCTGGCGATCGCCCGGACCCTGGCCGCGGAGGGCGTCCGCGTGGTCGGTGCCGCCCGTACCGTCACCCCCGAGCTGGAGAAGGTCGCCGCCGCAGCCGTGTCCGTGGACCTGAGCACCCGCGAAGGGGCCCGGTCGGTCGTCGGCGAGGCCCTCGACGCGGTCGGCGGGATCGACTTCCTCGTCAACAACGTCGGTGCGGGGGACCCGGAGCTCCTGTCCCTCGCCGGGTTCCTCGACGCGGACGACGAGCAGTGGCAGGGGATATTCGACCTCAACTTCTTCAGTGCGGTGTGGACCACCAAGGCGGCGCTGCCGAGCATCCTGGAGCGCAAGGGGGCGATCGTGAACATGTCCTCGATCAGCGCCCGCGTGCCGGGCGGCTCGCCGGTCGGCTACGCGGAGGCCAAGGCCGCCCTGACCCAGTTCTCCAAGCGGCTCAGCGAGGAGCTGGGGTCGAAGGGGGTGCGCGTGAACACCGTCTCCCCGGGCGTGATCACCAGTCCGCTCTGGACCGACCCGGCGGGCTACGGCGGCACGGTGGCCGCCGCGTTCGGGGTCGGGCACGGTGAGCTGCTCGACGCCCTGCCCGGCCGGCTGGGCATCGCCTCCGGCCGCCTCGGCACCCCGGAGGAGGTCGCGGACCTGGTCGCGTTCCTGCTGTCGGAGCGCGCCGCCGGCATCCACGGCGCCGACCACGTCATCGACGGGGGCACCATCAAGACCACCTGACCGGGGTGGTGCGGCGCACGCACCCGGCCCCTGCTCTCGGTCTCAGGCGTAGTACAGCCAGCAGGAGAGCAGGGGTACGGCCATGGCGGCCGCGGCCGTGGCGGCCAGCGGGCGCGGCCGGGTCGCCGGGTCCACGAAGGCGGCGGCCGTCACCATCAGGGCCGTGGGGAGGAAGAAGACCATGGCGATGACGGCGCCCACGAGGGACCAGGTCAGCAGGCCGGTTCCCACGATCAGGCAGGCCCAGGCGAATTCCTGCGGGTGGCTGCGGAAGCAGAGCGGAAAGGCCGCTGCCAGGGTGGTGATCACGAACAGGCCGCCGATCATGCTCGCCAGGCCGATGAGCAGGGCGGGCAGGGCGCACACGAGTGCTGTCACGATCAGCGCGGACTGCCCCGTGTGGATGCGACCGTCTTCCATTTTTCTGCCCCCGCTGCCGTCTGGTTCTTGAACGCGTTCAATCTGAACGTGTTCAAGATAGTCGCGGTGTCGATCTCTGCCAACTCCCGGGCCGGACTCAGCCGATGGCCGCCAGCACGCGTCCGGCGTCCGGATCGCCCGCCACGGCCGCACGGTGGAGTACGCGGCGCAGTTCGGGCAGGTCGGCCGGGTCGGTGAGGACGGTGGCGAGGGCGATGGCCGCCGAGGTGTCGCCCTCGTCGGCGGCGAGCCGCCAGTGCGCGGCGGCCTCCTCGGGGCGGCCGGTCAGGCTCAGGACGTGGCCCAGGTGCAAGCGGGCCCGGCCGTGCCCGTGCCGGGCCGCCTCGCGGAAGCAGGGCTCGGACTCGGCGTAGCGGTCCTGGTGTTTGAGGAGCAGGGCCAGGTTCAGGTGCGCGCTGGTGATGCCGGCCCGTGCCGCGCGCCGGTACAGCGGCTCGGCGAGGTCCGGACGGCCTGCGTCCCGGTGCAGGTTGGCGAGGTTGAACAGGGCCCGGGTGTCACCCGCCTCGATCGCCCGCCGGTACCAGCGGGCCGCCTCGTCCGTCCGGCCGCCGGCCTTCAGGACGACGGCCAGCGAGAGGACCGCCTCGGCCTCGCCGGCCTCGGCCCCCGGCCTGAGCAGGCGTTCCGCCTCCGGCCAGCGGGCCGCGCCGGTGAGGAGCAGCCCCCGGCGGAGGCGTGCCTCGCCATCGCCGGCGGCCTCGGCGCGGGCATAGGCCGCCATGGCCTCCTCGGTGCGGCCGAGGTGCGAGAGCAGGGCGCCGAGGTTGAAGGAGGCGTCCGCGGCTCCCGCCAGGGCGGCGCTGCGCAGGCAGACTTCCGCCTGCGCGTACTCGCCCCGCTCCCTCAGAAGCACGCCCAGGCCGTTCCAGGCCGCGGCCAGCCCGAGTGCGCCGGCCTGCCGGTACGCCTCGGCCGCCGCGCCGGGCCGGCCGGTCTCGTGCAGGAGGAGGCCGAGGTTGAGGAGGACGGTGGCGTCGGCCGGGTCGGCCTCGGTGCGGTAGACCCGCTCGGCTTCCTCGTACCGGCCGAGGCGGAAGAGGAGGACTCCGAGGTTGTTGGCGGCCGGTCGGACCCCTGCCTCGGTGAGCAGCCGCCACAGGTTCACCGCGGTGGCCGGGTCCTGGCGGCCGGCGCGCAGGGCCACTTCGAAGGCCTGGTCGAGGTCCTCGGCGCACAGCAGCGCGTCGTACCAGGTGGGCGGGGGGATGGGCACGGACTCCCGGACGGCGGTCTCGACCAGGTGCGGATGCACCTGCCACGCGCCGCCGCCCGCGGGGAGCAGCATGCTGCTGATGCCGCAGCGGGGCCGCTCGGCCCAGGCGAGGGCGTCGGCGGCCGGTTCCGGGCGCAGTTGCGCGCCGCCAGACGCGGCCAGATAGGGGAGGTGGGCGTCCAGCAGGACGGCCGTGGGGAGGGGGCGGGCGATGCCGGCCCGCCGGAGGTCGATACCGGCCCGGATGAGGGCGGCGCCGCGTGGGCTGCCGCCCACCCGGTCGGCCTGCTGCAACTCCCGCCACAACCGGGGCCCGGCGACGAGGTGTTCGGCGACGCCGAACGCGTGGTCCCCGCTGGCCGCCCGGACCACGCGCGCATCGGACGAGGTACGGGCGCGGGCGCGTTCGGCGGGTGTCCAGCGGCGGTCGAGGAGGAAGGCGGCCATCCGGCGCAGCGCCTCCGCCTCCTCCGCGTCCTCCGCCTCCTGTCCCTCCTGCCGGGCCGCCTGCTCCGCCGTGCTGAGCGTGCCCAGGACGCAGCTGCCCGCGGCGGTGACCTCGCGCAGTGCGGGCGCGGCGGGCTGTCCGTCCGCGAGGTAGCGCTCCAGGCCGTCGAGCCACAGGACGCAGGGCCCCTGGTCGGACGCGGCTGCGATGGCGGCGGCCAGGGCGGGGACCTCGCCGGGGCGGGCGGGCCGTACGAAGCGGTGGCCGGGCAGGGCGTGCCGCAGGGCCTCGTAGAGGGTGCGCGTGGTGCCCGCGGCCGAGTCCCCGGCCAGGTACAGGGCATCGCCGTCCGCACCGGCCCGGCGTACGGCGGCGCGCAGGCGGGGGTCGATGTCGCGCGGCACGTACGCGGGCACCGGGCCGCCCTCGCCCTCGGCGCGGTGGACTCCCGCGTCGAGTGGGCCGACCTCCCGTACGAGCGGCCACTGCTGCGGGTCCGGAAGACGCTCGGCGGCCGGGAAGCGGCGGGTGACGGCGGGGTGCAGAAGGGTCTGCCGCTCCAGCCACGCCAGGTCGTGGCAGGCGAGAGGGAAGGGGTGGGCCTCGCGCAGGCCGTTGAACCAGGTGAGTTCGGCCGGGTTCATTTCGACCGGCACGACGAGCGTCCACCGCTCCGGACGGTCCTCGGCGGCACGGTCCAGCGAACGGCGCACCTGCTTGCGCTGGCTGGGGCCGATGCGCCGGTCGAAGGCCTTGATCTGGAAGACGTGCCGGCCGCCGGAGGGTGACGGGAGGTAGGCGTCCACCCCGCCGTCGCCGCCCGAACCGTCCACGCACACCAGTTCGTCATGGACCAGCCCCAGCAGGGACTTCACCGCCCGCTCGAACTCCGACGGCTCCAGCAACTGCCAGCGCGACACCCCACCCATGACCGGATTGTCCCGCCGACCGGCGGCCCCGCACCGGTGATCCGCGGAATCGGGGTGGCTGCGTATCCGGGTGTGCGGGTATGCGGGTGTCCGGGTGTCCGGGTATGCGGCAGGCCCGTGGGGCGGGGGCGGCCGCGGGCCCGGTCCGGCGAGGGGCGGGGAGCGCCGCCGTGTCGGGTGCGCCGTGTGAGGGGAAACGGCTTGCCGTCACCCCGTCGGCGCGCCCGGCGGGCGCCGGCACGCGTACACCCCCACCCTTGGTACCGGGAACTGCCCGCGCCCGAAGGGACCACACCTTGCTCAGGCTCGCCGTCGATCTCAACCGCTGTCAGGGATCCGGCCAGTGCGCCTTCCTCGCCCCCGACGTCCAGGCCGCGCACGGAACGGAAGGCGCGCTCCCCGACCCCCGCGCCCTGGCGGCACAGCGCGCCCGCGTGGCGCAGGCGGCAGCCGCCTGCCCCGCCCAGGCCATCCTGACCGACGAACCGAACCCGCCGGCCCCCTCCTGACTCCGCCCCCTCCTGATCCCCGTTCCTCCTGGCCACGCCCCGGCCGTCTCGCACCCGAAGACCGTACGGTCCCCTGCCGTGCACCCGGCGACGTTTGGTGGGGGGCTGCACCCGCCGTGGGGGAGCGGGCCGCACCCCGCACCCCGCACGCCGCACCGCCAGCCACACGACCCCCGGGAGCCGGCACGGATGTGGTGTGAGGCAGGCTGAGCGCATGAAATCCAGAACCGGTGGCATGTGGTGGGGCACGACGATCGAGGCGCCGGACCCCGGCGCCCTGGCCAGGTTCTACGCCGACCTCCTCGGCTGGCACGTGGGGCACGAGGAGCCGGGTACCGCGATCGTCGGCGCCTCCCCGCAAGGGCCCTTCTTCGTGTTCCAGCAGGCAGAGGGCTACCGGCCGCCGGTCTGGCCCCCGGTCGCCGGGGAACAGCGCCCGATGATGCACTTCGACTTCCAGGTCGGAGACCTGGACTCGGCCGTCGCCGAGGCGGTCGCCCTGGGCGCCACCGTCGCGGAATTCCAGCCGCGGGAGAACGTGCGCGTGCTGTTCGACCCGGCGGGCCACCCTTTCTGCCTCTGCGTCGACGAGGGCTGATCGGCGGGGCGGGCGGCCGCCCGGATGCCCGCGGGCGTCGGCCGCCCGACCCGGCGGCCGGGGGCATGGTGCGGGCTCAGGCGGAAGGCGCGGCCGGCGGCCGGATGCCGAGCCACTGTTCGGCGTCCCAGGCGTGGAAGCGCTCGGCCTCGGTGAAGCCCAGTTTCGCCGCGAGGCGCATCGAGCGGACGTTGGCGGTCTGGGTGGTGAGGACCACCGGCTCGCCGGGGAGGGCGCCGTCGAACCAGCCGAGTGCCGCTGCGCACGCCTCGGCGGCGTAGCCGTATCCCCATGCCTGCGGAAGGAAGAGGTACCCGAGATCGGCCTTCCCCGCGGCGGCCGGGCAGAGCTGCCCCGTGTCCCTGCCGAGCGTGACCTGCCCGATCATCTCCCCGTCGAGGGCCACCACGAACCGGCCCGGGCGCCGGCCGGGGGCCCCGGGCATCGCGCGCTCGACCGCCTCACGCGGCTGGGCACCCCCGATGAAGGCGCCCACCTCCGGGGAGCTGAACAGCTCGATGACCGCGGCCCGGTCCCGCGCTTCGGGCTCGCGGAGCACCAGCCTGTCGGTCCTGATCGGTACGGGCGGCGGCCAGGCGACGGGTCCGAGATCAGTCATGTCGGCCAGCCAACCAGCTGCCTCGGCAGGGATCAAGACGCGCGGATTTCCCCGCGTGGGCCGGCAGAGCTCCGCGCAGGGGCTTCGGCCGGGCCCTGCTCGTACGCCGCGTTCCGCCCCCTGGCCGGGACCGTGCCGCCCGCCGCGTCCGTGTCGGCCGGGCCGCGGCGACGTCCGACTCACCGTGTTCCGTGGCGTGCCGCCGTTCTCCCGACCGGGTGGCACGGAACCGGCCCCGCCGTGTCGGACTCCGTGCGGGCGCGGGTTCGGACATGGTGGCAGGGTGTCGGCATTCCACGGGCTCGCGCGGTCGTTGGCCGGTCTCGCCGCAGCACTCGCCCTCGGCGGCTGCGGTCCGGCGGAGCCGGCCGCGGCTCCGGTCGGGCAGCCCCCTCCTGCCACGTCCGGCGTGGCGGCGCGGGCGGGTCGGAGTCCGCAACCGCGGTCCGTGGCCGACGGCAGGAGTCCGGAACCGCCGTCCGTGGTCGGCGGCAGGACTCCGGGGCCGCCCGTGGTGGCCGGGCGGAGTGCGGCGACTCCGCCTTCCCCGGTGCCGGGGCGGCCGGTGCCCGTCGACTGCCGGAAGGCCCGGTGCGTGGCCCTCACCTTCGACGCCGGGCCGGGGCCCGAAACGGCGCGCCTGCTGGACGTCCTCAAGGCGAAGCACGTCAGCGCGACGTTCTTCCTGCTCGGCACGAACACGCGCGTCCGCCCCGAACTCGTCCGCAGGGAGGCCTCCGAGGGGCATGAACTGGCCAATCACACGTGGACGCACAAACGCCTGACGCTCGTCCCGGAAGCCGAGATCCGCCGGGAGCTCCTCACCCTCCAGGAACAGGTCGAGCAGCTCACCGGCCGTGCCCCCACCCTCATGCGCCCGCCGCAGGGGCTGACCGACGCGCGGGTCGCCGAGGTCTGCCGCTCCCTCGGGCTGGCGCAGATCCTGTGGTCCGTGACCGCGAAGGACTACCGCGACCACGACCCCGGCCTCATCACGAGCCGCGTCCTCCAGGGCGCCCGCCGCAACGGCATCATCCTGCTCCACGACGTCTACCCGGGCACCGTCCCCGCCGTCCCGGCCATCATCGACGGCCTCCGCCACCGGGGCCTCACCCCGGTCACGGTCTCCCAGCTCTTCGCCCCCCACCACCCCGAACCGGGCCACGCCTACTGGAACGCGCCCTGACCGCGCGGGTGCGTGCCCCGCCCCTCCCCCCTGACCGCCGTTCCCCACCGGACGTGCGCCGTTCCCCCATCGGACGTTCGCCCGAGTGCCGCACGGAATGCGGGGCGGCCCCGGGGCGGGCAGGGTGGTGGCCCCGAGCCCTGCGCAGTGGAGGTACGAGGCCGATGTCCGAGGAGGTCGTCGCGGTGTCGGTGGCTGCGGCCGCCCGGGGCGGGCGGGTCGCGGACCGCGGGCGGGCGGGAGACCTGGTCCGGCTGGGGGCCGTCGCCCTCGGGTACGGGATCGCCCAGGTGCTGCTCGTCGTACCCGGCACCGGTCTGGGGTGGGACGAGACGGTGTACGTCAGCCAGGTCGCGGCCGAGGCGCCGGCCGCGTACTTCAGCGCCCCGCGGGCCCGCGGCATCACCTACCTGGTGGCCCCCGTCGCGGCGTTCACCTCCTCCGTACCGGCCCTGCGGCTGTACCTGGCGGCCTTGTCGGCGCTGGGACTGCTGCTCTCGCTGTGGGTGTGGCGGGGGCTGCTGCCCACCCGTGTGCTCGCCCTGGCGGGCGGGCTGTTCGCGGGACTGTGGACCACGCTGTTCTACGGCCCGCAGGCCATGCCCAACCTCTGGGTGGCCTTCGGGGCGCTCTTCACCGTCGGCTGCTTCCTGCGGGCCGCCCGCAACCCCGAGGACCGGCTCGCACCGGTCGGGATAGCCGCCGGGGTGGCCTTCGCGGCACTCATGCGGCCCGGCGACGCCGTGTGGCTGGTGCTGCCCCTGCTCGGCGCGGCACTCGCCGTGCCCGCCTGGCGGCGGGCCGCCCTCGCGGCGGCGCTGGTCGTCGGCCTCTTCGTGGGCGGGGCGGAATGGGCCGTCGAGGCGCACCTCCGGTACGGCGGCCTCCTGCCCAGGCTCCGGCGTGCGAGCGAGATCCAGGGCGGGCTGGGCTGGCACCCGGCCCTCACCGACCAGCTGCGCTCCCTCGACGGCCGGACGCTGTGCCGCCCTTGCGAGGTGCCGTGGTCCCGGCCGGTGACCGGCCTGTGGTGGTTGGCCCTGCCTCCGCTGGCCGCGGGCGGGCTGCTCGCCGCGTGCCGCAGCGGACGGGGCCGCACGGCGGCCGTGGCCACCGCGGCCGCGCTGTTCCTCGCCGCGCCCTACCTCCTGATGATCGGCTACGCGGCCCCGCGCTTCCTGCTGCCCGCGTACGCGCTGCTCGCGATCCCGGTCGCGCTCGGCCTGGACCGCCTGTTCGCCGCCTGCCGCACCCGGCCGCTCGCGCTGGCCGCCCTCTGCGCGGCCCTGGCGGGCCACTTGGCGGTGCAGTTCGCGGTCACCGGGGCCGCGGCGGGCCGCAGCCGCGCCGACCGGACGGCGTTCACCGCCGTCGCCGCCGAACTGCACCGCCTGGGCGTCCGGCCGCCGTGCATCCTCAGCGGCACGGAGGCGGTCCGCGCCGCGTACGCCACCGGCTGCGCGTCCCGCCAGGTGTACGGGGGCCACGACGGCAGCATCAGTGCCCGCGAGCTCGGCGCCCTGGCGCGCACTCGGCCGACGGCGGTGCTCGTGTCGGGCAACGCGGGGCCGCCCGCGTGGGCCCGGAGCTGGCACCTCCAGCCCCTGCCGGCGCTCCCGGGCCACCGGGACTACCGCGCGTACGTCGCCCCGCCGGCTTCCCCGGGCCCCGGCCCGGCCCTCGCCCCGGGTTCCGGCCCGGCCCTCGCCCCGGGTTCCGCGGTGCCATTCGTCCGGCCGTAGCGGGACCCGGGGCGGCGGGCGGACGCCGGTCCCCGGATGCCGGTCCGGAACGAGTGGCCGCGGCCACGGGGTCCGGGGCGGAGGGCGGGGGCGGCCGGATGCCGGGTGCCGGGTGCCGGATTTCGGAACGTCGGGGCGGGGAGGGCGTGCGGTTTGCGCCACGCCCCGGTACGGAAGGCGTGGCGCGAACGGCCCGGCCGCGTACGGTGGGCCTCCCACGACCCGGGAGAGCACGTGCAACCACCGAGACCCGCGCACTCGTTACGCGCCGAGCAGGCCTTCCGCGCCCGGCTCGCCGACGCCGGGGCCCAGCTCCTGGAACGGGCCTGGCTCGGCAACTCCATCCCGCACGCCGTACGTTGCGCCGCCGGACATCTCGTCACCCCGCGGCCCGCCAACGTCCAGCAGGGCCAGGGCATCTGCCGCGTCTGCGCCCGCCGCTGTCCGGAAGCGGCAGAGGCGGCCTTCCGCGAGCGCCTCGCCGCCGTCGGCGCCACCCTCCTGGAACCCCACTGGCTCGGCGTCCACGTCCCCCACCGCATCCGCTGCGCCGCCGGCCACGAATCCCTCCGCCGCCCCTCGGCCGTCCGCCGCTCAGGCTGGCCCTGCCGCGCCTGCCCGCGGCCCCGGGTGGAGGGCGAGTACCAGCCGAAGGCCCGGCTGGCGGGTTAGGCGTCCGCGGCCCGTGTGCGCAGCAGCTCGATGAGCTTGGTGAAGTCCGCCGTCTGAGGCTGGCCGGGCCCGAGGACGCGTTCGCAGTCGGCCAGTGCCTGTTGCGCGCAGGAGACCGCAGTGGAGTGGTGCCCGAGGTTGCTGTAGGTGATGGCGAGGTTGGCGCGTGCGAGGTGGGTGTCGGGGTGGTCGGTGCCGAGGGTGCGTTCGCGGTCGGTGAGGACCTGTTCCTTGAGGGCGAGTGCTTCTGCGTGTCGGCCGAGGTGGCCGTAAGTGCTGGCGAGGTTGGCGCGTGCGAGGTGGGTGGAGGGGTGGTCGGGTCCGAGGGTGCGTTCGCGGTCGGTGAGGACCTGCTCTTCGAGTGCGAGCGCGTCGGTGTGTCGGCCGAGGTTGAGGTAGGTGACGGCGAGGTTGGCGCGGGCGAGGTGGGTGTCGGGGTGGTCGGTGCCGAGGGTGCGTTCGCGGTCGGTGAGGACCTGTTCCTTGAGGGCGAGTGCTTCTGCGTGTCGGCCGAGGTCGCGGTAAGTGCTGGCGAGGTTGGCGCGGGCGCGGTGGGTGGAGAGGTGGTCGGGTCCGAGGGTGCGTTCGCGGTCGGTGAGGACCTGTTCCTTGAGGGCGAGTGCTTCTGCGTGTCGGCCGAGGTGGCCGTAAGTGCTGGCGAGGTTGGCGCGTGCGAGGTGGGTGAAGGGGTGGTCGGGTCCGAGGGTGCGTTCGCGGTCGGTGAGGACCTGCTCTTGATTGAAGAGTGCTTCTTTGTGTCGGCCGAGGTTGAGGTAGGTGACGGCGAGGTTGGCGCGGGCGCGGTGGGTATCGGGGTGGTCGGGTCCGAGGGTGCGTTCGCGGTCGGTGAGGACCTGTTCTTCCAGGGTGAGTGCTTCTGCGTGTCGGCCGAGTTCGCCGTAAGTGCTGGCGAGGTTGGCGCGTGCGAGGTGGGTGGAGGGGTGGTCGGGTCCGAGGGTGCGTTCGCGGTCGCTGAGGACCTGTTCTTCCAGGGCGAGTGCTTCTGCGTGTCGGCCGAGGTCGCTGTAGGTGGCGGCGAGGTTGGCGCGGGCGCGGTGGGTATCGGGGTGGTCGGGTCCGAGGGTGCGTTCGTGGTCGGTGAGGACCTGTTCCTTGAGGGCGAGTGCTTCTTTGTGTCGGCCGAGGTCGCGGTAAGTGCTGGCGAGGTTGGCGCGGGCGCGGTGGGTATCGGGGTGGTCGGGTCCGAGGGTGCGTTCGCGGTCGGTGAGGACCTGTTCCTTGAGGGCGAGCGCGTCTTTGTGTCGGCCGAGGTCGCGGTAAGTGCTGGCGAGGTTGGCGCGGGCGAGGTGCGTTTTGAGGTGGTCAGGCTCCAGGAGGGTTGTGGCCAAGCGGAGTACCTTGCTCCAGTGATCGTGAGCGGCGTGGTACAAGCCGGCGCGGCTGAGGCTGCTCCCGGTCAGGAATACGACCGCGTGTCCCTCGTCGGCCCACAGATGTGGCCCGGCACAGTCGTGGAGCGCGTCCGCGTTGGTGCGGAGGACCGCGCAGAGTTCGCGGTGGTGCTCCTCCGGTTCGGGCCAGGCTGCCAGTAGCGCGTCCGCGGTGGTGGTGGCCAGGACGGGCTGGTCCGCGGCGGACGTGGTTTCGCGGGCCGCGCGGGCCGTCAGGGCGTGGATGCGGATCTGGCGGTGCGGGGTGCGGGAGTCGTACGTGATCAGGTGGTAGCGGTGGAGTACGCGGAGGGCTGAGCGGGCCTGGGCCCAGGTCACCTCCGATTCGGGTCCGGACCCGTCCGGAGGGGGGCTCTGCCGGGTGAGGTGGCCGAGGAGCGTCTGCGTCTGCCACAGGGATTGGGGGTGGCCGGCCGGGTCCAGCAGGGCGGTGACGCGGAGGACCGGTTCGGCCAGGCCGAGCGGTTCGGTGGCGTTCGCCGCGTCCAGGGAGAGGAGGAGGGCGGCGGCCACGCCGCGGCCGTAGCGCTCCGTGTCGGCGCGGCCCGGCAGGAGTTGGTCCAGGCGGCGGCCGCTGTCCTCCAGGAGGTCCAGGTACTCCCCGGCCGTGAGGTCCTCGTTGATCAGGTACGCGGCGGCGTGGCCGAGGGCCAGCGGCAGCCGGTCCAAAGCCTCCGCCAGCGCCGCCGCCTTGTCTTCCAGGAGGTGGGCGGAGGCCTCCCCCGCGAGCCGGGCGTCCAGGTACGAGCAGGCTTCCTCGGGGGTGTAGAGGCCCACGTCGATGCAGGTGCGGTTCCCGCCGGTCATGCGGGCGTCGTGCAGGCGGCTGGTGGCGAGCACCCACCCCTGGGGGCCCGACGGCCACCACGGCCCGATCGCGTCGGGGTCGGCCACGTCGTCGAGGACCACCAGCCACGAGCGGTCGGTGACCGCCGCCCAGGCCAGGAAGGCCCGTGCGTCGGCCTCCGGGTCGGAGCCGTCGGCTCCGGGCGCGCGGACGAGGCGTGCGGCCTGCGCGTAAAGGGCGATGACCTGCTGGATCTCGGTGGCCGGGACCCACATGACGAGGTCCCGTCCGGCGGCCGCGGCCTCGGTGGCGCAGGCGGCCGCCAGCTGCGACTTCCCGACGCCCCCGCCGCCGGAGAGGACCTGCGTACCGTCCGCACGGACCTCACGGGCGCGGGCGGCGTCGATCGCGGCCCGCAGCTGCGGTCGGGGCTGGAAGGCGGTGGCCGTCAGCGGTACCGCGCCCACCCGCAACGGCCAGGCCACGGGCGCGGGGCCGGCCTCGTGGTGGTGGCTGTGGTGGTGCGTGCTGCTGTGCTTGTCGCCCGCGACCAGGTCCCCGCCGACGGTGGTCTCGTTGTGGTCCCCGCTGATGCCCATCGCGAGGCGGTCGCCCGCCGAGATCCCGCGCGGGCCCGGGACCGTACGGCCGCGGTCACCCCCGCCGCCGTCACTTCCGCCGCGGTCACTTCCGCCGCGGTCACTCCCGTCGGGGGCGTTCCGGCCCGCGTCGCCCTTGCCGCGGTTCCACCGGCCGCTCACGGCCGCCGCCCGCGGTCCGGGGCGACCGGGACGGCGTACCGGTCCGAGGTGCGGCCCACCTGCCCGCCCGGCACCGGCCGAAGCACATCCCGCGCCGCGTCGCGCACCGCCGCCGCCACTCTGCCCCCCCACTCCGCCGTCCCGCCGGGCCCGAGGCCCGCCCCCTCACCTGCGGGGCCGCCCGGACGCGCCCGTCCCCGTGAGGAACCGTCCGCCCCCGCGCCGCCCCGCCCGTCCAACGTATTACGCCCCTCGTCACGCCGCCCGCAAAACGGCGTTCCCGCCCGCACCGCACCGCTCAGCAACCGGCCCGTCCGTTCCCGGTCAGGCCCCCGGCCACCCGTCCCCCCGCACCCGTGCATGCAGATGCTCGTCGTGCCACCCGTCCGCATGGAGGAGCGCCTGCCGCATGGTGCCCTCCAGCGCGAAGCCGGCCTTCGTCGCGGTGCGGCAGGAGGCCGGGTTCCGGACGGAGTGGGTGATGCGCAGGCGGTGCAGGCCGAGCTCTTCCAGGGCCCAGCGGCTGACCCGCACCGTGGCCTCCACCCCGAGTCCGCGGCCCCGGCCGGCGGGCAGCAGCCAGTACAGCAACTCGCCCTGCCCGCCCGCCAGATCCAGGTCCGCGAGGCCGATCAGCCCGAGGGCCTCGCCGCCCTCGGGGGCGATGGCCCAGATCGCCGCGTGCTCGCTCTCCCAGCGGCTGCGCCACTGCTCGATCTTCGCGCGGGCGCCCGCAACGGTCAGCGGCTCGGGCCGGTTCCAGTGCAGGATGTCCGGGTCCGCGCAGGACTGCGCCAGCGCACCCGCGTCACGCACCTCCCACGGCCGCAGCTGCGCGCCGCGCGCGAGCCGGAAGACCGGCTGCCCGCTCCCGCTCATCCGTCCGGGAGCGACCACCGGCGGGATCTGATTCGTCACCATGCACCCATGATCACCCGTCCGTCATGACGTCCTCGTCAGAACGTCCCCCGGCAGGCCATCGCCCGCAGCGTCCGCCTCAACGTGCCTACCAGGGCCGCCTTCGTGCGGCGCGCCTGCGGGGTGTCCACGTGCACCGAGTTCAGGTGCAGGCCCTCGTGAGTGCGGTGCAGCCACAGGAACATGCCGTTCGTGTAGGGGACCGACGTGTACGCGGCCGCCCGGCGGGCCGCGTGGCGGGCAGCGCCGGGGGCGTCCCGCAGGTCCATGTACGAGAGGAAGCTGACCGCGTACGGCCAGGGTTGGGCGTACAGCTCGGGGGTGAGCAGCCCGAGTACGCGGACGAACGGGATCCGGCCGCCCCTGATCATCCGCGTGCACGCGTCCCGGGCCGCCCGTACCGTCGGCGCGAAGTCCGCGCCCTCCGCCACCGCCACCGGGATCTCGACCGGGAGCAGGTTCACGAACCACCCCGTGCTGTGGGCGTGGCGCCCGCGGCCGCGCGTACCGACGGGCACCAGTGCCCGGTAGACCTCGGGTCCGCCCTGCTTCCCGAGACTGACGCCGACCGCGGTGAGGGCGCCCGTGGCGAGGCTCGCGCCGGCCGACCGGCAGCGGGCCTCCAGGCCCGTCGCCGCGGGGCGGCCCAGGAGGGTGTCCGTCGAGTTGACGGAGCGGCAGGCGGCGCCGGGCTCGATGCCGAGGTCCAGCGGGAAGGCCGGGAACGGGCCGCCGTTGCGGGCGATGAACCCCCGCCAGTGGTCGAGCCGGCGGTCCTCGGGGACCGCGGCGGCGGTCCGCCGGCGTTCCTCGCGGGCGTGCCCGAGGAAGCCGCCCACCGGGGGGAGGTCCGGCTCCCGGCCGCAGGAGAAGGCCTCGTAGGCGGTGGCGATGTCGTCGAGGACGACCAGCATCGAGGTCCCGTCGGTCACCAGGTGGTCGCACGCGAAGTGGACCGTGGTGGACTCCTCCCGGATCACCGCGCCCATCACGAACCAGGGCCCGCGGTGGGTGTCCGTGGTGCTCAGGATCTCCGCGGCACGGGCCCGGGCCGCGGCGGGCGAGTCCAGGACCCCCCGGTCGAGGATCTCCAGCTTCACGTCCTCCGGGTCGGGGACCTCGACCGCGACCCCGCCGTCGGGGGAGGAGCGGAACTCGCAGCGCAGCGCCTCGTGGCGCCGTACGCAGTGCAGCAGGGCGGCTTCGAGCGCCGGGCGGTCGAGCCGGCCGCGGATCTCGAAGGTCATGGCGAAGGAATCGGTCCCGGGACCGGCATCCGTGCCGGAGGAGGCCGCGGCAGCCGCGGCCGCCGCCGACGCCGCGAAGTGGTACTCCTGGTTGTACGAGGGCTGCGCGCGGTCCGGTGCGGCCCCCGCACGGGGTCCCGCTTCGGGCCCGGTGCCGGCGTGGCCGGTCACCGACCGGACCCGCCACTCGACGGCGTGCCCGGGGGCGAGGACCAGCGCGGAGCCGGGGAGTTGGCGCATCAGAACCGGCCGGTGCGGGCGAGGTCGTCCATGGTCCGCACGAGTCTGCGGACCAGCGCCGCGTGCGTGCGCCGGGCCTGCGGGGTGTCGGCGTACACGGAGTTCAGGTGCAGCCCGGTGTGGTTGCGGTGGAACCAGAGGAAGATGCCGTTGCTGTGCGAGGTGGTGACGTACTTGCGCGCCTGCCACGCCACGTGGCTGTGCGCCCCCGGGGTCCTGCGGAAGTCCAGGTAGGAGAAGAAGCTGACGGCGAAAGGCCAGACCTGCGGGCCGGTCTGATTGCGCGTCAGCAGATCGAAGACGCGTACGAAGGGGGCGTCGGTGTACGGGCGCATCGCGTCCAGGGCGCCCTGCGCGCCCGCCACCACCTCGGCGAATTCCATGCCGTCGGCCACGGGGAACTCGACGGGAAGGGTGGTGACGAACCAGCCCATGCCGTGTTCCGCGGGCCCCCGCCCGCGCGTGTTGACCGGCAGCAGGGCCCGGTGCACCTCCGGCCCGCCCTCCCGGCGGAGGCTGACGCCGAGGGCGGCCAGCACCCCGGCCGAGGTACGGGCGCCCGCCGCGCGGCAGCGGGCCTCCATCGCGTCGAGGCGGCCGGCGGGCAGCAGCGTGTGCAGCTCGTTGACGGCGAGGTACGGCACGCCCGGCTCGATGCCGAGGTCCAGGGGAAAGCGGGGGAAGAGCTGCCCGTCGTTGCGGGCGGCGAAGCCCTTCCAGTGGTCCAGCAGCGGATCCTCGGGGCCCAGCGCCGCACCGCGCCGCCGCTCGGCCGCGGCATGGGCCACGAAGCTCTTTGCCTCGGGCAGCACCGGCTCCCGCCCCTGGGCGTACGCCTCGTAGGCCGCGGCGATGTCGCGGATGGCCACGGGAGTCGAGACCCCGTCGGTCAGGAGGTGGTCGCAGGCGAAGTAGACGGTGGCGGACTCCTCGCGGACCATCGCTCCCATCACGATCCACGGGCCCCGCAGGGTGTCGGTGCCCTGGAGGAACCGCTGCACGTAGGCGCGGGCCCCGGCCGCGGTGTCGAACCGCCCGGCCTCGGTGCGCTCCAGCTTCACGTCCTCGGGCGGTACGACCTCCAGCACGGGTTCGCCCGCGCCGCCCTCCGGGCCGCCCCCTGCGCCGCCCCCCGGGCCCCCGCCGAGGCCCCTGAACTCGCAGCGCAGCACTTCGTGCCGCCGTACGAGGTGCAGCAGCGCGGCCTCCAGTGCCGCGAGGTCGATGCGCCCCCGGATCTCGAACGAGCCGCCGATGTAGGAGGCGTAGCCGATGCCGGCGGCGCGCAGGGCGTGGGCGACCGAGAGGTGGTCCTTCTGGTTGTAGGAGGCCAGGGGGCGCGGGGAGGGGTCTGCGGGATCGGACTGCCCGGCGGTTCCGACAGCGGACACCGCCCATTCCACGGCGCGTCCGGGTGCCATCTCCATGTCCTCGACGGGCAGCTGTAGCACGGGGGCCTTCCTGATCGGTCGTCATCACACGGCTCGCGGACCAGTAACGAGCCGGAGAACGGACGGTGACGGTCCGTCGGCTGCGGTGGACGGCCCCCGTCCGGGTTACGGCCGGGTAGGTGAAGATCGCATAACGGCTGTGCCCGGTGATGTCCGGATGACGTCCGGTTCGCTCCTTTTTCGATCTTCATCGGAAGATTAAGTTCCACCTCAACCCGTGCATGTCATGCGCGTGATTTTTCTATTTCTTGAACTTTTCATGGGGTAATTTTGCGATCCCGTTTTGCGGGTACGCCTCCTTGGCGTGCCCGTTCTCTCAGGGGCGGACCAACCGGTGTGAGAAGCACCGCGGCCGGTCTTGCGCTCGTGATGACACTGTCGACGCTCTACGGAGCGGAGGCAGCCCTCGCCGCCCCCGCGAAGCCCGCTGCGAAGGCGGACAAGCAGCGGCCGTACGCGACTTCGGCGGCGGACATCGCCTCGGCGCGGGTCGCCGCGCGGCTCTCGGGCAAGCGGGTCGAGGCGCTCTCGGAGCGCACCGAGACCTCGACGACGTGGGTGAACGAGGACGGTTCGCTCACCACCGAGATATCCGCCGGACCGATCCGCTTCAAGGACGGCCTCAGCGAGGACTGGCAGGACGTCGACGTCCGCCTGGCCCGGCGCTCCGACGGCGCGGTGGCGCCCAAGGCGCACCCGCGTGGCCTCAAGCTCGCGGGCGGCTCCGGCGCCTCGCGCGCGAAGTCGCTGAAGACTGCTCAGAAGGCCGCCGCCACCGACCTGGTGACCCTCGGCGAGGGCGACCAGGCGATCACCCTCCAGTGGCGCGGCGCGCTGCCGGCCCCGAAGCTCGACGGCACCCGTGCCACCTACGTGGACGCGGTTCCGGGTGCGGATGTGGTCGTGGAGGCGACGCGTACCGGTTTCGAGCAGTTCGTCGAGGTGAAGGCGAAGCCCGCAGCCGGGTTCTCGTACACGCTGCCGTTGCGGACCAAGGGGCTGAAGGTCGTCCGGCAGAAGGACGGCAGCCTGCTCTTCACGGACAAGAAGACCAAGAAGTCCGCGGTGATGCCGGCTCCGGTGATGTGGGACTCGACCGTGGACAGGGCCTCGGGTGAGCACACCCGGCGGGCGAAGGTCGGCATGGAGGTCGTCAAGGCCAAGGGTGGTGTCGATCTCGTCATCACCCCGGATGCGGGGTTCCTGGCGGATCCGGCGACGAAGTATCCGGTGACGGTGGACCCGTCCACCTCCACTCTCGGGAATCTGTTCGACACGTATGTGCAGCAGGGTGAGACGGTCGACTGGTCGAACGACACCGAGCTGGACTTGGGCAACCCGGGGACGAAGAACGCCGACGGTACGTTCCGTACCGCGCGTTCCTTCATCACCTGGAACACCGCTCCGGTCGCCGACGCGCTGATCTCGAACGCCACCCTGTCGCTGTGGAACTTCCACTCGGGGAACACGGACTGCTCGGCGCAGCCGTGGGAGTTGTGGACGGCGAACAACGCCTCCACCTCTTCGCGCTGGACGAATCAGCCGGCGATGGTCACGAAGATGGCGACCTCGACGGAGACCAAGGGCAATGCGTCCTGCACCGCTGACGGCTGGGTCAACGCGAATGCGACGAGCCTGGTGCAGCACTGGGCGAACAACAAGTGGGCGTACTCGGGGATGGGCCTGCGGGCCACCGACGAGAACAACACCAAGCAGTGGAAGCGGGTCAACTCCGCGAACGCGGCCTCGAACCCGCCGAAGCTGACGGTCACCTACAACTACCGGCCCAAGACCGGTACGAAGCAGGAGGCCGGGGCCCCGTTCTTCTCCTACGGCGGCTCCTACGTGGTCAACACGACCACGCCCACCCTGCGCGACACGTTCGTGGACGCCAACGGCGACAAGGTCAACGGCACCTTCCAGATCTACGACTCGGTCACCGACACGCAGGTCGGGAACGTGATCGTCTCGCCGTGGGTGAACTCCGGGCAGCCGGCCTCGGTGACCGTCCCGGCCGGGGTGCTGACGAACGGCAAGACGTACAAGTTCCGCACCTCTCCGTATGACGGGACGCACTACAACCTGGGCTGGTCGGCCTGGAAGACGTTCACCGTCGACACCAGCGCCCCTTCCGCCCCCACCGGCCTGACCTCCACCGACTACCCGTCGAACGCGTGGGTCAAGGGCGAGGGCCAGGCCGGCGTCTTCAACGTCACGCCCAACGGCACCGACCACAACTGGCTGGAGTGGTCCCTCGACGGGGTCACCTGGACCAAGGTCGCCACCGGTGGTGCGGCCGGGGCCAAGGCCCTCACGGTCACCCCGCCCAAGGACGGCACGCACACCCTGCAGGTGCGTTCCGTGGACAAGGCCGACAACCGCTCCGAGGCGGCCGAATACACCTTCCATGCGGGTCCGGGTGGTTTCGTGCAGCCCGCGGAGGGCGAGCGCACCGCCCGTCGGCTGCCGCTTGTGGCGGAGGCCGACGGGGCCAAGTACGACAAGGTGTCCTTCTCCTGGCGGCGCTCGGAGGCCGATGCGTGGACGGTGATCCCGGCCGGTGACGTCACCTCCGGCGGCACCCCGCTGACCGCCTGGCCCGCCCCGCTGGTGAACGGCAAGAACGCCGCGCTCGTCTGGAACGCGACCGACACGGTCAACCCGGACGGCACCGTGCAGATCAAGGCCGACTTCACCGGCCCCAACACCGCCACCGGCGCCACCGACCCGCTGACCGTCGTCGTGGACCGCAACGCCCTTGGCGGGGCGAGCCGGCAGGTCGGCCCCGGCAGCGTCAACCTGCTGACGGGCGACTACGGCCTGTCCGCGTCCGACGCGTCCGCCTTCGGCCTCTCCGCCACCCGTGCGGCCTCCTCCCGGCAGCCCGGCGCGGGTGCCTCGGAGGGCCAGGCGGCGATCTACGGCAAGGAGTGGGTCTCCGGCACCACCGCCGAGCTGACCGACGCCAACTTCTCGCACGTCCGCAAGGTGTCCGACACCGCGGTGGACGTGGTGCTCACGGACGGCACCGCCGTCCACTACGCCGCCAACGCCGCGAAGACCGGCTGGATCGCCGAGGCCGGCTCCGAGGAGCTCGTCCTCACCGGCTCCGTCACCGGCAGCTTCACGCTGACGGACAACGGCGGCAACGTCACCGAGTTCACCAAGCCGGACGCCGCCGCCACCACCTGGCAGGTGTCCAGCACCCTCGCGGCCGGCATCGGCAACTCCACCACCAGCGTGGTGTCCGAGACCGTGACGGTGAACGGCAAGAAGCTCGCCCGCCCCAAGCGGGTCGTCGCCCCCACCACGGCCGTCGCCTCCGCCACCTGCGCGGCCGACCCGTCCGTCAAGGGCTGCCGGGTGATGGAGTACGTCTACGCCTCCGCCACCACCGCCACCGGCACCGCGACCTCCGCCGAGTTCGGCGACTTCGCCGGACAGGCCAAGGAGATCCGCCTCTGGGCGACCGACCCGGGTGCGGCCGCGGCCACGGCCGTGTCCGTCGCCACGTACCGGTACGACCTGAGCGGCCGGCTGCGGCAGACCTGGGACCCGCGGCTGGGACAGACCGCGCAGACCCAGTACGCGTACGACAGCGCCGGCCGGGTCACCCGCCAGGAGGTCCCGGGCCAGCTGCCGTGGACGTTCACGTACGGCAAGGCCGGGAACAGCTCGGCAGCCGGTGACGGCATGCTGCTGAAGGCCTCGCGCTCCGGTCTCAAGCAGGGCACCCTCGACGTGGAGGAGGGCACCAACAGCACCTCCGTCGTCTACGACGTCCCGCTGACCGGCACCAAGGCCCCGTACGCCATGGGTGCGAACGACGTGAAGGCGTGGGGTCAGACCGACGCCCCGACCGACGCCACCGCCGTCTTCCCCGGCGACTCCGTCCCCGCGTCCCACTCCGGCGACAACCTGACCTCCGCCGACTACACCCGCGCGGACGTCCTCTACCTCGGGGCCTCGGCCCGCGAGGTCAACTCCGCCACCCCCGGCGGGCACATCACGACCAGCGAGAGCGACCGGTTCGGCAACCCCGTCCGCGAGCTGCCGGCCGGCAACCGCGAGATCGCACTCGGCATCACCGCCGCGGACCGCGCCGTGCAGGCCGACCTCGGCATCGCCCAGCTCGGCAGCGCCGACCGGGCCGAGCTGCTGTCGAACCGTACCGTCTACAGCGAGGACGGCAGCCGCGAGCTGGAGCAGTTCGGCCCGCTGCGGCGGATCGAGCTGACCGCCGACCTGAAGTCCGGTGCCACCGTGCTGGTGGCCTCCGGCAGCGCGGTGACGGCCCGCCCCTGGACCGTCACCGAGTACGACGGCGGCCGTCCCACCGACGGCACCGCCAAGGTCAAGGACCAGGTCACCAAGGTCACCACCGGCGCGCAGGTGCGCGAGCACCCGACCGTCCTCGGTGAGCCCCAGGAGACGCAGACGGTGTTCGACTGGGCCAAGGGCATCCCCCTGAAGACCGTCGTGGACCCCTCCGGCCTCGCCCTCGCGACCTCCGTGGAGACCGATTCCTCGGGCCGCGTCGTCAAGCAGGTGCTGCCCGGAGCCAACGGCATCGACGCGGCGACCCGCCTGACCACCTACTGGTCCGCCACGGGCACCGGCGCCTGCCAGGGCCGCCCCGAATGGGCCGGCATGGTCTGCACCACCGGTCCGGCCGGCGCCATCACCGGCGGGGGCTCCCAGCCCTCCCAGATGCCCGTCAAGACCACCGAGTACGACCGCTGGGGCAACCCGGCCAAGGTCACCGAGACCGCCAACGGCAGCACCCGCACCACCACGATCGGCCACGACGCGGCCGGCCGGGTCAGCGACGTGAAGACCACCGGCGGGGTCGGCCAGGCGGTGCCGGACACGACGACCGAGTACGACCCGGCCACGGGCGCGGTCGTCAAGACCAGCTCGCCCACGGCGGGCACCATCACCCGCGAGTACGACAAGCTCGGCCGCCCGGTCACCTACACGGACGCCGACGGCGGCCGTACGACCACCGAGTACGACCTGCTCGGCCGCCCGGTGAAGACCAGCGACTCGGTGCCGTCCACCGTGACGTACACCTACGACCACGCCGTCGAGCCCCGCGGCTTCGCGGTGCGCACCACCGACTCGGTGGCGGGCGTCTTCGAGGCGGGCTACGACTCCGACGGCCAGGTCGTCAGCGAGAAGCTGCCCGGCGGCTACACCGTGCGGCAGACCTCCGACACGGCCGGCTCGGTGACCGGCCGCGTGTACACGCGCGACAGCGACGGCGCGGTGGTCTACACCGACGGCGTCACCCGGTCCGTGCACGGCCAGGCGGCCTCGCACACCGGCTGGTCCGCCCAGTCGTACCGGTACGACAAGGCCGGGCGCCTGGCCACGGTCGAGGACACCGCGGACACCGTCTGCACGCGCCGCAGCTACGCCTTCGACGCGCGCTCCAACCGGACCTCCCTGACCACGGCGACCGGCACACCGGGTGCCGACTGCCCGGCCACCGGAGGCACCACGACCAGCTCGACGTACGACAGCGCCGACCGCCTCGTCGACGCCGGCTACGTCTACGACGCCTTCGGCCGCACCACGTCCCTGCCGGGACACGGGACCATCGGCTACTACGTCAACGACCTGGTCCAGCAGCAGACCGCGGGCGGCGAGCGCCAGACCTGGGCCCTCGACCCGGCGATGCGCTTCCGCTCGTGGAAGAAGGAGAGCGGCTCCGGCTCGACCTGGACCCAGACCGCGTCGAAGGTCAACCACTACGACACGGACGAGGACAGCCCGCGCTGGATCACCGAGGACACCGCCACCGGTGCGCTGACCCGCAACGTCCAGTCCGCGAGCGGCGGTCTGAGCGCCACGACGAGCAAGACCGGTGACACCGTCCTGCAGCTGACCACCGTCCACGGCGACGTGGCGCTGCAGCTCCCGCTGGACGTCGGCAAGCCGCCGGTGGCCCTCGACAGCGACGAGTTCGGCAACCCGCGCGTCGGCCAGGCGCCCACCCGCTACGGCTGGCTGGGCGAAAAGCAGCGCTCCGCGGAGACGCTGTCCGGCCTCACGCTGATGGGCGTGCGGCTGTACAACGCGGTGACCGGCCGCTTCCTGTCCCCGGACCCGGTGTACGGCGGCAACGCGAACCCGTACGTCTACCCCGGTGACCCGGTCAACTCGTTCGACCTGGACGGCCGGGCCTCGGCGCGCAGCTGCAACTGGTGGTGCGAGGGCATCTTCCAGGCGCTGGACCTCGCGATGGGCAGCGTGGTCTGCCGGATGAGCGGTCTGTGGGCCGTGGCCTGCGAAGGCCTGGTCGGCGGTGCGCTGGCCCTGGCCAAGTACGCCTACCAGTGCGCCGGCCGCTGCTGGAGCTACAGCACGGCCGGGTGGAAGTTCGCCTGGGGCTTCGCGTCGAGTGCGGGCATCGCAGGCGGCTGGGCCTACGCCCGCCGCAGGTGGGGCCCCCAGATGCGGGCGCTGGTGTACCGCCTGCGCCGGCCGATCCTGCGGTATCTCGGGCGGACGGCCTGGGACTACGTGCTGTGGGGTCTGAACGCAGCCGGACTCTGACCTTCCGATTCCCTGACTAGGGTGGGGGTGTTCTCGTCCACCGGACGGGGGCGCCCCCACCCCTGCCGTTTCCGCCCCGCCTCGTCCGAGGAGAACACACATGCCCGCCGTCCGGCTCTACATCCTCACCCGAGCCCTCGGATACGCCGCAGGCACCGGGCTCGTCCTGTCGGCACTCCTGATCCTCGCCACCAAGGCGACCGGCGGCGAGCCGCAGCGGCCGTTCCCGGACGCGCTGTTCGCCGCCGGCGCGGCCGCCGGCATCCTCACCGCCGTCCTGCTGCTGATCTTCCTGGTCTCCGGTCTGCTGCACGTGCGCGCCCTGCGCGCGGCGGGCATACCGGTGGACCGTGCCACGGTCGTCCCCGGCCACACGGCCGAGCTCCGCCCCGGCGTGGACCCGCAGACGGCCTTCCGCGCCGCCCGCCGCGCACTGAAGGCGGTGCCCGGCACCCAGATCCGGCAGGAGGACCGCACCGCGCTGCGGCTGCGCGCCGTCCGCCGGGACCCGGCCAACCGCAGCTTCGCCCAGGTCCTCACCGTGGAGGTGGCCGCGGAAGGTCCGGGCGCCTTGGTCCGCGTCGCCTCCCATGCGGCTTTCCGCCTGGCCGTCTTCGACATGGGCCGCGCCCGCACCACCCTCGGCGCGTTCGCGGAGGAGCTCGACCGGTGCGCAGCCGAGATCCAGGGTGACGGGCTCCGGGGGCCCGTCAGCTGATGCCGGCGCGGGCCGTCGCGATCAGCAGGGCGAGGAGTGCGGCGGCCGGGCGGGCGTGGCGCCGGCCGTTCAGGGCCGCCCGGGCGGCCGCCCCGCCCATGAGCGGCATGAGCAGCGCCTCGGCCGCGTCCCGGTCCAGGTCCACGTGCCGGTCGGTGAGCAGGACCCCGGCGGCGAAGCCGCACAGGGTGGCGAGCAGCACGGGCAGCTCGAACGAGATCTCCTCCGCCTGCCGGATCCGCCGTGCGTCCCGCGACCGGGTCGCAAGGAAGTACCGTACGGCGGCCGCCCCCACGGCCAGCGTGCCGGCGGCCGTGCCGAGGAAGGCGGCGATGTCCCAGGGGCCGGGCGGGGGAGTGGGGTGCATGCTGCCTCTGCCGACTTCTCGCGGAGCCACGGGCGGGGCGGCCGCGGCCCGGGCCCCGCACCGGAACCCTTGATTCCGGCGCCTGATGGTCACACGCCGCCCGCGGGGCCCGTGCACCGGGGTGCCCCCGGGTGCCCGGCGCCGGTTTCGGTTGCGAGCCGCAGGGCGCCCGGCGCCGGCTTCGGCGCGCGCCTTCAGCGGCGGCCGAAGCGGCGGGCGGCGGGGCGGCCCAGGACCAGGCCGAGCAGGACCATGGCCGCGCCGAGCCCCAGGTGCAGCCAGTTGTCGGCGGTGTTGACGGGGACGAAGTTCGCCTCGGTACCGCGGTCCACCACCAGCCCGTAGATCCACAGCGCCAGGTACACCAGTCCGCCACCGATCAGGTACGTGGTGGGCGCCGGGCGGGCGAGCGCGAGGCCGGCGAGGCCGAACAGCAGGTGGACGATGTTGTGCAGGACGGACACCTGGAAGACGCCGAACAGCATGGCCCCCGACTCGTGGCCGGCGAAGGTCATGCCGTCGTATCCGGTGGTGACCCCGGGGACGAACCCCAGGACGCCCGCGATCAGGAAGGCGAGCCCGACGAGCAGGGCTGCCTGCTGCACGGGTGCCGCCGGGAAGAAGTCGGGGCGTCGTGTTCTGGCCATGGCGGACCTCCTCCCCGCGCGTCTGCCCGCCGGCGCGGGCGCCAACCCTGCCCGCCGGCACCCTCGGCGACCGGCCGCCCCGCCCCGCGCTCGGCCGCCCTGCGCTCGGCCGTCCCGCGCTCGGCCGTCCCGCGCTCGGCCGTCCCGCGTTCGCCCGCCCCGCGTTCGGCCGTCGCGCGCTCGCCCGCCGTACTCTCAGCCCGCGGCGGGCCGGCCCCGGCGGGTCGCGTCGCGGGCGGCGAGGGCCGCGCGGAGGGTCAGGACGTCCGCGCCGCGGGTGGCGTCCAGGCCCGTGAACTCCGTCGCCTTGCGGAGGCGGTAGTCCACCGTGTTCGGGTGCACCTGGAGGCGGGCGGCGGTGCGCCGGCGGTCCAGGCTGCACGTGAGGAAGGCCCGCAGGGTGTCGATCAGCTCCGGGCGGGAGTCCAGCGGGCACAGCAGCGCGGCGAGCCCGTCCCGCGCCGGACCCGGACGGCTGAGCTGGTACTCCAGCAGCACGTCGTCGAGCAGGTACAGGCCGGGCCCGCGGCCGGAGGCCTCCGCCGCCTCGCGGACCTCGGCGGCCAGCCGGGCGGCCGCCGCCACGCCCTCCGGTGCCGCGGCCGCCGCCGCGGCCCACAGCTCGGCCCCGCACATCCGGCCCAGCTGCCCGACCAGGTGCGCGAGCCGCTCCCGGTCCGCCCGGCCGAACTCGGCTGCGGGCGTCTCGTACGGGATCAGGACCAGCCCGCCGTCGCCGGACAGCACGGACAGCGGGACCCCCGTCGAGCGGCGCTCCAGTTCGTTGCGCAGCCGCCGCAGCTTGCGGCGGGCGGCCACCTCGTGGTTCAGGCCCGGCACCAGCTCGTCGGGGTGCGGGCCCACGGTGATGCTCAGCACCAGGTAGCAGGGCGGCAGTCGGATGCCGGCGCGGTCGGCGGCGGCCTGCGGGCTGCCGCCCTCCAGCAGCCGGGACAGCAGGGCCTGCAGCGCCACCTGCTCGTCGCTGAGGGCCAGCTGCCGCTCCTGCACGTACCCGGCCGCGACCTCGCAGCTCACCAGCCGCAGGTACGCGAGCAGTTGGCGCTGGACCAGCAGCACGTCGGCGAGGTCCTCCGGCCCGGCGGCCGAGAAGACCTGGGCGGCGCACTCCTCCGCCCCGAGGTGGTAGGCGCTGACCACCGCCTCCAGCGGCACCCCTTCGTCCGCGCGCCGGGCCGAGGACTCGCGGATCGCCGCCTGCTCGTCCTGGCCCGGAAGCTCCCCGCTGCGCAGCACCTCGGCGAAACTCCGTATACCGCGGGTCACCTGCTTGGCGATGTCCCCGCCGAGGTGCTCCGAGGGCAGGGTCCCGTAGACGGGCAGCCGTTCGACGAGCCGGCCCATCACCGCGCGCTCCAGCGCCCCGGCGGCGGCCTGGAGCCGCGTGTGCACCGGCACGCCGCCGAACTGCGGTGCCGGGCCGCGCTCCACGGCGTTGGATGCCGTCACAATGCACCTCGCAAATTTCTGTGGCCCGGCCCGCAGACGCGGACGCGTGCCGCGTACATGATGTTTCCGGGACGTCACCTACTGGTTGGTAACACGCACACCCAGTGGATTACCAGACGTGGCACACCCCGGCCACGCCGTTCACCGGACTTCCCCGTACGACCTGTTGGACATCCCCGTACCGCCCTGATCCGGGGGCCGCCGCCCCGGCCCGGCGCGCCGACGCACGGAACCTGCCCGTGCGGCGCGCCGGTCCCCACCACGAATCGAGGAAGACATGTCCAAGGCAGCCGTCCGCCTGCTCTGCCTCGCCGTCGCCACGGCGGCGGCCATGACCGCCGCCCCGGTCGCCACGGCCACCGCCGCCGAGTCCGCCGCCCCCACGGCGGCCGTTGCAGCCGCCACCGCCGCGGCGAACGACCCCTTCTACACGTACAGCGGCAGCGCACCCCTGTCCGGCTTCGAGCCCGGCACGGTGCTGAAGACGCGCACGCTCCAGTACCACCTCGTCGGCATCCCCACCCCCCTGAAGGCCGTCCAGCTGCTGTACCGCACCACCGACGCCCAGGGCCGCCCCGCCGCCAACGTGACCACGGTCGTGCGCAGCCTGACCGGGGACGGCAGCAAGGCCGTGTCGTACCAGTCGTTCTACGACTCCCTCAGCCCGGCGGACGGACCGTCCCGGGCGATCGCCGGCGGGGTCACCCTCGGCGGCCTCATCCCCAATGCCGAGGCCCTGCTCCTCGTGCCGCTGCTCGCCCGGGGATACGACCTCGTCATCCCCGACACCGAAGGCCAGCAGGCCAACTTCGCCGCGGGCCCCGAGTACGGGACCAACACCCTCGACTCGATCCGCGCCGCGACCCGCTCCGAGGACACCCGCCTGGACTCCGCCACCAGGTTCGGCCTGATCGGCTACTCCGGCGGCGCCATCGCCACCAACTGGGCGGCGGCCCTCGCCCCCGGCTACGCCCCCGACGTCAACCGCAGCCTCGTCGGCTACGCCGAGGGCGGCCTGCTCGTGGACCCGGCCCACAACCTCAAGTACGTGGACGGGTCGCTGGCCTGGTCCGGGGTCATTCCCATGGCCGTCATCGGGGTCTCCCGCTCCTACGGCATCGACCTCAAGTCCTACCTGAACAGCTACGGGCAGAAGGTGTACGACGAGCTGGAGGACGGCTCCATCATCAACGCCCTCGGCCACTACCCGGGCCTCACCTGGAAGAAGATGGCCAAGCCGGAGTACGCCGACCCCAACTCCATCCCCGCCTTCCTGGAGGCGGTCAACAAGATCAACCTCGGCTCGGCGCCCACTCCGGCCATCCCCGGGTTCATCGGCCAGGGCGACGCGGGCGTCCTGGAGGGCACCTTCAGCAACCGGCCCGGCATCGGCACCGGCGACGGGGTCATGGTCGCCGGAGACGTGCGGGCACTCGCCCGCCAGTACTGCGCCACCGGCTACTCCGCCGTGAAGTACAGCCAGTACGAACTGCTCAGCCACACGGGCGCCATGGTGGCCTGGGCCCCCACCGCCCTCGGCTGGCTCGGCGACCGCTTCGCCGGCCGCCCGGCCCCCTCCGACTGCGGCCGCATCCCGTCCGGCAACTCCCTGGCCCCGGAGCAGCCGGCCCCGCGGTCCTGACCGGCCGGGCCCGGCCCGTACGCCCGCCGAGCAGCCGCACGAGAACGGCCGCAGCCTTCGGTGCCACGGCGGACGGCGGACGGTGCATGGCGGACGGCGACGGCCAGGGCCGAGGCTGCGGAGGTCGCAGGGCGTTCCCGCTCGCCCTCGCCCTCGCCCTCGCGCTCGCCCGCGCCTCCCCCGCCCTTCGGGCCCCCCTTCGCGCGAAGGGGGGCCCGCCGGCTCACACCGCCGTCCGGCGCCGTCCGCCCCGCGGGATGACCAGCGGCGTCCCGGCGACCGGGCAGGTGATCACCTCCGCGGCCAGGCCGAAGACCTCGCCGACGAGCTCCGGGGTGACCACCTCCGTCGGGGCCCCTGCGGCCACGACCAGGCCTTCGCGCATGGCCACGAGGTGGTCGGCGTACCGGCAGGCCAGGTTCAGCTCGTGCAGGACCATCACCACGGTGCGGCCGTCCGAGCGGTTGAGCTCCGCGACCAGCTCCAGGACGTCCACCTGGTGGGCCAGGTCCAGGTAGGTGGTCGGCTCGTCCAGCAGCAGCACGGAGGTGTCCTGCGCCAGGGCCATGGCGATCCACACGCGCTGGCGCTGGCCGCCGGACAGCTCGTCGAGGGACCGGTCGGCCAGCCCGGCCGCACCGGTCGCCTGCAGCGCGGCGTCCACCGCGGCCTCGTCCGCGGAGGACCACTGGCGCCACCACCGCTGGTGGGGGGTGCGTCCCCGGGACACCAGGTCCCGCACGGAGATGCCCTCCGGGGCGCTGGGGGTCTGCGGCAGCAGGGCCAGGCGGAGGGCGAAGTCCCGCGAGGAGAGCGAGGCGATGTCCTCGCCGTCCAGCAGCACGGTCCCGGCCGCCGGCTTCAGCAGCCGGGCCAGCGCGCGCAGGGCGGTGGACTTGCCGCAGGCGTTGGGGCCGACCAGGGCGGTGACCCGGCCCGCCGGGACGGACAGGTCGAGGCCCTCGGCCACGATCCGGTCGCCGTAGCCCAGGCGCAGTCCGGCCGCGTGCAGCGCGGCGGCTCGGGTGTCCCCGGAGGCGGAGGCGGGGGCGGTCAGCGGGGCGGTCATTTCAGCCTCCCTTTCCGGCCCGGTTCGCCCGGGCGAGGAGCAGCAGCAGGTACGGGGCGCCCACGGCGCCGGTGAGCACGCCGACGGGCAGCTCGGTCGGGGCCAGCACCAGGCGCGCGGCCAGGTCGGCCAGGACCAGCAGGACGGCGCCGGTCAGGGCGCTCACCACCAGCGGGATCCCGGCGGTGCCGGCGAGCCGGCGGGCGATCTGCGGGGCGCCGAGCGCGATGAAGGCGATCGGCCCCGCGGCGGAGGTGGCCACGGCGGTGAGGCAGGTGGCGAGGACGAGCAGCGCGATCCGGGCGTGCCGCAGCGGGATCCCGAGGCTGCGCGCGGTGTCGTCGTCGTACTGGAGCAGCTGGTACGGGCGGGCCAGCGCGAGGGTGAGCGGGAGCAGCACGGCGAGGGCGGTCCCGGACCACAGGACGTGTGCGTAGCCGCGGCCGTTGAGGCTGCCGGTGAGCCACACCATCGCGCGGGATGCCTGGTCGATGTCGGCGCGGGCCAGGAGCCAGCGGGTGAGCGCGATGAGCGCGCCGTTGGCGGCGAGGCCGACGAGGACGAAGCGGTAGCCGGTGATGGTGCCGTCGCGGTAGGCGAGGAGGTAGATCACGGCGGAGGTGAGGAGGGCGCCGGCGAGGGCCCCGAAGGGGACGGCGCCGAAGGTGCCGGCTCCGGCGGCGGTGACCCCGCCGGCCAGGATCGCGGTGACGGCGCCGGCTCCGGCCCCGGCGGCGATGCCGATGAGGTCGGGGCTGGCCAGGGAGTTGCGGGTGACGGCCTGGTACACCGCGCCGGCCAGCCCGAACGCGGCGCCGACGAGGAGCGCGGTGAGGGCGCGCGGCAGCCTCAGCTCGTGGATGATCAGGTCGGCGGCTCCGTCACCGAGTCCGAGGACGGCCCCGAGGACCTCGCCGACGGGGATGGCGTACGCGCCGAGGGACACCGAGGCGACGAGCCCGGCGAATCCCGCGAGGACCAGCACGAGGACCGCACCGGCCACGCGGGGGCGCAGGCGCACGCCGACCGGTCCTGCTTCCCACTGCATGCGGGCGCCGGGGCTCATCGGGTGTGCTCCTTCAGTTTGCCGCGCTTGACGAGGAAGGCGAGGAAGGGGGCGCCGAGCAGGGCGGTGACCACTCCGGCCTCCAGTTCGCCGGGGCGGGCGACCATCCGTCCCACCACGTCCGCGGTGAGCATCAGCGCGGCTCCGCCGAGGGCCGAACAGGGCACCAGCCAGCGGGCGTCGGGGCCGGTGAAGGCGCGCACGACGTGGGGGACGACGAGCCCGACGAAGGTGACCGGCCCGGCGGCGGCCACGGCGGTGCCGGCGAGCAGGATGACGGCGACCGCGCCGAGGGCGCGGGTGGTGCGCACCTTGGTGCCCAGGCTGGTGGCGAGGTCGTCGCCGAGGGAGAGGGCGTTGAGGCGGCCGCTGAGGCCGGTGGCGAGGAGCAGCCCGGCCGCGGCGAACGGCAGCAGGTCCCGGGCGAGTCCGGAGTCCCGTCCGGCGAGGGAGCCGACCGCCCAGAAGCGGTACTGGTCGAGGGTGCGCACGTCGAGCAGGACGAGGGTGTTGGTGCCCGCGTCGAGCAGCACGGTGACGGCGGCTCCGGCGAGTGCGAGCTTGGCGGGGGTGGCGCCGCCGTATCCGGTCCCGCCGACGGCGTACGCGAGGAGGCCGGCGAGCGCGGCGCCGGCGAAGGCGAACCAGATGTACTGGTAGGGGCTGGTGAGCCCGAACGCGCCGATGCCGAGGGCCACGGCGAAGGAGCCGCCCGCGCTGATGCCGATGAGGCCGGGGTCGCCGAGCGGGTTGCGGGTGATGTCCTGGGCCACTGCCCCGGCGGCGCCGAGGGCGAGGCCGACGATCAGGCCGATCGCCGTGCGGGGCATGCGCAGTTCGCGGATGACCACGGCGTCGCCCTCGGTGCCGCCGGTCACCGCGGTCAGCACGTCGGACAGGGGCACGGACTTGGTGCCGATGGCGAACGAGGCGCAGACGGCGGCGAACACGGCGGCGAGGAGGCACAGGGCGACCGCCGTTCTGGTGGCGGCGCGGCGGGGGGCGGGACGTATCGGCGGTGCGGGGCGGCGGGTCGCGTCGGCCGCCCCGGCGACGGCGGGCTTGAGGGTCACGCCTCACAAGGTAAGGCATGCCTAACCGAACCGGGCCCCCCATCGGGTGGATTGGCGGCTGCTCAGCGGCTATTCTCACATCGCCAACAAAGGTTAGGCTAACCTAATTCTTTGGCCAAGGGTTTCGTCAACTCCTGTGAACCAAAGGCCAATTGCTCATCCGCACCGTAAGCTCTAGGGGGAGACCCGATGATCACCTTTAAGCGTCGCAGGGCCGGCCGGCTCGCGGCCGCCGTCCTGACGGCGGCCATGACCCTGTCCCTTGCCGCCTGCGGCAGCGACGGCGAGGAGGACAAGGCCTCCGGCAGCAAGGACCGGCCCGCCGCGTCCGACGCCGGCTTCCCCCGCACCATCGCCCACGACAAGGGCTCCACCGAGATCAAGAACAAGCCCAAGCGCGTGGTGGCGCTGGACAACAGCCTGGTCGAGGCGGTCGTCGCGCTGGACACCCCGCTCGTCGGCGGCATCGGCTCCTACCGCGACCAGAAGGGCTTCCCGCCCTACCTCGGTGCGGCCGTGAAGGACACGAAGGACGTCGGCCCGCTCGACAGCCCCAACCTCGAAGCGATCGCGGCCCTCAAGCCCGACCTGATCGTCTCGGCGACCGTCCGCCACGAGGACCTGTACGACCAGCTCAGCAAGATCGCCCCGACCGTCTTCGTCAAGACCACGGGCCCGATCTGGAAGGACAACATCACCTTCCTCGGCAAGGCGCTCGGCCAGGAGGAGAAGGCCAAGGCCAAGCTGACGGCGTACGAGACCCGCGCCAAGAAGATCGGCGACGCCATCAACGCGAAGGGCGGCGGCTCGGACAACGGCAAGCCGACCATCTCCCTCACCCGCTTCGTGGACGGCCCGACCCGCATCTACCTGCCGAAGACGTTCAGCGGCATCATCCTCACGGACATGGGCCTGAGCCGGCCGCAGAACCAGCGGAACACGGCCGAGTTCAACATCGAGATCAGCGAGGAGCAGATCCAGCAGGCCGACGCCGACCACATCTTCGTCACCAGCTTCTCCGGCGGCGCGGAGCGCAAGAAGAAGTTCCTGGCGAACCCGCTGTGGAAGCGGCTGAACGCGGTGCGGAAGGGCAACGTCCACGAGGTGGACGACGCCACCTGGATGACCTCGGTCTCGCTCCAGGGCGCGGACCTGGTGCTCGACGACATGGCCCGGATCTTCAAGGTGGACCCCGCCACGTCCTGATCGTCCTGATCCGCCGACGGGCGCAGCGGGCGACGTGCGTGCGAAGGCGCCGGGCCGGTACCGAATCCCCGGTACCGGCCCGTCTTGCGTGCCGGCGGCCCGCCCGTACGGCCCGCCCGTGCGGCCCGACCATGCGGCTTGCCCGTACGGCTTGCCTGGCGGCCTGTTGTCCGTACGGCCGTGCGGTGCCTCAGGGGGCGTCGCCCAGGCGGCGCAGCCGCTCGGTGTCGCACGTGCGGGGGCAGGTGGCGCACGGGGCGGCGGGGTCGAGCGTGTAGTACAGGCAGCAGCCGGTGCGCGTGCGGGTGGGGTGGAGGAGTCCGCTGCGGCCGGCCAGCCGGCGGAAGCCCGCCCCCGCCGGGAAGGGCGCGATGGCGGTCGGCAGGAGCTCCTCCGCGGCGGACACGGCCCGCTCCTCCTCGCCGAGGATGCGGCCGAGGTACCAGATTCCGGACACCAGGTCGTCGCCCGCCATGCCCCACAGGGCCCGCGGGCCCCGGCGCACGTACGGGCCGATCGCGGTCAGCAGCGGGCGGGCGAAGTCCACCACCGCGCCGCGGAGTTCGGCGCGCAGCGCCTCCTCGTGGCCCACCACGCGCACGCCGCGGGGCCGGGGCGGGGGCGGCAGCAGCGGCGGTCCGCCGGTGTACGCCCGCACCCGGGCGGCCGGGCGGCCGAGCGCGGGGTCCCCCGGCAGGCAGGCGAAGCCGGGCCCGGGAGTGACCTCGTACCCGCCCGTGTCCAGCCGGATCCGGAAGTCGGCCGGGCGGATGCGCGGGACCCGCCGCTCCAGGTACCAGGCGCCGCTCATCAGGAGGATCGCCGACCACAGGCAGTCGTGGAGGGCGCGGGAGGCGGCCACGTCGGGGCGGGGGGAGAGGCCGTGGCGCTCGCGGATCCTTGCGGCCTCGGCCCCGACGAAGGCGGCCGCGGCCTCCGGCCGGTCGGCCAGTTGCGCAGCCGTCACCCGGACGGGGGCGGGCCTGCTGCCGGCCGCCGTCCGCAGGTCGCCGATGCCGTCGTGCTCGTGAGCACGGTCGCGTCGGCGGTCGTGGTCGTGGTTGTGGTCGTCGATATCGCGGTCGCGGTCGCGGTCGGCGATGCGTACGTCCAGGGATGGGCACAGCGCGGTGAGCCGCCGGAAGACGGACGCGACCGGAGTGTCCACAGGGGCCGTCGTCACCATCGGCACTCCCTCACGGGCAGTCAGAAGGAACAGGAATCAGCACAGATTCAGGTAAGGCTAACCTTAGCTTGATCGCCATTGGGTGATCAATGAGGCCCAAATCGTTTGGCTCAATGATGAGTTGAAAACTTAGGTATGCCTAACCTAAGCTGCGGGCGCCGGTGACCGCCGCCGGCGACGAGCCGCCCTGCCCGGGGTCTGCGCCCCACGCACCGGGCTGCTCGGCCACGCCCTCCTCCGGAAGAGACCACCGTCCATGCGGATGTACCTGCTCGCCCTCAACCCCACCGATTCGGTCACCGACGGGTTCCTGCCCGCCGCGGCCCGCCTCGGCCTGCAGGTGACCCTCCTCACCGACCAGCCCGGAGCCCACCGCGGCCGCTACCCGGCCGAAGTCGAGGTCATGGAGTGCGACGTACGCGACTTCCGCGCCGTCATCGGGCTCGTCTCCGCCCACCATCCGCCCCGCGCCGTGTTCACCAACAGCGACCACCTCCAGGTGCAGGCAGCCCTGGCCGCCGACTACTTCGGGCTGCCCGGCAAGGACTGGCGGGCGGCACTGCGCGTGAAGGACAAGGCCGAAATGCGCCGCCACCTCGCCGCGAGCGGCCTCGACACCGTGTGGGCGGCCGAACTCCCCGCGGGGGCCGACCCGGAGCTGCTCACCGGCACGGGCATCCCGGGGCCCGCCGGTGCGCCGACCGGCGCGTTGCCCTACCCCTGCGTGGTCAAACCCCGCGAGGGAGTCGCCAGCGAGGACGTGGTCCTCGTGGCGGGGCCCGAGGAACTGGTGCTGCGCTGCAAGGAGATCCAGGACCGGCGCCCGGGCGCGGCCCTGGTCGTGGAGGAGTACCTGCCCGGCGAGCTCCGCACCATCGAGACGCTCGGGGACGGGACGGTCCGGCACGTCCTCGGCGGATTCCGCACCCGCCTGTCCGCCCCGCCGCACTTCATCGAGGAGCGCCTGGTCTACGTCCCGGCCCACCCCGCCGGGACGGCGGACCAGGTCCTGGCCCAACTCGACGCCCTCGGCGTCGGGTTCGGCATCTGCCACACCGAGTTCGTGGTGCACGAAGGCCGGGCCAGGATCATCGAGGTCAACTACCGGGCCATCGGCGACCAGGGCGACCAACTGCTCGAACAGATCCTCGGTATACCGCTGTTCGAGATGGTCCTGCGCACCCACCTCGGAGAACCGCTCCCCGCCGCGCTGGACACCCGACCCGCCGGCGGCCCCCGGGCGGCCGTCGTCGACACACCCTGTGCCGACCGCGCCGGCACCCTGACGGCCGCACCCGCCGCCACCGACCTGGAGACCGACGGCGTACGGCTGTCGTACCGGCCGCTTCGGGCCGTCGGCGAGCGCCACGAGCTGTACCACACCAACCGCGACTACCTCGGGGTCGTCCGGGCCGTGGGAGCGGACCAGGAGGCCGTCGATCGCGTGCTGGCCGACTTCCTCGCCGCCCAGACCTGGGAGATCACGCCGTGACCGGGCCCGACCGCACCGGTGCCCCACAGCCGTCCGACGCCGAAGAGGTGCTGCTGCTGCGGGTGTTGAGCGCCTTCCTGCGCGAGGACGTCGTGGGCCTGCGGACCCGTTCCGAGACCGTCGAACGCGAGGACGGGCGCTGGCTGCGGCTGCCGCTCGGACCGGGACGGCGGGCGGCGCCCGGCCCCGGCCCCGCCCTGCTGCTCCCCGTGGTGGAAGACGGTTTCCAGGGCGAGTACGCGGCCCGGCTCCCGCTGCTCGTCCGCGAACCGGGCGGGGCCGAGCTCACCGGCTGCGAGGAGGTGCTCGCGGCGCTGACCGCGCAGGCCGACCCCGTCGACCGGCCCGGCTTCCTCGCGTTCGCCGAGGAGTGCCGCCAGACCCTGGCCACCATGGTGCTCCACGACCGGACCGCCGAGGAGACCGCCGTCCGGCTCGCCGCCCGCCACGGCGCGGACCCCGCCCGCTGGACGGGCCTCGCGGCCTCGCTCGCGCACGACACGCTCGCCGCCCGCCTGGACCACCCGGTCTATCCCACCGCCCGCGGCCGCTCCGGCCTGACCGAGGACCAGCTGCGCGCGTACGCCCCCGAGTTCCACCCCCGGTTCGCCCTGCACTGGCTGGCCGTGCCCCGGGAGGCCGTCACCGTGCCCGGCGGCCCCGACCGCCTCCCCGCGAGCTGGCCCACCCCCGCCCGGCTGGGCCTGCCGCACCTGGCGGACAGCCACCTCGCCCTCCCCGTGCACCCGCTGAGCCTCGGCGCCCCGCTGTGCGAGGCGCTGCGCGAGGCCGGCCTGCAGCACACCGCGCACCTCGCCGACCGGCCGTACCGGGAGGTCGTGCCCACCCTGTCGATGCGCACCGTCGCCCTGGCCGACGAGCCCGGGCTGCACCTCAAGCTGCCGCTGACCACGGCCACCCTGGGCATGCGCAACCGCCGGACCATCAAACCCGCCACCCTCGAACACGGCGCCGCCGGACAGCGGCTGCTGGAGGCGGTCGTCGCGCACGAACCGCGCTTCAAGGACTCCGTCCTGCACGCCGACGAGACCGTCTACGCGCACGCCGGGCACGAACTGCTCGCCGTGCTCTGCCGCCGCTACCCGCCCGGCCTCGACCGGGCCGCCGTGGTCCCGATGGCCGCGCTCCTGAGCACCGCACCGGGCGGCCGGCTGCTGATCGACCACCTCGCCGACCGCTTCTACGACGGCGACCCGACGGCCCTGTTCGACGCCGTCACCACCCTCCTCCTCGACTGGCAGACCACCCTCTTCGGCCACGGCATCGCGGTCGAGTCCCACCAGCAGAACGTTTCACTCGTCCTCGACCGCACCCCGGACTCCGGTCGCACCCCGGACTCCGGCCGCACCCGGCTGCGCCTGCTGCTCAAGGACGACGACGGCCCCCGCCTGAACCTCCCCCGCATGCGGCAGACCCTCGGGCCCGAGGCGGACCGGCTGACCGCCCCCTTCCGGGATCCGCGGATGTTCGGCGAGGACTACCGGGCCGTCGCCGACATGTTCACCACCATCACCGTCCACCTGTGCGCGGGCGCGTACGCCTTCGGACTCGCCGGGCACGGCCGGGCCCCCCGCGCGCACCTGCTCGGGATCGTCCGCGACCGGCTGGCCGAGGCCGCCGAGCGGCTGGGCACCGGCCCCGGGCAGCCCGGCGCGGTGTTGCGCACGCGGCTGCTGGAGGCGGCCGAGCTGCCGGTGAAGGCGATGGTCACCGCCGGAACCCTGCTGACCAAGGAGCGCTCCGGCGCCTCGGACATCAACACGCACTACACGACCGGACCCAACTACCTGCGACAGTGAACGGGGGACCGCGATGAGCGCCACAGCAGCCGCGGCGGGCGGACCGGACGGCCGGGGGCGGGCCCCCGGCGGGCCCTCCGGCGACCCGCCCGCCCTCCGGCGACGGCAGGTGCACGCCGTCGCCGCCTGCTACTTCGTGGCCTCCTTCGCCGCGCTCGGGCTGCCTCCGTACCTCACGGAGATCCTGCCCGGGCTCGGCGACCCGACGGCCCGGTGGGCGGGCGTCCTGTACGTCGTCCCCACCGTGTTCGCCGCGGTGGGAGCCCCGCTGTGGGGGCGGCTCGCCGACCGGTTCGGACGCAAACGGCTGCTGCTGCGCGCCCAGCTCGGGCTGGCCGTGTCCTTCCTCGTCGCGGGCTGGGCCGACTCCCTCGCCGCCTTCACCACCGCGCTGGTGCTCCAGGGCATCCTGGGCGGTACCTTCGCCGCCTCCAACGGCTACCTCGGGGCGGCCCTCGAAGGGCCGGAACTGTCCAAGGCCCTCACGCTGATGCAGGGCGCGGCGCGGGCGGCGCTGGTCTGCGCCCCCGTGGCGGTCGGCGCACTGTCCTCGTGGATGTCGCCGCACCACCAGTACGCGCTGCTCGCCGTCCTGCCGCTGACCGCCGCCGTGCTCATCGCAGCCCTGCCGGAGTCCCGGGGGGCGGCTGCGGAGGGCCGACGGGCGACCGGCGCCCCGCCGGAGCCCGCCGAGGAGGGCCGGGCCGTCCCGAGCCGCGCCGAGACCTCCCGGCTCCGTGCCCTGTACGCCCTGGAGTTCGTCTTCGTCTTCTCCACCGTCATCTCCTTCCCCTACCTGGTCCGCCTCGTCGAGGACCGGATACCGGGCACGTCCCCGCTCGTCTCGGGCATCGTCTTCGCGGTGCCCCACCTGCTGTACCTGGTGGCCGCGATGGCGGTGCACACCGCCTTCCACCGCCGTCCGCGGGCCGGCCTCGCGCTGGGCTTCGGCTGCATCGCGCTCGGCCTCGCCGGGCACGGCGCGGCCGACGGCCTGGCCGCGCTGCTCGCCGTACGGCTGCTGCTCGGGGCCGGTCTGACGCTCGGGCTCGTGTGCCTGTCGGTGCTCGCCGCCGAATGCGCGAAGGGGCGGGCGCCCGGCAGCATGTTCGGCTCGCTGGAGTTCTTCTCCAAGGCCGGCGCCGTCGTCGCAGGTGTCGCCGCCGCCGTCGGAACCAGCCGCTACGGCCCGGTCGCGCCCGTGCTCACCGGCGGGGCGGTCGCCCTGGGCGCCCTGTGCGCACTGGCCCTCACGGCCCGTACCGGAGGCCGCCGCCGCAGGGCAGGTGCCGACCGGCCGCCACCGACACGGACGGCGCCGACCCCGCCGACCCCGCCAACGCAGACCCCGCCGATCCCGGCGGCGGCGCCGACCGCGGCGGCAGTGCCGGGGGCGGCTGCCGCGCCGGTCCCCCCGACGAAATGCCCGTTCCATCCGCACCCGCTGGAGCCCTCGATGTCCCCCCTTCACCACTCGCCACACCAGCCACTGGGCCACCCGCAGGGCACCGCGCTGCCGGCCGCCGACGAAGTCGTCGCCCACACCCTGCTCAACTGCCTGCTGCGCGAGGTGTCCGGCCCCGAGCACCAGAGCGCCGTCACCGCCGGCCACCTCCTGCTGCGCCTGCCGCGCCGCGGGGTGCTGCTGCGCATCGCGCTGCGCCGGACCTCGCTGCTGGGCGCCCACCGCTTCACCGGCCCCGTGACGGAGCAGCGCGGCGACGGCTGGGCCCGGATCGACTGGCGCCGCCTCGCCGAGTACACCCAGGACGAGCTGTGCCTGCGGACCGGCGTGCGGAACGAGGAGTTCCTCGACCAGGTCGCCTCCGGCCACGCCGCCGTCACCGCCGCTCTCGCCGCCCGCACGGACGGCCGGGCGCCCGGTGGACGGGACCGGTCCGGTGAGGGGCACCTGTCCGGTGGACGGGACCGGTCCGGTGGACGGGACCGGTCCGGTGAGGGGGACCTGTCCGGCGGACGGGACTTGCCCGGCGGACGGGGCCTGTCCGGTGAACGGGGCCCGTCCGGTGAACGGGGCCCGTCCGGCGTGCACGACCTGCCGGGCGCGCACGAACTGCCGGGCGCGCACGAGCTGCCCGGTGCCGCGGGCCGCCCCGGCGCGGAGGGCGCGCCCCGGGAGGACGGGCTCGGCGCCTACCTCGCCTCCGAGCAGTCCCTCGTCTTCGGCCACCGCTTCCACCCCACGCCCAAGGCCCGCAGCGGCGACGCCGCGTCCTGGCTGGCGTACGCCCCCGAGGCCGGGGCCGTCTTCCCGCTCCGCCACCTCGCCGTCCGCACGGACCTGATCGCCGAGGGGAGCTGGGCCGAGGGCCCCGACGACCCCCTGGCCCCGCTGGACCGGCTGCACCCCGGCCTGCCGGAGGGCTACCGGCTGCTGCCCGCCCACCCGTGGCAGTACGAGATGCTTCGCGAGCACCCGCGCCTGCAGGCCGCGCTCGCCTGCGGGGACGTCCTCGACCTCGGGCCGGGCGCGCGGCCCTTCGCCGCGACCGCATCGGTACGCACCCTGTACGACGGGGATGCCTTCCTGAAGTTCAGCCTCAACGTCCGCATCACCAACTGCCTGCGCAAGAACAGCAGTTACGAACTGACCGGCGCGGTGGCCCTGACCCGCCTGCTGGAGCCCGCGCTGACCGACCTGGCCGACCGCTTCCCCGGCAGCGCCGTGCTGCGCGAGCCCGCCTACCGCAGCCTCGCCCTGCCCGGCCCCGACGGCACGGCCGACCGCTCCCTGCTCGAAGGGTTCGGCGTGATCGTCCGCGAGGGCCTGTCGCGGCGGCTCCTGCCCGGCACCACCCCGCTCCTCGCCGCCGCGGTCGCCGACGAGTACCCCACCGGGCCGGGCCACCTCTCCCGGCTCCTGGCGGGGGCCGGACCGCAGACCGCGCTCGACTGGTGGGGCGCGTACCTGAGGCTGCTCGTCCCGCCGGTGCTCGCCGCCTACTTCGACCACGGCCTGGTCCTGGAACCGCACCTGCAGAACGTCGTGGTCTGCGTCGACGAGGACGGCATGCCCGCCCAGGTCCTCTTCCGCGACCTGGAGGGCACCAAGCTGCTGCCCGAGCGCAACGCCCACCTGCTCGCCTCGCTGCCCGCCGACGTGGCGGGACCCATGACGTACGACGCGCAGCGCGGCTGGGACCGGGTCGTGTACTGCCTGCTGGTCAACCACGCCGCCGAGGTGCTCGCGGCCCTGGCCGACCTGCACCCGCAGACGGAGGCCGCCCTGTGGGCGCAGGTCCGCGCCACCCTCCGGGCGTACGCCGACGAGCACGGCTGCCCGCCGCGGCTCGCCGCCCTGCTGGCCGGCGTACCGCTGCCGGCCAAGGCGAACCTGCTGACCCGCTGGGAGCGCAAGGCCGACCGGGACGCCGGCTACGTACGGCTGGCCTCCCCGTTCGCGGAGGCGGTCCTCTCGGAGGCGGCCCTGTCGGTGGCCGGTCTGTCGGTGGCCGGTCTGTCCGAGGCAGACCTGTCCGAGGCCGGTCTGTCCGAGGCAGACCTGTCCGAGGCCGGTCTGTCCGCGAGCGCACCGCCGCCCGGGGCCGCCCTCTCGGAGGCCGCCCGCGAAGAGACCTCCTGGAGCGACGCCCGATGAACCGGCCCCTGCTCACCCCCGCGGCCCGGCAGCGGATCCTGTCCCTGGACACGGCCGACCTGCCCGCGTACGTCTACGACCTGGCCGCCCTGCGCGCGCACGCGGCCGCGGTGCGGGCGGCCCTGCCCCCGCAAGTCGAGCTGTACTACGCCGCCAAGGCCAATCCCGAGGCGGAGATCCTGGCCGCCCTCGCACCGTACGTCGACGGCTACGAGGTGTCCTCCGGCGGTGAGCTCGCGCACGTGGCCAAGGCCGTGCCCGGCCGGCCGCTCGCCTTCGGCGGCCCCGGCAAGACCCCGGCCGAGGTGGCGGCCGCCCTGGACCGCGGTGTCGAACGCTTCCACGTGGAGAGCCTGCACGACCTCCGCATGCTGGCGGCCCTGGCCGCACGCGCCTCCGAACACTCCGCGGGGCCGTCCTCCGGGCACTCCGCGGGGCGGCCCGCGGCCCGCGGGCAGGCGCCCCGGGCGGGCGTCCTGCTCCGCTTCAACCTCCCGCTGGACGGGACCGCCCTGGCAGGCAGTTCGCTGGCCATGGGCGGCCGCCCCACCCCCTTCGGCCTGGACCCGGCGGACGCCGACACGGCCGTCCGAATGCTCACCGACGGCTCCTGTCCCCAGCTCGAACTGCTGGGCGTGCACGCCCACTTGGCCAGCGGTCTGGAGGCCCCCGACCTGCTCGCGGCGGCCGGGTCGATCACCACCTGGGCCGCCGGCCTGGCCGCACGCCACCGCTTCCGGCTCGCCGAGGTGAACGTCGGAGGCGGCATGCACGTCTCGTACGCCGAGCCCGCGCGGCGCTTCGACTGGCACGCCTACGGCCGCGGCCTGGCCGCCCTCACAGCCGCCCACCCCGGCCTGACCCTGCGCATCGAACCGGGCCGCGCCCTGACCGCGTACTGCGGCTGGTACGCCACCGACGTCCTGGACGTGAAGGACAGCCACGGCGAGGCATTCGCGGTGGTCCGCGGCGGGACCCACCACCTGCGGACCCCGGCCACGAAGGGGCACGACCAGCCCTGCACGGTCCTCCCCGTCGAGCACTGGCCCCATCCCTGGCCGCGCCCGGAGACCCGGCGGGCGGAGAGCACCCTCTCGGGCCAGCTCTGCACCCCCAAGGACCTCCTGGCCCGCCGTGTGCCGGCGCCGGGGCTGCGGGCGGGCGACCGGGTCGCCTTCGCCCTGGCGGGGGCGTACGCGTGGAACATCTCCCACCACGACTTCCTCATGCACCCCCACCCGTCCCACCACTTCGTGGACGAACCGCCCGACGGCGCGTGACGGCGACGCGGACGAGCGCCACCCCGCTCAGGCCGCCTTGCGGGCCGCCGCCTCGACGGCGGCCAGCATGTCGGCGAAGCTCGCGGTCAGCATCCTGTCGATCACGGGGCCGGTGAGGCGTCCGAGGGGCCCGCCGCGGGGGACGTAGCGGTAGTCGAAGGTCATCGCCGTGCCGTCGCCCTCCGGCCGGAGGACGAGCCGGGAGTTCGCCGCCTTGAACGGGACGAGCGCGGAGGGTTCGTTCGCCGTCGCGAGCACCCGGCCCTCCTCCCAGGCGGTGACGGTCTCGGCCATCGTGCCCACCGGCTTCAGCACCACCGTCCGGCGGGCCCCCACCCCTGCGGTCCGGTCGCCCAGGGGACGCGACGCCCTGATCCCGTCCCACACGCCGCCCAGTCCCGGGAAATCTGCAAGCACGGCCCAGACCGCGGCCTCGGACGCAGCCGCTCGCCGCCGTACGGTGAGGTGACGTTCTGTCATGATCATCGCTCCTTGGAGCGGGGTTCCACACCAGACGAGAACTGCTGTTCCGAGCGTATCCCGGCCGGGCACCGGGCGCCGGGCGCCGCAAATCGGTGCCGTGGGACCGTCGCGCACGACAGAACCCGACCAGCTTCCCTCCGGCCACGGGAAAACGAGCGGAACGGCAGCCAAAAGATCCGGAACTCTTGCCGGGGCCGCCCTTCGGCGCTTCACTGTCGCTCGCCCCCACAGGAGAACCCCCGCCCCACGACACGAAGGGTTTCCCTTGACTGCCGTCACCGCACGTCTGAGCGCCGTCACCGCCGCGGCCTGCGCCCTCGTCCTCGGCGCCGCCCTGCCCTCCTCGGCGATCAACTCGTACAACGCCGCACCGGCACCTGAGCGCACCGAGGTCGGCGCCCTCGTCGCCACCTGGGACAACGACGGAAATCCCGCCACGCCCGACCGGGTCGACTGGGTGTGCTCCGGCACCATGATCGATGCCGACACCTTCCTGACCGCCGCGCACTGCACCACCGACTGGCCGGCGAACGTGCGGTTCTACGTCTCCCTGGACCAGGACGTGCAGGCCGGCCTCGACGCTGCGGCCGGCCGGTTCCCCGGTGACCCGACGGCCGTGGCGAAGGCCGTCGCCGTGGAGGGCGTCGCCCACACGCACCCGGAGTACCCGGGTCCGGCCGCCGACAACCATGACATCTCCGTCATCGAGCTGCCGGCCGCCGGGATGAAGGCGCGCTGGTCGTTCACCCCCGCCACCCTGCCCAAGGCCGGCGCGCTCGACGCGCTGGGCCCGCAGGGGCTGAACGCCACTCCGTTCTCCGTCGCGGGGTACGGCACCCAGGAGGCCGTACGCGGTCCCGGCGGCCTGACGCACCCCGGCGGCGGGGTCCGCATGAAGGCGCCCGTCTCCTTCGACGCCCTCAACCCGGCCTGGGTCCGCCTCGCCATGACCGCCCCGCAGGGCAACGGCGGTGCGTGCTACGGGGATTCGGGCGGTCCGAACTTCGCCGCGCTGGGCGGCCGGCTGACCCTGGTCGCCACCACCATCACGGGCGACGGCCCGTGCTACGCGACCAACGTCTCGTACCGCCTGGACACGCCGGGCGCCCGCGCCTTCCTCTCCCCGTTCGCGAAGCTGCCGTAACCGGCCCGTCCCTCCTGCGGCCCGCGCTCCCGCACCAGCGCCCCAGGAGGGACACCCACCGCAGGTCCGGCCGGCCGCCCGCCGGGGGAGCGGCCCCCTGGAACCGCCCCCTGGAACCGCCCCCTGGAACCGCCCCCTGGCACCGCCCCCGGGCGGGCGGTTCCCCGGCCCGGGGCGGGGCGGCCGGGCGCGCGCGGCAGGCACGGCCGTGCTTCGATGGAAGGGGGTGCACCTGCACATCGGCTACGGATCCGAGGTGAGGATCGTGCCTGAATTCAAGCTCGGCGATCCACTGGACGACAACGTCGAAGGCCTCGTGAAGATGCCGCCTCCCGTCGTCCTCGCCGTCCAGGCGAACTCCTTCGTCCCGTTGGAGACCCCCGAGCAGCTGAGGGCCTGGGAGGCCGCGGTCCGGCTGACCACCGGCCTGGAGATCGCCGCCGACGGCCTCGCGGGGGTGGCCTGCGAGACGGGATCGAACTTCGGCAAGGCCTGCAACAGCGACGACTGCGGCATGCACTGAACCGGAACGGAGAAGTACGGTGATCCTGGCCGTCTCCCACCGTGACGACCTGCACGCCCTCGCCGTCCAGCACGCCGTCCGCCGCCGGGGCTCCCGCGACTTCCACATCGTGGAGTCCGACAACGTCAGCGGCACCAAAGGGCTTTCCTGGCACTCCCACGGCGACGGGGAAGCCGGCGCCCCCGCCGCGTTGCTGCGCACCTCCGAGGGCCTCGAAGTCCCGGTCGACCAGGCGGAGTTGCTGTGGTGGCGGCGGCCGAGGATGGACCAGGAGAGCACTGCGCACGCCGGGGGCGCCCACGAGCGCAGCCTCGTCAACAACGACTGCCGCGGCGCACTCGGCGGCATCCTCGCCGCCGCCTTCCGGGGCCAGTGGATCTCCTCGCCGCAGGCGACCGATCGCGCCGCCGACAAGGTGTACCAGTTGAGCGTGGCCCGGGAGGCGGGGCTGCGCGTGCCGCGGACGCTGGTGTCGCAGTCGCGCGAGGAGGTCGTCGCGTTCACGCGGCGCGTCGGGCGGATCATCGTCAAACCCGTCGTCGGCGCGCGCGGTCCGGCGCTGTACACGCGCTGGCTCGACGCCCCGGAGTCCATCCCGGCCTCGTCCTTCGAGGTGTGCCCGGCCTTCTACCAGGAGTACGTCCCGGGCCGCCGCCACATCAGGCTCAACTGCTTCGGGGACCGGATGTATGCCGCGCTGATCGAGACCGAGGCACTGGACTGGCGCCCGGACCTCAGCGTGCCCATGTCCGTCTGGCCCGTCCCGGAGGACCTCCGGCTGCGGGTCGCCGCGGTGCTGGGCCGGCTGGGGCTGCGCATGGGCGTGGTGGACCTCAAGCTGACGCCGGAGGGCGAGCCGGTGTGGCTGGAGGTGAACCCGCAGGGGCAGTTCCTGTTCCTGGAGCCCCTGACGGGCGAGCCCCTGACCGAGCACTTCGCCGACTTCCTCCTCGCGGCGGCAGCCGCCCCCGCACCGGCGCACTGACGCGGCCACGGCCCGGCCGGGCGGCATTCCGGGGCGCGGACTCAGCGTACGGCCGGCCGAACGCGCCCTCCTGCCCGCGCCGGCCTGCCCGCGCCGGCCTGCCCCCGTCGGCCTGCCCCCGTCGGCCTGCCCCCGCCGGTCAGCGGTGCAGCAGGCGGGTCCAGTCGGCGGGGACGCGGTCGGCCGGGCCCGGGGACGGCTGCTCCGGGGGGCGGGCCGTCGGCGGGGCCAGGGCGGGGCCGGACTCGTACAGGGCGCCGGTGTCGAAGTTCCAGAACCACTCCTCACCCGGTTCGAAGCTCTGCACCAGCGGGTGCCCGGTGGACTTCCAGTGCGCCGTCGCGTGCTGCCCCGGCGAGTAGTCGCAGCAGCCGATGTGGCCGCACTGCGCGCAGCGCCGCAGGTGGAACCACCAGCCGTCCACCGCGTCGCATTCCACGCAGCCGGTTCCCGTGGGCGGGACGCCCGGGTCGATCCCTTCCGTCCCGCCTTCCGTCCGGCCCTCCGCTCCGCCTTCCGTCCCGCTGCTCCCGGTCATGGTGTCTCCTCCGCTGGTTCGGTCTCCGGCGCCGTGAACGGCAGCAGCACCTGGAAGCGCGTATCGCCCGGCACGGACTCCACGTGCAGGCTGCCGTGGTGCTTGTTGACGACGATGCGCCACGAGATGTCGAGCCCGAGCCCCGTGCCTTCCCCCACCGGTTTCGTCGTGAAGAACGGGTCGAAGATGCGCCCTCGGATCTCCTCCGGCACTCCGGGCCCGGTGTCCCGGAACTCCACCAGGAGCCGGTCCCCTTCCCGCGCCGTCCGCACCGTCAGGGTCCCCTCGCCCCCGCCGCCCTCGCCCCCGCCGCCCTCGCCCCCGGCCCCCTCGTTCCCGCCGCCCTCGCCCTCGCCCCCGCCGCCTCCGCCCGCGATCGCAGCCACCGCGTTGTCGATCAGGTTGGTCCACACCTGGTTCAGTTCCGCCGGGTACGCCGGCACCGGCGGCAGGGTCCGGTCGTAGTCCTTCACCACCCGCACCCGCGGCCCGATCTTGCCCGACAGCATCAGCAGCGTACTGTCGAGGAGTTCGTGCACGTCCACGTCGCGGTGCGGCGCCCGGTCCAGCTGCGCGTACTGCTTGGCCGCGTCCACCAGGTTCGAGATCCGGTTCGTCGAGTCCTCGATCTCGTCCATCAGCAGCTCGGTCTCGACCGTGTAGTTCAGCCAGCCGACGGCCCCCGGCAGGACGTCCTCGGCCACGCCCGCCGCCACCTGGTCCAGCCAGTCCGTGTCCAGCCCCGCCTGCACGAACGTGGGCGCGATCCGCCAGCCCTCCGGGATGCCGTGGTCGTCGAGCCAGTCGGTGATCTCGTCCTCCCGGTCGGACGCCTCCAGCGGGCTCAGCACCGGCGCCTTGGCGACGCGTTCCGCCGTCCGCTCCTGGATCTCGATGAGTTCGGCGAGGGTCTCGCGCGTGTACGGCCCCTTGGCGATGACCGCCAGCTTGTGCCTCATCTTGCCGACCCGCTCGCGCAGCGCGGCCGTGGCCCGTACGGCGGCCGCCGCCGGATTGTTGAGCTCGTGCGTGAGCCCAGCCGACAGTGAGCCGAGTGCGAGCAGCCGCTCCCGCTGCCCGATGGCCCGCTGCGTGTTCTTGGACCCGAAGAACAGCCCCTCCAGCAGGTGCGCGGCCATCGGGAACCACTCCCGCATGATGTCCGCGAACGACTGCGCGGGCAGGACGAAGAACCGCGTCGGCTCCGTCACCCGCATGGAGTTCACGTACGTCTGCGGCACCCGCTCCCCGAGATACGCCTGCATGGCCCCCGCATACACCCCGCGCTGCGAGGTGCGGCTCACCTCCACGTCGTCGCTCCCGACCCGGCGGTAGAGCACGACCGTGCCCTCGATCATCACGTAGAAGCAGGTGGCAGGCTCCCCCTCGGTGTACACGGGCCCGGGACCGAACCGTTCCACCCGCCCCTCCGAGCACAGCCGCCCCAGCTGCTCGGGGGAGAGGTCCTCGAACAGGAACAGCGACGCGATCTCTCGCGGATCGCACGACATGACCTCAGCGCCGCTCATGGTTCCTCGCCTCAGCGTTCACGACTCACTCACCCGCCTGCCTGCCTGCCTGCCGGCCTGCACGACTGACCGCCTGCACGACTGACCGCCTGACCGCCGCCCGGCTCCCGCCTGCCAGCTGCGGCCCGTTCACGACTGCTCCAGCCACCGGTGCACCAGCATCACCGCCATCGCCCCCTCGCCCACCGCCGAGGCCACCCGCTTCGCGGACTGCGCCCGCGCGTCGCCCGCCACGAACACCCCCGGCACGCTCGTCTCCAGGTGGTACGGCGGCCGGTCGAGCTCCCACTCCGCCGGCGGCCGCCCGTCCGGCGTGAGGTCCGGCCCGGCCAGGATGAAGCCGTGCTCGTCGCGCAGAACCGTCCCGGCCAGCCAGTCCGTCCGCGGGGCCGCCCCGATGAACACGAACAGCCACTGCGCGTCGACGACCTCGGCCGCGCCCGTCACCGCGTCCCGCAGCGTCAGCCGTTCCAGGTGCTCCGCCCCGTGCGCCGCCTCGACCACGGTCCGCGGCCGTACGGAGATGTTCGGCGCCTCCTCGATCTGCTGGACCAGGTAGTACGACATCGACGCCGTCAGCGAGTCCCCGCGCACCAGCAGGGTCACCGACTTCGCGCCCCGCGCGAGGAACACCGCCGCCTGACCTGCCGAGTTCGCACCCCCGACGATGTACACGTCCTCGCCCTCGCAGGACGCCGCCTCGGTGAGCGAGGAGCCGTAGTACACCCCGCGCCCGGTCAGGTCCTCGCAGCCCGGCACCCCCAGCTGCCGGTACGCGACCCCGGTCGCCAGGATCACGCTGTGCGCGGCCACCGCCGAGCCGTCGGAGAAGCGCACCACCCGCGCCGGACCGCTCACCTCCAGCCCCGTGACCTCCCGGGCCGTGAGGATCTCCGCACCGAAACGGCTCGCCTGCCGCCGCGCCCGCTCGGTGAGCTGCGCCCCGGACACCCCGTCGGGGAACCCGAGGTAGTTCTCGATCCGCGAGCTCTGCCCGGCCTGCCCGCCCGTCGCCGACCGCTCGACGAGCACCGTACGCAGCCCCTCGGACGCCCCGTACACCGCCGCGCCCAGCCCGGCCGGGCCGCCGCCGATCACGACGAGGTCGTAGAACTCGGCGGCCGGGGTCGTCGCCAGCCCCACGCGGGCGGCCAGCTCGGGGGTCTCCGGCTCCACGAGCGCGGTCCCGTCGGGGGCGACGACCAGGGGCAGCCGTCGCCCGTCGGCCCCGGCGGCCGCCAGCAGCCGGCGCCCCTCGGGCTCGTCGGAGGAGTACCAGCGGTACGGCACCTGGTTGCGGGCGAGGAACTCCCGCACCCGAGAGGAGCGCGCCGACCAGCGGTGCCCGACCACCTTGGTCGCGGGCACGGGCCGGTAGTCGCTGGAGCGCCAAGCGGTGAGGAGGTCGTCCAGGACCGGGTAGAGCTTCTCCTCGGGCGGGTCCCACGGCTTGAGCAGGTAGTGGTCGAGGTCGACGATGTTGATCGCGTCGATGGCCGCGTGGGTGTCGGCGTACGCGGTCAGCAGCACGCGCCGCGCCCCCGGGTACACGCCGAGCGCCTGCTCCAGGAACTCGATGCCGTTCATCTGCGGCATCCGGTAGTCGGCAAGGATCACCGCCACCAGGTCCCCGCGCAGCTTCAGCTCGCGCAGCGCCTCCAGCGCGGACTCCCCGGATTCGGCCCGCACGATCCGGTACCCGCCGCCGTAGTGCCGCCGCAGGTCACGGGCGATGGCACGGGACACGCCGGGATCGTCGTCCACGGTGAGGATGACGGTCCGCGCGGCGGCGGCATCGGGGGGCTTGGCGGGGTCCGTCGCGGGGGGCGCAGGCGCGGCCCTAGCCCCGGCCCCGGCCCCGGTACTGGCCTCTGCCATGTTCCTCCGCCCGTCCCCGGCGTACGTGCTCCGGACCGGCCGGCACGGGGACCAGGTGCGGGGCCCGGTCGCGGGGACCAGGTGCGGGGCCCCGGGCCCGTGTGCCGGCTCCCGCCCATCGTATGTTCGATCCCGGGGGGCTGCCCTGGCGGGCGGCGGCGACCGGGGTGCGGCGGCCCGCACACGGTGCGTGACGGATCAGGGACCGACGGCCAACCCCACCCCGGCGAGCACGCCCGCCGCCAACGACACGGCCACCAGCCACCACGTCGCCCTCAGGAACCCCTCCCGGGTCCGGCGCTCCTTGCGGACCGCCGCCATCGGCCCCATGTGCACCCGCTTGGCCCGCTGCGGAACGTGGACCAGCGGATACGTATCGCCCACCACGTGCGCGGGACCGGCCGTCGTGCCCTCCCGGTGCGAGAGCTTCTCCCCGCCCGGGCCCCGGAACTCGTACCAGGCGGTCGCGTACCCCTTCGTCCCGAACGGCACCAGGCTCACCAGCCGTGCCCGGACCTCGACGCCCTCCTCCTGGATCTCCGTCATCCTCTTGAGCTCTTCCCGCTCGCCCTGCATCCACAGCAGCCCGAAGAGGAAGCCCGCCCCCGACGCGACGGCGAAGCACACGAGCACCACATCGACCATGTCCACAGGCGGACGGTACGTCACCACCACACCCGCCCGGAAGCCCAATCCCCTTCTCGCCAGGGCGGATCCGCCTCTACGATCGCGCCCATGTCGATCACTTCGCCCATACCCGTCCTCCGCGGCAACCGGGGCACCGAACTCCGCTCCGCGGGCGATGACCTCCTCCTGACCCGCCCCGACGAGCAACTGCGCATCCCGCTCGCAGCGATCGCCCGGATCCACGCCGAACGACGCGACGTCACGGTCGCACTGACAGCCCCACCCGGCACCGCTACCCCCACCACCTACCGGCTGGAGGACGTGAGCGCAGCCGCCGCCACCGTCTTCGCCGACACCGTGAACGCGGCCCTCCCCGAACGCCCCGCCGACGAGGCCCCGATCGACGGCTCCACCCTCGTCACCGTACGCAGCCTCCGCACGCCCGATGCCCCGGAGGACGAGGACGCCGGGGACGAGCCCGCCAAGTCCCCCCTCCTCCGACGCTCGGCCCTCGCCGCGCTGCTCGCCCTGGCGGCCTTCAGCATCACCGTCGGCCTCGCCGGCCAGGACCCGAGCCGCGCGATCGCCACCTTCCTCCTCGGCTCCCTGGCCATGCTCTTCAACTTCGGCGTGGCCGGCGGCGTGCTCGCCACATGGGAAGGCTGGTACCTCCCCCGCCACGGCATCACGGTCGAGGCCCCCCAGATCCACCTCAACGGCAAGGCCACGTACGCCTACACCGACACCACCGGCAAAACCCGCCCCATCCACAACGACTTCAAGGGCAACACCATCCGCGTCGCCTACAACCCGGCCAAACCCCACCGCGCGGTCGCCTGCAACGGCTGGCGCCCCACAGCCGGCAACACCGCCGCCACCCTCTTCATCCTCACCCTGGCCACCTGCACCAACTACGGCACCGCCCTCCTGGCGATCCCGGCGTTCGCGTAGGACCCCGCATTGTGGTAGCAGGATGGCGGACGGTTAGCGCGGCGTGGTGGTCGTGGGAGGACGGGCGGGCACTGATCGGGCAGGGCCGCCCCCGCCGTTTCTGCGTGGGGGCGGCCCTGCTTGGGCGAAGGCCGTCGCGCAATGAGGCGAACCGCTCAATTCTGCGACGGAGGTGGCGTATTTCTCACCACCGGAGGATAGAGGGGGACCGGTCGATGCTCAGTTGACGGAAATCAGCCTTCGCACGGCCATCAGGAGGTCCCGAAGCTCAGCTTCGTCTTCCGGGCCTACATCCTCTGGATTGTTCCAGGGAGAGGTCCTGAGGTCGTGATGTCGTTCGATTTCTGCCGCCAGGATAGAGCCCTGTTCGTAGAGCGCGCCACGGCCTGATGTCTCCTCGCTGATGGAGAGCAAAAGGATCTGGCCCAGTTCGCCGAGGCTGAGCGCATTCTCTTCATATCCCCGCAGGGCTCTATCGATCGACTCGGTCCAATGCAACTTTCCACCCATCCTTAAATGTACTACCTCTTATTTGGAATGCCGTTAATCGTACCATCCCGCACGAAGCGCTGATGGCTGACAATCAAGTTTCCGCTCTGATGCTCGATAAGCCACTCGAAGCGACCGCCAACCCCGTTCAATTACTCCTGGCATTTGAACGATCGAAAATGGCCGCTTGTCTCCTCCGGTGCCGCGGAATATCTTGCCCCGCTCAAGGATTCCATCAGTGTCAAAGTCGGTAGCCCTGTGGTCGCCGTCCCTCTTGAGGGCGGAGCCCCATCGTCTCCCCCCTGTGATGATGGGGTATGCCTCTTCCAGAGGGGCAGGAAGATCCTTTGCAGACCTCGCGGTCACCTACGTGGACGCCCAGGGCGTCTCCAGGTCGACCGTCTGCCCCACCGGCTGCCTCCTCTTCTACCCCGGGGCGGCCGCCACCCACCGCCCACCGCAGCTGGTGGGGACGGGCGCGTGGAGTAGCGCGATCACCGGCATCTTCTGACGCACACCGCACGTACCAAGATTGAAGGCGGCCTCCGGCAGCAGACCGGAGGCCGCCGACCGGAGGTTTCCCTTGTTCAATTCCATGCGTCAGCGCACCGCGGCAGCGGGGCTGGCGGCTGCCGTCGTTGCCGGCTTCGTCGCCAGTGGCTCGCCCGCCGTGGCGGAGGAAGCGGTTCGCCTGTCCGCCCAGGACTCGGTGCTCTACCCCGGCGCCCCCTGGCTTTCCGGGCCTCGCCTGGAGTCGGGGTCCCTGAAGGGCACGCTCGTTTACGCGTTCTCGACCAAGCCGCTCGACGGTTCCCGAGTCGGCCAGGACGAGGTGTCCGCCGTCCTGACCCCGCACCCGCAGCGCTGTCAGCCGGTGGCCGGCGCCACCGCGGTCTTCGCGTGTGAGGTCCTGGGAGACACGACCTACCCGGCCCCGCACTGGCTGATATCCGAGAACGCCTCCGACATGTCCACGGTGCACTTCGGCTACGCGTACGTACCCGCGGGTGGCGACGTCACGGACGGCGTCAAGGCGGCCCTGAGCGCGTCCACTCTGCCGAAGTCGGACACGCGCGGGGCGGCCAAGCTTACGGTCAAGACCGCTGCACACGCAGCGCTGAACTCCGTTTCATTTGCCCTGCCCAATGTCCCGGCCGGGCGTTCGGTGACCCAGAAGCTCGCCGTGAAGGCCAATGACGGGGGCCGGCTGCTGTTGCGCTTCCGGGTATCGAGCGGACAGCCCTACTGGCCTTCCCCCGACATCCGCATCGGCAGCGTGAAGGCGAGCGACGGCATCACCTGCCGGCTCAACTCCCCGAGCATCAACGATCGCGTGGATAACGTGCTCTGCTTCGCGGCACCGGGCGAGCACAGCGTCACCTACACCCTCACCGTGCCGGCGAACCTTCCCACCTGGCAGCTGGAAGCGCACACGGCGTACAAGATCTACACAGGTGGCGAGGCATCGAGGGACATCACGTCGCACTCCTCCTTCACCGTCGGGTCCGGGCCCCGGTACGACAAGCACCGGCTGCTGGCCCGCGACGGCAAGGGCGGCCTGTACATGTACGAGGGCACCGGGCGCGCCGACAGGCCCTTCGCCAGCAGGCTCGCGATCGGCAGCGGCTGGCAGGCGCTGCCTGCCGTGGCCAAGCTGGAGCCCGTGGCCGAGGACATCGACGCCGGCAGCCTGCGGCCGCTGCCCGGCCGCGGCGACCTCGTCGCCAGGGACGGCGCCGGCACGCTGTGGCTGCACCCCCGAATGGCCGGAGCGAACATGCCGTTCGCACCCCGCACCAAGGTGGGGGCCGGCTGGAACGTCTACGATGCGCTCGCCGGCGCGGGCGACCTCACCGGGGACGGAAAGTCGGACCTGCTGGCCCGGGACAAGGGCGGCGTGCTGTGGCTCTACCCGCGCACCTCGAAGACGGCGGCGCCCTTCGGCCCCCGGGTCAAGATCGGCGCGGGCTGGCGCGACTACCCCGCCCTCGCCGGCGGGGCAGACCTGACGGGCGACAAGAAGGCCGACCTGCTGGCCCGGGACCGGAACGGGACCCTGTGGCTCTACGCCGGTACCGGCAACGCCGCCACCCCCTTCGCCTCCCGTGTGAAGGTCGGTGCCGGTTGGGGCATCTACAACCAGCTGTCCGTGGCCGGTGACCTCACCAACGACGGCAAGGCCGACGCCGTCGCCCGCGATGCGGCCGGCGTGCTGTGGCTCTACAAGGGAACCGGCAAGGCGGCAGCCCCGTTCGCCGCCCGCACCAAGATCGGCGCAGGCTGGAACACGTACAACCAGCTCCTGTGACCCCGAGGACGGATGACCGGAGCCAGGGCCGCGACGCATCAGCGCGCGGCCCTCGCGCCGTTCTCACAGGTTGACGGGCTGCGCAGGTGGACCGCTGCTGCGTCTGAGAGGGTGGGGCGTATGGGTGAATGGGTGGATCGGGTTGATGGGCGGGACGAGGTCGTCGGGGTCGTGAGCCGGGGGGACGCTGTTGCCAACCGGTGGCTGTACCGGATGTCGATGGTGCTGTGCCGGGATTCCGCGGGGCGCTACCTGGTGCACCAGCGGCCCGAGGACAGCAAGCGCTTCCCCGGGGAGTACAGCTGGCTCGTGGCCGGGGCGGTCGGGGCGGGGGAGTCCTACGAGGATGCGGCCCGGCGGGAGTTGTCCGAGGAGATCGGGGTCACCCGTCCGGTGCGCTTCCTGTTCAAGTTCCTCTGCGAGGGGCAGCTCAGCCCGTACTGGTTCGCCGTGTACGAGGCGGATGTCGAAGAGGACGAGGTCAAGCCGAGTGAGGACGAGATCGGCTGGTGCGGCTGGCTCACGGGTCCCGAACTCGTGGATGCCGTACGGCGGTGGACCTTCGTCTCCGACAGCCTCGACGCCTTCGCACGCTACTCCGCCCGCTTCCCCGACGCCCTCGCCTGATGCGCCTAGGCGCCGATGCGCCGAGGCCGGAAGGCCCACCCCCCAACGCCGACGGCCCCGGCGCGCATCCTGTGATGCGTGCCGGGGCCGTCGTTCCTCGGGCCGAGCCCGCACGCCGCCCCTTTCGGGTGGGCGAGCGGGCCCTCGGCCTGGGAAGGGGGTTACGTCCAACCCGTGGTGGAGAGGATCGTCGCCCGCTCCTCCTCGGTCGGGATGCGGAAGGCGAGCGGCTCGTCGTACCAGTCCAGTACGCCGTTGCGCAGCTCGGCCGCGATCTCGTCCAGGCCGTCGGTCTCGAACATGTCGTTCGCGTCCGCCGGCTGGTCGGGGGTCGCCGTCTGGTACAGGAAGACCTGGATGTAGTCGAAGGTCTCCCCGCCCCGGTCGTACGCCATCTCGCCCGCGGCGACCCGCAGGTAGAAGACGCGGCCGTCGGCGTCGGTGCCGATGCCCAGGAGTCCGTTCAGGGCGGAGTGGTCCCGGCTCATCCTCGTGCCTCCCTTACCACCACCGGCGCCACCACGGGCGACGGTGGTAGACGTGGTAGTTGTTCTTCCACTTCCCCTTGGGGGAGCGACGGTACTGGAAGTTGGACTTCCAGTGTCCGTCGGCCTTGTGCTGCGGGCGGCGCCACTGGCGCAGGCCGTCGCGGGAGATGCGTCCCGTCCGCCCGCCGAAGGCGCGTCCGCCGCGGCCGACCCACATGCGGCCCGCCAGCCAGGACGTGGCACGGCTGGCGCGGATGCCGCCGGACATGCCCCGCGCGGCGCGCGCGACACGGACGATGCGGTAGGCCCGGTAGGCCCAGACCGCGGCGCCGGCGCCCGGCACGAAGAAACTGGCCGCGGTCAGCGCGATGTCCCACTTGTGGCGCTTGGTCCAGTTCCAGACCTTGCCCCAGAACCGGCCGTCGAGGTCGAACTCGTTGACCGGGTCACCCGGGTAGCCGTACGCGTTGTCGCCGCCGCCGTAGACCGGGTCGAGCTGCAGGAAGCGGCCGCTGACCGGGTTGTACAGGCGGACGCCCATCAGGGTGAGACCGGTGAGGGTCTCGGCGGAGCGCTGCTTGCCGCCGAGCCAGCCGTAACGGGTGGCCGGCTGGCCCGCGCGCGGGTTGCCGTACTCGTCGCTGTCCAGGACCACCGGGGTCTTGGACACGTCCAGCGGGAGCTGGAGCGCCACGTCGCCGTGGACGGACGTCAGCTGCAGGACCGTGTCGCCGGTCTTGCTCGTGGTCGCGGCCAGGTCGCCGGAGGCGGACTCCACGTTGCGCGTGAGCGTGCCCGTGGCGGTGTCCTCGGTGATCCAGCGCGGCTCGTCGTCGTCACCGTCGTAGTGGTTGACCTTCGAACCGGTCTGGGTCCACGTCGAACCCGAACCCGTCTCGGTCTTCCAGCTGCGCAGCCGGTGCGCCGCGTCGAGCTGCCAGGTCTGCCGGTTGCTGCCGGCGACCTGCTGCTGGACGAGGTCGTTCGCGAAGTAGCTCAGCGTGGTGCCCGGCAGGGCGGTGGTGCGGCCGAACGCGTCGTACGTGTAGCCGGCGTCCACGAGGCGGTCGCCGCTGTCGTACGTCGAGTTGGCGGTCGTGCCGCCGGTGGTCGGGCAGTCCGCGCCGGGGGTGCCCGCGGCGCTGGTGAGGGACTTGCGGTTGGTACGGCTGTCGAAGGTGTAGGTGCGCTTCGTGCAGACCGTGTCCGCGGTGTCCTCGACCGAGGTCAGGCGGCCGGCGGCGTCGTAGCCGTACAGCTGCTCGGACCAGCCGTTGTGGTCGGTGACCTGGCCGTGGATGGATTCCGCGACCGTGTCGGTGTAGACGACCGTGCCGTCGCTGTCACGGGTGTAGACCCGCTTCAGGGTGGCCCCGGTGGTGTCCTCGGTGGTGCTGAGGGTGTAGCCGCCGGGCAGCTTCTCGGTGGCGACCGAGCCGTCCGCGTCGTAGGTGGCCTGGAAGGTGCCTGCGACGGAGTCGGTGGTGCTGGTGGCCATGCCGCGCGGCTCGGCGGCCGCGTCGTAGGTGTACGTGACGGTCGACGGCGCGTTGTCGCCGACCTTCACCGGACGGTCGAGCAGGTCGAACTCGAAGGTCGTGACTCCGCCGTCGGCGTCCGTGTAGGACACCATGCGGCCGAGCTTGTCGTAGACCTTGGTGATCGTGCCGCCGGTCGGGGAGACCGCCTTGACGGCCCTGCCGGTGGCCGGGTCGTACTCGGTGGTCGCCTCGGGAACCGCCGCGCCGGTGCCGCCGGAGACGACGGCCTTGGTGATGCGGCCGGCCGCGTCGTACGTGTTGGTGGTCGTACGGGTGACCCCGTTGGCGGTGTCGGTCAGCTTGGCGTTGTTGCCCCACCAGTCGTACTCGGTGGTGGTGGTCGGCAGCTGGGCCGGGTTGGAGCCGCCGCCGGTGACGGCGCCGGCCGGACCGGTGGAGCAGACGAGGTCGGCCCACTCGGGGCGGCCCTGGCAGGTGCCGGTGCCGGTCGCCGACCAGTACGTGGTCACGCGGGTGCCCGCGTCGGTGCCGGTGGCGCCGGGCAGCAGCTGCTTGGTGATGCGGCCCTGGTCGTCGTACTCGGTGGTCGTGGTGATCGCGAGACCGCCCGGGTCCTTGATCGCCTGGGTCGGGACGCCCTTGGCCCAGTCGTAGACCGTCTGGGTGGCGCGGCCCTCACCGAGGACGGTCGGGTGCTCGCGCACCTGGGCACCGGTGGTGGTCTTGGTGATCTGGTCCTTGACCTTGGCGGTGCCGTCGGTGGGACGGCCCGCGTCGTACTCGTTCACCGTCCAGGTGCGGGCGGTCACGGAGGTGCCCTTGGGAACCAGGAGCGTCGCGCCGTCCTTGAGGTCGGCGGTGAGGTCGACCCGGCGCAGCGGGCCGAACTCCTCCAGCTCGCGGACACCCTTGCCGTCGTAGACGGAACGGGTCGCCAGCAGGTCCGCACGGTCGGCGGCGGTGAGCGAACCGATGCCCAGCTCGGCCTGCACGGCCCGGTCCGCGGCGCTGACGCCGAGCGCGACCTCGCGGTTTCCCGCGCTCAGCTCGCGGACGGTGTTGCCGAAGCGGTCGTACTCGGTGGTCGAGATGTGCCCGCCCGGAGCCGCGGAGTTCACCGAACGCCCGGAGACGCCCATGTACGTGATCTCGGCCCGGGCGTACGAGCCGCTGGTGAGCGCGTCGCCGGAGTGGGACGCGGGGACGGAGTCGCCGGGGAAGACGGCGGTGGCGTCGGTCGGGGCGTCGGTCTGGCCCCAGGCCTTCACGTCGTTGGCGCCCATCGCGTACGGCGCCTTGGTGCCGGTCAGCGGGACGTCGTAGACGACGGAGGTGGTGTTGGTGCCCTGCTCGACGTTGGTGGTGCCCTGCTGGAGGCCGGAGCGGGAGGCCTTGAGCAGCATGCCGGCACCGGCGGTGGCGGCGTTGCCCGCCTGCCCGTAGGTGAAGGTCCACGGCAGCTCGCCGGGCGGGGTCTGGGTGGTGACCCGGCCGGCGGAGTCGTAGGTGTACTCCGTCTTCAGCGCGGGGCTGATCAGCGGGCTCCAGGCCTGGCGCAGGCGGCCGGTGGCGTCGTAGGCGTACGTCTGCACGGCCTTGGAGGTCGCGGAGGCGGCGCCCGGGTCGGTGGACCACAGGCGGATCTCCTTCACCTGGCCGGTGACATCGCCGAAGACGAGGTCGGTGGCGGTGGTGGAGGAGCCGTAGACGAACTCCAGCGCGCGGCAGCCCTTGGTGGCGGGCGTGGCGGTGCAGGTGGCGGCGGAGACGGCCGAGGTGGGGGCGATGACCCGCTTGGGGCGGGCCAGCTTCTTGCCGTCCACCGTCACGGTCTCCGAGACCACGGTGGTGGCGGTGTTCGTCAGGCCGTTCAGCAGCGTGGAGGAGACCGGCCAGGTGGTGGCGGCCGCATCCGGCTTGGTGAACTCGGTGACCGTGCCCTCGGTGTCCGAGAGCGTGAACGAACCGGTGACGCTGCCCGTCAGGGTCAGGTCCTCGGCGCCCGGCTCGGCGATCCAGCCGGTCTTGCCCGCATTCGCGGTGAAGTGCGTCTCGTCGCCCTCGGTGCTCACGACCGTGACGGCCGTGTCGGAGGTCTTGCGGATGTGCGAGTACGCGGACTCGGTGTCCTCGGCGAGCGTGCCGGAGACCCACTCCTTGCCGAAAATGGCCGCCTGGCCGTCCTGCTTGGCCGCCTTGTCCGGGGTACGGGAGGAGGCCGTGCGGGAGACGGTCAGACCGAAGGAGGAGACATCGGTCGCGCTGAGGGTGAAGTCACCGGTCAGCAGGTTGAGGGAGCCCGGGCCGACCTCGTCGGTCGCGGCGCCGGTGGCGTTGCGGTCGACGATGACGGTGAGGGGCTGGGTGGCGCCGGTGGCGGTGTTGGGGCCGGTGAAGTCGGCCTTGATCTGCACGGTGCCGTCCGGGTTGACCGTGTCGGTCGCGTTCCAGACGAGTGCGGCGTTCTTGCCGTTCACCAGCGGGGCGGGCCAGGCGGTCAGCGGGGTGCCGCCGGAGGTGACGTCACCGGCCGGGATCACCGTCCACGCATCGGCCTCCGAGCGCCGCCAGGAGAAGGACACCTTGTCGTACTTGGCCCCGTCGGCCTCCGCCACGAGCGGCAGACGACGGGCGGTGCGCTCGCCCTCCGCGGGCTGCACGAAACCACCCGGACCCGCATGGAAGGTGTACGAGACGGGCTCGGACTTGTTGTCCGCCTTGTCCACCGTCCGCACCTGAAGGGTGTGCGTGCCGTCCTTGGGCGGGGCGATGCCGAGGGTCTTGGTGCCGTTGACACCGCCGGTGACCACCTTGGTCCAGGTGACCCCGTCCAAGGACCACTCCAGCCAGTTGTGATCGGCAGTGGGCGGGGTGACGGTGAAGTTCCCCGCCTGGCCGCCACCCTTGACCCACGCGTTCGACGGGTAGTCGGTGGAGGTCAGGCCGGTGGGGGCGGAAGGGGCGCTGGTGTCGACGGTGAACGTCTTCCAGGCCGACCAGCCCAGGTTGTAGTGCGTCCCGTCATACGGAGAGGTGCGGAACTTGTACGTCTTGCCGTTCGTCAGCACCCCGGCCGGGACGGTCACCGAGGCCGGCTGCCCGGAGTTCACCCACGGCGAGACGATCACGTTCCCGACCTGGGTGTCGGTGACCGCGTCGTAGATCTGGAAGGTGCCGTTGACCTTGTCGCCGTTGGCGTCCACGAACGTGTCGCGCAGGGTGGGCGTGGTCGTGTTGACCACGTAGGAGCCGCCGTAGGAGAAGAACGGGGCCCCGGCCTCCTGCTTCGTACCGGTCTTGGGCCGGTAGTTGTAGGTGACCGTCAGCTTCGGCGGGTTCGAGGCCGCGTTGGCGGAGTTGACCCGCTTCCACTCCTTGACATCCGTCTCGTCGGTGGCCCGCAGGCCCATCCCCGAGTACGCCCACTTGTTGTTCGCCCAGTGCTGCACCAGGCTCGTCGCATTCGCGTTGACCCAGCCGTCAGCGGCGCAGGACGCATTGCCCTTGGTCTCCGTCGAGGTCGCCATCTTCGTGACCATCGCCGGCTGATTCGTCCAGCGCGAAGAGGTGGAGGCGTTGTTCGCCGTCCACAACTCCCACGGCTGCGCCGAGCAGTCCGTGTTCCCCGAGTGGAAGTTCCACAGCGACAGCGTGGCGTTCGAGATCAGCGCGTCGGCGACGGGAGCGGTGTTCCAGGTGATGAAGGAACGCGCGGTACGGAACGTACCGTCGGCGTTCTTCGTCCCCGGGTTGCCCAAGTCCAGCTCGGTGTCGTTCGACCAGTCGACCGTCTCACCCTGCTGCACGTACGTGTCGAACAGGTTCCCGAGAGTGGAGGTGGACGGGTCCACCGTCACCGGATACTTCGTCGCCGGATCCGCCAGGAACTTCGCATCCGGGGTGATGACGAGATCGACACCGCCCTTGGCCTTGACGACCTTCAAGGCGACCTTCGCCCGCCGGGTGTGCTCACCCGAGACCTTGTCGACCGTCGCGTCCCACATCACCGGAGCCGGCATCACCGCCGACTTCTTCGACCGCTTGTCCGTGAACAGCACACTGCCATCAGCCTGCTGCGCAACCTTCAAACCCCTGGTCCGCAACGGCAGCGTGTACGAGAACCCCGCCGCAGGCTTCGCCTTCACCTCGACGAACTGCTCGAACCCGGTACGCGTCGCCTCCACGACCACATCCGCACCCGGAACCGCGTTCTCGTAAGTGGCGCGCGTCCCCTCCAGCACCGGCTTCGGCAGACCACCACGCCACTGGAGGGTGATGGCCTGGTCGCCCTCGCCGAGGGTGACGAGGTCGGTGGCCGGGGCGGCCGCGGCGGCCTTCAGGGAGGCGGCCTTCTTGCCGGACTTGCCCGCGAGCTTCAACCCCCGCGGGTGCGCCTTCGAAGCGACCGAGCCGTCGGTGGCCTCGGTGAGCGCCACGTCCACATCACGCCACTCACCCGTCGCCGGGTCACGGAAGCGGATCGGACCCGCGGAAATCTCCGAGGTGAGCGAACCGTCCTTGTTCACCCACGTCGTCGAAGTCTCCGTACGCTCCGACAACGCCTCCACCCGCTTGCCCGACAACCGCGCAGCCACCCGCGCCGACGCGATGTCGGCCGCAGCAGTCACGGCAGTCGGCTTCTTGGCGGCAGCGGCCGCGGTCCGCTTGGCGGACTGCTGCGCCACGGCGGCCTCGGCGCCGTAGATGGTCGACAGCGACATCAGCAGGGCCACGCCGGTGGCGGTGACACGAAGTCTGCCTGGGTTCATGCCGACGTGGGTGCCCCCCGTCACCGGCTCTTCGTTGTTGTCCAAGGACTCCACAATCTCCCCTGAGCACTTTCCGATTGACAACGGTCATGTCCCGCTCACGCGAGCGACCTAAGCGGAGCCTAAGGATCAACTTGGGGAGGCAAAGGGTGCGATTTTGATCGAATCGGATCATTTGAAGGGGCATCGTTATTGAATCGCCACCCCTACCCGACTCCGTTCAACTGGAATTCTTTCCTCCTCTTGCTGTTCGCGATCTTCACTCGCCAACCTCGGGGTCGGGCTGGGGGACCGGATCGGGGTCCGGATCGGGGAGGGACTTCGCCAGGGGAACGGCCTTCGCCAGGTCTCCCGTCTTCCAGTACAGGAAGGCCAGGGTGCGGCGCGTGGTGATGGTGTCCGGGTGGTCGGCGCCGAGGGTGCGTTCGCGGTGGGCGAGGACCTTCTCTTCGAGCGGGATGGCTTCGGCGAACCGCTCTGCCTCCTCGTAGGCGTACGCCAGGCTGCGGCGGGTGGCGTCGGTGTAGGCGTGCTCCGGGCCGTGGATGCGCTCGCGGGCGGCCAGGACCTGTCGGCCGAGGGCGATGGCCTCCTCGATGCGTCCCGCGTCCCGGTAGGAGACGGCGAGGTTGTGGCGGGTGTTGACGGTCTCGGGGTGGTCGGGGCCCAGGACGCGGTCGCTCAGGGCCGAGACCTCCTCTTCGAGCGGGATGGCGAGGTCGGTGCGGCCGGCCTGCCAGTAGGAGACGGCCAGGTTGCTGCGCGTGGTGAGGGTGTCGGGGTGCTCGGGGCCGAGGAGCTCCGTGCAGCGGGCGAGGAGCCGTGTCTGCAGCGCGATGGCTTCGTCGGCGCGATGCGCCTGCCGGTAGGAGACGCCGAGGCTGTTGTAGGCGCCGAGGGTTTCCGGATGGTCGGGCCCGAGGGTGCGTTCGCGGTCGGAGGCCACCCGTTCCTGCAGCGGTACGGCCTCGGCCGCGCGTCCGGCCCGCCCGTAGTACTGCGCGAGGTTGCTGCGCGTGATGGCGGTGTGCGGGTGATCGGGGCCGAGGACGCGTTCCCGGTCGGCGAGCACGCCCTCCTCGAGGGCGATCGCCTCGTCCAGGCGGCCTACTACCGCGTAGTAGGCGGCCAGGCTGTGGCGCGTGTTGAGGGTGTCGGGGTGGTCGGGGCCGAGGATGCGCTCGCGTTCGGCGAGTACGTGCTCCCCGAGCGGGATGGCCTCGGCGGTGCGGTCCGTGAGCCAGTAGGCGATGGCGAGGTTGTCTCGGGTGCTGAGGGTGAACGGGTGGTCCGGCCCCAGGATGCGTTCCCGGTCGGCCAGCACCTGCTTCCCGAGGACGGCGGCTTCGGCGGCTCGGCCGCACATCTGGTAGGAGAGGGCCAGGTTGTGCCGGGTGGTGAGGGTGTCGGGGTGGTCGGGGCCGAGGATGCGTTCCCGGTCGGCGAGTACCTGTTCCGCGAGGGTGATGGCTTCGGGGATCCGGTCCGACTGGTGGTAGGAGAGGGCCAGGTTGTGGCGGGCCGTGAGGATGTCGGGGTGGTCGGCGTCCAGGATGCGTTCGTGGTCAGCCAGCACCCGCTCCTTCAAGGCGACGGCCTCGTGGAACCGGCCCGCCCGCTGGTACGAGAACGCAAGGCTTCCCCGGCTGGCCGCAGCGTTCAGGTCGTCCTCCGAGCGCCCGAGGCGCTCGTAGTCGGCGAGGACCGACTCTTCGAGGGCGATGGCCTCCTGGATCCGGCCCGCTTCGAGGTAGCCGTCGGCGAGGCTGCTGCGGATGGACAGGGTGTTGGTGTGGTCGGGGCCCAGCAGCCGCTCGGCATCGGCGAGCAGCTTCTCCCAGTAGGCGACGGTGGGCGCGATGAGCCCGGCGTTGTGCAGGCTCACGCCGGCGCGGTAGAGGACGTTGTGCCCGTCGTCGTGCCAGAGGTGGTCGCCGGTGTGCTGCACGAGGTGGTCGGTGTTGGTGCGCAGGGCGGCGGCCAGGTCCCGGTGCGGCTGGTCGGGATCGGGCCACAGGCTCATGAGCGCGTCGGCGGCGGTGGTGGCGATGGCCCGGAGGGCGTCCGGGGGAGTGGTCTCGCGGGTGGCGCGGGCGGTGAGGGCGTGCATGCGCACGGCGCGCGGGGGCTCGTGCCGAGTGCTGCTGGTGATGAGGGCGTAGCGGTGCAGCGTACGCAGGACGGCGTGGGCCTGCTCGGCGGTAACGGGGTCGGGCGGGTGGTTCGGCGGGTGTTGCGGCAGGTGGGCCGTCAGGTGGGCGAGGACGGCGGGGGTTTCCCAGAAGGCGTGGGGGTGTCCGGCGGGGTCGAGGAGGGCGATCAGGCGCAAGGCGGGTTCGGCGAGCCCGGCCGGCTCGCAGCGCTGGGCCGCGTCCAGGGACATGAGGAGGGTGGTGGCGACCTGGCGGCCGTAACCCTCCGTGTCCGCGGTGGCGGGCAGGAGCTGGTCGAGGCACCGGCCGTTGTCCTCGAACAGGGTCAGGTAACGGGTGCACGTCAGGTCCTGGTTGATCATGTGCGCGGCGGCGTGCCCGAGCGCGAGCGGCAGCTGCCCGAGGGCCTGCGCCAGGGCGGCGGCGGCACCGTCGAGCAGGTGCCCGGCCTCGTCCTCCCGGAGCCGGGTCTCCAGATACGCGAGGGACTCGGCCGGGCTGTACACGTCCACGCCGATGCGGCGGCGGCCGTTGCCGGTCAGACGGGCGTCGTGCAGACGGCTGGTGGCGAGCACCCAGCCCGTACCGGTTCCGCTCGGCGGCCACCATCCGCTCATGCCGTCCAGGTCCGTGACGTCGTCCAGGACGATGAACCAGCGGCGGCGGGTGGTGGCCAGCCACGAGCGGAACGCGCGCGCGTCTGCTTCCAGGGTTCCGGGGTCCTCGGCGGGGGCGGGGACGGGGTGACCGGAGCGGTCGAGTGCGCCCACGCTGGCCGCCGCCTCCGCGTAGGCGGCGATGACCTGCTGTACGTCCTGCGCGGCCACCCACACCACCACGTCGGTGCCCGCCCGCACGGCCTCGGCGGCGTACGAGGCGGCGAGCTGGGACTTGCCGACTCCGCCGCCCCCGGAGAGCACTTGCGCGGGGATCCGCCCGGGGACCGGCTGCCGGGCCCGGTCGTCGGGGACCTGGGTCAGTACGGCGGTCGCCCCGGCGGTACGCGCCGCGTCGATCTGTTCCCGTACGGCCGCACGCGGCTGGAACGCGGTGGCGAGCTCCGGCACCTCCCCGACGCGCACGGGCCACGCCGGGCGGGCGGGAGGCACCGGCACCGGCTTCGCCTCCGCCTCTGCCTCCGCTTCCGCCTCCGTTTCTGCCTCCGCTTCGGCCTCCGTCGGGCCGGAGGGGCGTGAGCGGCAGCCCTCCGTCGCCTCCGTGCCGGTCGTCCCCGCGGCGGCCAGCCGCAAGTCCAGCAGCTCGTCCACCGGCAGCCGCAGGATCCTGGCGATCTTCGCGACGGTGTCGGCGGAGGGGACCGTACGCGTACCGAACGCCTCCGACACCGTGGTCCGGCCCAGCCCCGCCCGCGCGGCCAGTTGCGTCTTGGTGAGGGAAGGCTGAGCCGAGGCCAGTCCGTGCGACAGCCGCCGCCGCAGCTCCGCCCAGGCCGGAGCCTGCCGACCGTGGCCGCCCGACGGGCCGCCGCCCGGTTTCCCACCCATGCTGCCGCCCTCGTCCACGCCGTGCCGTCCTGCCCGAACCTCGGGGGCGATCCGGATCCGCTCGGGACGGCTCACCACCCCGAGCCCCAGCGGACATCCAATCCGGCACGGCGCCGATGGGACAACCGGTTCCCGGAAGCCGGTTCCGAGGACCGTCTCGAAATCCGTTTCGAGGGGGCAAGTACGGCCCTACAGTGGCGCGGTGCTGACTCAAGTGATCGTTCTCAACGGTGGTTCCAGCTCGGGCAAGTCCGGGATCGCCCGCTGTCTGCAGGCAGTCCTGCCCGATCCGTGGCTGGCCCTCGGCACGGACACGCTGGTCGATGCCATGCCTGCGTCCATGCAGGAGGCGGACGGCGGGATCGAGTTCGCGGCGGACGGGGAGGTGTCCGTCGGGGCCGGGTTCCGGGAGCTCGAAGCGGCGTGGATCGAGGGGGTCGCGGCGATGGCCCGGGCCGGGGCGCGGGTCATCGTGGACGAGGTCTTCCTCGGCGGACCGTACTCCCAGCAGCGGTGGCAGAAGGCCCTGGGTGAACTGCGGGTGCTGTGGGTCGGCGTCAGGTGCGAGGCCGCCGTGGCCGCGGGGCGCGAGCTGGCCCGGGGCGACCGGACCGTCGGAATGGCCGCCTCCCAGGCGGACCTGGTCCACCGGGGCGTGACGTACGACCTGGAGGTGGACACTACGCACACCGAGGCACTGGAGTGCGCGCGGATCATCGCCGCACACGTCGGCTGAGCCCTCGGGGCACCCCTGGCCCCACTCCGGGTATTCCCGGGCAGTCTGCGGGGCAGCCCTCCGGGCCCCCGGGCCCCAACCCCAGGTCCCCGGGTCCCCAGGTCCCCATGTCCCCGGTTCCCCGGGGACCTCCGGGCTGTTCTGCGCGCCCCGGCCGGCTCCCGCGCCGCTCGCCCATCCCCGGTCTTGGGTCGCTTCAGTCGCTTCGGTCGCTGCGCCCGACGGCCGGGCGCACCTTCCGGAACCGCGCTCGGCCGTGTGCGCAGACCGTCACCCCGTACGGCTGACCCCGCGGCCGGGCTGCTGGTCACGGCGCCGCGGCGGCCCGAAGATGCCGTTCCTCGGCGGGCGGTGTCGACAAGCGGCGTCGACAAGCGGTGTCGAAGGGCGGCGTCGAAAGGCGGTGCGCGCTGCGGTCACCCGGTGGGGTCCGCCGCGGCCCGGGCCAGGGCGGTGAGCATCCGCCGGGTCTTGGTCTCGGCCTGCTCGGAGACCGTCACCCCGCGCTCCTGCACCGCCTCCACCAGCTTGCGCTGCTTGCGCTCCGCCCGCGCCGTGAACTCGTCCGCCGTCTCTTCCTCCTTGGGCTTCACCCGGAGGGAGGCCTCCAAGAACTCCAGCCCGGCGGCCGACCACACCTCCAGGTCCACGTCCAGGTCCCCGAGCGGCACGTCCTCGGCCTTGGTGGCGAGTACGGGGCCCAGCGCGACCAGGTCGTCCAGCCGGTCCAGGCCGAGGGCGGGGGCGCAGGCGTGCACGAACTGGTGCTGCACCTGGTCGATGGGTGCGGTCGGATCCCCGCCGGGACCGACCGCACCCGGCAGGGCCCCCGGCGGGTGCTCGTGCACCAGCGAAGCGGCCAGTACGCGGCCGCTCGGCGACCAGTCCTGCTCGATCCGGTAGGTGAACGGCCCCGTCTCGAACGCCTCGCTGAACCGCCCGAGCAACTGCTCCCGCTCGCACGGCCGCAACTTGACGGTGAGGTCGTCCGGGACCCCGCCACCGGTCCGGAACCGCACGACCACCCCGCCCTCCAGGAGGTCCAACTTCCCCACGGCCAGGCCCTCGCGCCTCTCGGCGAACCAGATCCGCCGGGTCCGCAGCGCGGCACCGCTCTCCCCGCGGAGGGCGGACATCGCCTTCGCGACCGCCCCCTCGACGTTCACCTTGACCTCGACCGGCAACAGCTTCATCGCGTCGCTCCCTCGCCCGTCCCGTCCCGATGGCTCCACCCGCCTGCACGGGCCCCGGCCCTCCCGGCACCGGCCCTCGCGACATGCCCGGCCCACACCCGCCGCCCGACCCCGGACCCGCACAATTCACGCTTTCGGCCGCGCGGTGGGGGGGACCGGAGGACCGGAGGACCGGAGGACCCGGGGCCGGGCACGGGCGTGCGTGCCGCGGAAGTGCACCGCCCACGCACCGGGCCCGACACGCGGCACGTCCACGGCGCGTCCACGGCGCGCTCTTGGGCAGCGGCCGGGCCGCGGGGGAGTCCCCCGCACCCGGCACGCCGCCGGTGTCGGCACCCCTGCCACGCCCCCCCAGTCAGGTCAAGGCTGCTGGTTCCCGTCGCCGGTCACGGCCTCGCCTATGCTGCCGTCCGCGGCGACACCCCGTTCACCCGGCACGGCGGGCCGGCGACCGGGCGTCGTCGGGGCACCCCCGGGCGCCGGCACCTGCGGGGCGGGGCCGGTCAGCCGGTTGTTGTCCCCCGTCACCGCCCGCCCGATGTCGCCGCCGGCCTGCACGGAACGCGCCCCTGCCATGGGCTCGGCCTGAGGCCGGGTCAGCGCGAAGACCGACACGGCCAGCCCGATCACCCCGACCACGGCCCCGATGACGCTCGCCACCTTGTCGGCCTTCTCCAGATCCCCGACGGCGACCACCAGCAGGAACACCACGACGACGAGCGCCGACACCGCAGCCACGACCAGCCACGCCCGCCGCCCCGCACCCTGAACCGCCATCCCAGCCCCCTTTCATCCCAGGCCGGACCCGCGCCCGCCCCGGACCCGCGCCCGCCCCACGCTCTCCAACGTAACGCTCCCCCCTGACAGGCACCCCCTCGAACGCCCCGAATCCCCGTGCAACCTTTCCGCGGTGCGAGTGGTCGAGTACAGAGCGCAGGCGGGCAACCTGCGCTGCCGGAAAGGCACTCGGGACAGGAAGGTCTGCCGGATGAAGATGCACCGTGCTCTGACGGCCGCCGCAGTGGCTGCCGTGATGGGGCCCACCGCGCTGCTCGCTGCGCCCTCCACCGCGGTCGCGGGGACGGGGCCCGCGGGGGAGAACACCCCGCGTGCGATCCCCTCCGGCGCCGCCGGGCAGTCCTGCGCGTTCGAGTCCGACCGCCTGCGCGTGGCCGTGCAGCGGCTGCCGCGCCGGCTGAAGGCGGGCGGGGCCTGGAGCGCCTTCTCGATGACGCTCACCAACACCACCGACCGGTCCCTGGAGAAGGTCCAGCCCTTCCTGCACGTGGCTTCGGCCGAGAAGGTCGACCGGCCGTACTGGGAGCTGGAGACCGAGTACCGCGACGCCAGGACGGGTAGGTGGAAGGACTTCCGGCATTCCACGTTCAATGAGTCGTACGGCTTCCTGGCCCTCGGACCGCACGGCCGCGTGACGCTCCAGCTGCGCACGCGCGTGGCCAGGGACGCGAAGCCGGGCGCCGGATACCTGCTCGCCGCGGGCGACTACCGCAACCGTGACGGCTCCTGCGGTTCGGCGAAGGAGGCCTGGTCCGACTTCACGATGCTTCCTGCGTCCGGTGCCGCGTCCGCGTCCGCGTCCGGAGTCGGGTCTGCGCCCGGAGCCGGGTCCGGGTCCGCCTCGGGGGCGGCCTCCGCCGCGCGGATCCCGACGTGCCGCGATCTCGACACCGCCTATGGGGAGTACGACTACAACATCTTCGTGGGCCGTTCGTTCGGCATACCCAAGCCGGTCGCGCTCGGCCCGCGCTGGACGACGTACACCGCCACGCTCACCAACACCTCCAAGAAGGAGCTGAAGGAGTTCGCACTCGGCGCACAGCTGGGGAGCCACATCTACAACCCGGGGGAGCGCGACCTGAGTCCGTACGGCGATCTGCAGTACTGGGACCCCGCGCGGCGGGTCTGGAAGACGCTGCGGAAGGCCGACGGAAAGGCCGGCGGTGCGATCCCCGCACCGGTGAGGACGCTGAAGCCGCGTACGTCCGTACACGTGCAGCTGCGGTTCCGGGTGGGCGAGGACCTGCCCCTGGACCAGGTGTACGACGCGTTCACGGGCATCACCGCGACCTTCCTCGACCACTACCGCGGGATGGACTGCACGGGCGAGGGCCTGGCCGGGGGCAGCTTCCACCCGCGCAAGGGCTGAAGCGGCCCGGGGAGTCACGGTGCCGGTCGCAGCCGTCGGAGCATGGCTGCGACCGGACGCGTTCACGGCCGGTCCGGGTGGTAGGCGGCGAGGAAGGCCCGCACGCCCGCTTCCGCGTAGTGGTCCAGCTCGGGCCGGGTGTGCTGCGGGCTGCCGTGGAACATGGCCTTGTTCACCGGGATCCACAGGAGCAGCCCGGAGAAGTGGTTCGCGGCGAGGAGTGCGTCGTCGATGCGCAGCAGGCCCTCGTCGGCCAGGCGCCGGAACGTGTCGGCCAGGTGGGCGAGCACGCGTTCGAAGCCCTGCTCGTACCACGTGGCGCCCAGCTCGGGGAACGTGTCGGCGTTGGCGATGATGAGGCGCCGCAGCTGGAGTACCTGGGGCTGGGTGAGGGTGGTCAGCAGCTGCCGGGCGAGCCGGAGCAGGTTCTCCTGGAGGGCGCCGGGGTCGGCGGGGAGGTCGGTCACCAGGTCGACCATCGCGTCGACCCGGTCGGTGGTGGCCAGGACGATCTCGGCGAACAGCTTCTCCTTGTCGGCGAAGTGCTTGTACACCGTCTGCTTGGATACGGCGGCCAGCTTGGCCACGTCGTCCATGCTCGTGCCGGCGTAACCCTTCGCCATGAAGACCGCGGTCGCCGCCTCCATGATCGCCTGGTGCTTGAGCGCGGACCGGCCCTTGAGCTCGCTCGCATCCATGTGTGCCTTCTCCTCCTCATGCTCGACGGTTTTAGAGTACTGGACAGTCCAGTTCTGTGTGAGCTACCGTGCTGTCCGGTTCACCAGTACTGGACCGTCCAGTTCTTGACGGTCCCGGCGATCGGCGTAGGAGGTTCCCCCGTCATGACGCGCGTGAGGCGAAGTCAAGTCCGTGCGCGGCGCGTTGCCGCGCCGATGGCGGCCGCAGCGGCAACCGTGGCCACAACGGCAGGGGCGGCTGCGTCGGCAGCGGCGGCCGCGTCGGCAGCGGCACAGGAAGGGGCGACACAGGAGGGGGCGGCGGAGGAAGAGCCGTCCGCGGGCCGCACCACCTCTGCTCTGCTGCGCGCCGGTGCGCTGGCCGGTCCGCTGTTCCTCGCGGTGGGCGTGATCGGCGGCCTCACCCGCGACGGCTTCGACTTCACGCGCAACGCCCTGAGCCAGCTCGGCCTGGGCGACCTCGGCTGGATCCAGATCGGCGCCTTCCTGCTCACGGGAGTCCTGATCGGCGCGGGCGCGGCGGGGGTCCGGCGGGCGATCGGGCGGGCCGCTCCGGGCGGTACGTGGGCGCCTCGGCTGATCGGCCTCTTCGGGGCGTCGTTCGTGGTCGCCGGAGTGTTCACCGCGGATGCCGGTGCGGGCTTCCCGGCCGGTACGCCGGAGGGGCCGGGCGTGTTGAGCGCGCACGGGACGGTGCACATGATCGCCGGCGCGGCCGGCTACCTCGCGCTGTGCGCCGCGCTCCTCGTACTGGCCCGGCACTTCTCCGCGCACGGCCTGCGCGCCTGGGCCCTCGCCTGCCGGCTCGCCCCGGTGGGCGTCCTCGCCGGCTTCGCGGCCTCCGCCGCCACCGTCGCGGCCTTCACCGCAGGCGCGTCCCTGGGCCTCCTGACCCTCACCGCGGCCACGGCCCGCCTCGCCAGGGGTTCCGCCGAGAACTGACCGGCGGGGCCCGGCCACCCACCCATCCATCCACCCCCCACCCACGGCCATCCGCCGACCCATCCACGGCCATCCGCCGACCCATCCACCCGGCCCAAGAGAACGGACGGAACGACATGACCTCGACTTCCCAGCCGAAGGGCCCCGCCTCCTACTTCCCCTCGATCGAGAAGAAGTACGGCCGCCCCATCGAGGAATGGAAGAACCTGATCCGCACCTCCCCCCTGACCAAGCACATGGAGTTGGTCACCTGGCTCAAGACCGAACACGGCCTGGGCCACGGCCACGCGAACGCTCTGGTGGCCCACACCCTCGCCGAGCCCGGCAACGCTTGACCGACCGCCTTCGGGGCGGCGCCCGTCCTGGGCGCCGCCCCCCATCCCGCCGGCCTCGACCCCCTCGACCCCGCCCCCCGACAGCCAGGGCATGGACCCCGTTCTTCTACGACGCCGCCGGGTGCACGCTGACCAGGTGGCCCATCGGCCCGAAGTGAGGGGGGCCGGGGGGCGGGAGGGGGAGGGAGGACACCGCGACGGGGAAGTCGAAGTAGGTGTCCGGAAAGGGCTCGTCCAGGTGCGTGTAGTGCCACCACTCCTCGGGGAGGTTCACGAAGCCTGCCCGTTCCATGGCGGACTTGAGCAGCAGCCGGTTCGCGCGCTGCGCGCCCTGCACGCGTGGGTCGAGGGTGTGGGAGCGGGTGTCGAAGCAGTCGAATTCCGTTCCCATGTCGACCGGCGATCCGTCGGCGTACAGCAGGGTGACGTCGACCGTACTGCCCCTGCTGTGGCCGGATCTGGCGTGGATGTAGCCGTCGGCGAAGAGGCGTGTCTTGTCGAGGTTCGGGTAGTACTCCGCTTTCGTGTGCTGTTCGCCGAGGTCGGCCGCCCAGCGGGCGATGTGTGCGACGGCCCGGGCCGGTCGGTACGCGTCGTGGACCACCAGGCGGTAGCCCTGTGCGGCGACATCGTGCTGTACGGCGGCCAGGGCGTACGCGGCGACCCGGGTGAGGAAGCACAGACCGGCCTCGTAGCCGTCCAGTCGGCTGCCCACGAAGTTGTCCGGGCCCGCGTACCGCATGTCCACGAGGATCCCGGCGTCCAGGTCTGCCAGGTTCACGAACTCCTGCGGCGCCGGTGCGGCCACGCTTGGCCGAGAGGGAATCAGAAGGTCTGCTGCCGACATGTCTCGCCCCTTGTCGTGGTGTGTGAGTGCGTCCGTCGTCTTCGTCAGCAGATCAACGTTCGGTCGAGGGCGGGTCGAGGGGCGGTGGAGCGCAGGCGGAGGGACGGTGCAGGGGCGGTGGGGCGGTGGGGCGGTGGGGCGGTTCGGGGGTGCTGGGGCGGTGCAGGTGTGCGTGTGTCCGTGCGGGGCGTGGCCTCAGGCCGCGCGGCAGAGGGCCGCGGGGGCGGCCGGGACCGCCGTGCGGGTCAGGGCCACGGCGACGGTTGCGGGCACGGTCGCAGACACGGTCGCGGGCACGGCGCGAGGGGCGGGCTTCGCCGCCGCCGGTGCCTGCGGGCGGGTGCCCCGGGCGAAGACGACCAGGCGCAGTACCACGAACCGGGCGACTCCCGCGAGCGCGGAGGAGGACAGGTAGACGGCCTGCTCGAGTACCGCGCCCGGGTTCGCAACCAACTGGTGCAGGACGAGCATCGCCAGGCAGGTGACCGCGTATCCGGCCGCGGCGGAGCCGGCCGACTGCGTGTGCTGGCGCCAGGTCGCGCGCCGGCCGGTGCCGAAGGAGAAGCGGGCGTGCAGCTCGGTGGCGAGGAGCGTGGACACCACCGTGATCAGGGCGTTGGCCACTCCCCAGGGCATCCAGGAGGCGAGCGCCACCACGGCGAAGCTGGAGGCCAGTCCCACGCCGCCGCCGAAGAGCGCGAACCGGGCGAAGGCTCCGAAGGCCCCGGCCGCTGCTGCCTGCCGGCTCTGAGCTGTCTCCATGACCCCACCCCTTGATTCGCTCGCCTCGTGTTTTCTGATGATGGAAACGCTACGTTGCATTCATGGATCCGGCAACACGATTGTTGCGCTCGAATGCCGTAATTGCAGGTAAGAGCCGGGAAATCGTTGCAACAGTTTGAGGTCTAACGCAATGACCGCCTCGCCATTCGTTGCAATGAACTGAAGGTGAATGCTCCGTGCACCCAGCTGCCCCGCGCCCGCCGGTAATTCGAATGCCCCCGGCCGCCGCTGCTTCTAGGCTCAGTCCGCATGAACGGGGACGAGTACGCGCACACAGGCGCGCACACAGCCGCGCACGCACAGGCGGATCCGCACATCCTGAACGTGGTCGACGTGGAGGCGACCTGCTGGGACGGGCAGCCGCCGCCCGGGCAGGTCAGCGAGATCATCGAGATCGGGCTCACCGTGGTCGATCTGCGTGCGGGCCGGCGGCTCGCAAAGCACCGGCTGCTGGTACGCCCCGCCCGCTCGGCCGTGAGCCCGTTCTGCACGGAGCTGACCGGGCTCACCCAGGACGAGGTGGACCGGGGCCTGTCCTTCGCCGAGGCCTGCCGGACCCTGGCCGCCGAGCACCGTACCGGCCTTCTGCCCTGGGCCAGTTGGGGTGACTACGACCGCAAGCAGTTCACCGCGCAGTGCCGGCAGACGGGTACGCAGTACCCCTTCGGCCGACTGCACACCAACGCCAAGATCCCCTTCACGGCCTCCTACGGCCTGCGCCGCCGCCCGGGCATGTCCCACGCTCTGAGGGTCGCCGGCCTCCCGCTGGAAGGCCGACACCACCGCGGCGACGACGACGCCTGGAACATCGCCGCCCTGATCCTGGACCTGGCCGCCCGAGGCGACTGGCCGCCGCCCACCGAGCCGGAGTAACGAGGCCGGTACTTGGACGCTTCCTTTCCCGCAACCCCGGATCCGGCCCTGAAGGCGCCCCTAGTGGAAGGGACATCACGAATGGTGCTGGGGAAGGACGTGCGGGGCGGGGGCCGGGTCCTACGGTTTCTGGTGTCGGCACACGGGCCGACCTGAAACCGGGGGACAAGACCATGGCTGCCAACGCAACACACCGCAATCCGGCCACGACCGGCGACACCCACGCCACCGGTACGACGGGCAGGGCCGACGCGACGCGCGCGGCCGGCGCTGCCGCGAAGCCCGGCGCGGACGTCCTGCGCTCACGCTTCGTACGCCGCATCGGCCACGCCGCGCTGCTGCTCCCGGCCGTCTTCGCGACGGCCGCCGCAGTGATCGCCGGCCGACCGGACGCAGCACGCCGCTGGTGGGCCAGATCCTCCGAACAGAACCCGGCAGCCAGGACCGGCCGGGACGGACCCGGTGGGGCGCGGCTCTTGGCGCACTCCATCCTGTCCCTCCCGCTCGGCCTCCTCGCGCTCATACCGATCGGCCTGGAGGTCCTCTTCGTCCTGCGCGGGGTGCTCTACCCGGTGGTCCAGCCCGGCCCGTACACCGATGCCTGGGGCGGCCCGTCCCTGGCCGGCGCCTGGCTGGCGCACTTCGGCGTGGGCCTGCTGTCCGCCGCCATCGGCCTCGCCGCCCTCTGGCTCCTGAACCGCCTCCACACCCGCCTGGCAGCCGGCATGTGGGGCCACCGCATCGGCACCTGGCCCCTCCTCACCACAGCCGCAGCCTTCCTGGCCGGCACCCTGCTCGTCATAGCGTGGACCCACCAGCTCTGACCGCGCCGGTGCGGGCACCCAGGCCGGACCGCGACGAGCGCCGCACCGCACGCATCGAGTGCGCGGTGCTGGCCGCCTCAGTCCAGGGGGATCGCCTGGTGTGCGGCAACGATGGTGTCGAGGCGGTGGGCGAGGTCGAAGTCGGCGGCGGTGAGGCGGTGGCCCGCGTCGTGCGTGGTGATGGACGCCCGGAGGTGGTCGAATCGCAGGTCGAGGTCTGCGTGGTGCTGGATCCGGCGGGACCGGTCCGCAATGGTGACGATGGCGGCAACCGCCGCGTGGTAGCGCATCGGGTACGTACGCGTGATCGCGTCCCCCTCACGCCTCCACCCGGGCAACCCGGCCAGACGTGACGCGATCTCCTCTTCGGACAGCGGTACGGGCACGTCCATGTCAGCCCCCCTCGTTGAGCGGCGCCAGAACCTCGGCGAGCTCCCGGCCTACCCCCGCATCGTGCCACGGGTGCATGGCCCGTTCCAGAGCGGCCAGTTCGCGGTGCATCCGTGCCGAACGGGTTTCCGCCGCGGTGATCGCCGCTTCACGAGCGATCTCCACAGCCTGGTCCGGTTGCCGGGCCGAAGCAGCTGCCGTGGCGTGCCGGGCGAGATACACCCCTCGGTCACGGCGCGCGGACGTGGGCACCACGGAAAGCACCTGCTCCCAGAGCCCGATGGCCTCCCGGGCGAGGCCAAGGCGTCCGTAGCAGGTCGCGCGTTGCACCTCCAGGTAACCGGGCGTCCGGCGGCAGGCGTTGCCCCAGGGGAGATCGTCGTCGACGCGGCGGAGCAGCCGGTCCGCGCCGTCGATGAGCCGGTCGACGGCGTCCCGATCGCCTGTGAGACTGGCCCCGTGGGCCTGTTGCTGCAGGGCCATGATCCGCACCTTGGGCACAAGGCGGTTTGCGTTGTCGAGCGCGGCCTCGCACAGGTCGATGACTCCGTACCCATCGCCGAGGTCGGTGCGCACCTGGGCGGTGTTGACCAGGGCGTATCCGATGAGGTGCGGGTCTCGGGACCGAATGGCGATCTCCTGGGTGATCCCGCGCCAGAAAGATGCCGCACCCAGGTCACCTGCGTCCTGGTAGAGCCATCCGACGAGAGCGGCGTACGCCGCCCCGACGCGGAGCAGACCGCGGCGGGTATCGCCGCGTGCGGAACGGAGGAGCTTGTCGATGAGCTGGTACTGAGCGCTGACGGTCCCGATCAGGTCGTGCGGGCCCAGCAACATGTCGGCCCGGTAGTGGCCCTCGAGTTGTTGCCGGAAGTAGTCGACCAAAGCGGGGTCCACGTGCTGGGTGGCGATCGGACCCGGGACGAGCGCGGCAGCTGTGACCGAAACGAACTCTCGTCGGGTTCTCTCGCCCGCCTGGTGATGCTCGGGACGAAACCATCCCGGCGGGGCGTTGAATCCCAAGTCCTCCGGCCATCGGCCCAGCGTGTCGTGAAGCACGATTGCCGTCTCCTCGGGAGGCCAGCCGGGCCGCGGTCCTTCCCAGCGGCGCCAGGTCCGGGCGGAGACCGTGAAGTGCGGGTCGGCGAGCAGCCGAACACCGGCCCGTGTGAGCTGGTCGGCGGCAGCCTCTGCCGAACGCCAGCCCGCGCGGAGACGGGCAGCTCGCAGGGCGTCGTTGCGGTGACTCATGAGCTCAGTCTGAGAGGCCGCCACCTCTGCCGCAGGCCATGGCCGTTACGTGGCCGCAGATGGCCAAGCGATGGCCTGTCTGAGGACCTGCGTGCCGAACCATCATCCCTTTGCGGCCGTGTGGACAGCAGCCGATCGGTGCCTGTTCGCAGGCACGCGCTGATCGCCGACGACAGTAGGGAGCCGGATGATGGATGCCGCAGGCGAGGACAGGGACAGGGCCGTCGGGGAGGAGCTCGTGCGGCGGGTTCTGGGGCCGTATGCGCAGGTGCCGGAGCCTGTGGTGCTGGCCGGGCTGGTGGACGGGTTGCTCACGTACGGGTGGGGGCTGTTGGCTGAAGCGGAGCGGGGACGGGAGGCGGAGCCGCGGGTGGCGGGGGCGTTGCTGGACTGGCAGCGGCTCACCGAAGACGGGCCCGCTGACGGCCGGCTCGGGAACTGGGATTACGCCCGCGGTCTCGCGCGTGTGCTGAGGACACTGCGCCGCGGGCTGGATCCGGATGCGGGGGAGGGTGCCACGCCGGACGTCGCGGAATCCGGGGGCGTGCGCGACGAGCGCGCGTACGCCGTGAGCCCGTACGCCGTCGTGGCGCAGGGCTTCAGCTTCAGCCGTTGGCCTACGCCCTGACGAGGAGGGGGTAGCGGAGGCCGTCCGCGTAGGGGGCCGTACCCCGGTTTTGCGGGCGGTGGGGTGTGCAGCACCATGCGGGGATGACGACCACTCGCCTCTCGACCGATGTGCGCGCCTCCGTCCGGTTCTTCGCCTTCTACCTGGCCAATGGGACGCTTGACCTCGACCTGCTGGAGGACATCGATTACAAGCCGAGGCTGATGGAGTCGGGATCCGCACTCGAAATGGTCTTTGCGGTCTTCACCAACGTGCTCGAAATCGGCGAGGACGGCGAGGTCCTCAACGAGGGGGAGGCGCAGTACCGGGCCGCCCAGTGGGTTCGTGCCCTCTGCGACCCCGGCTATCGCGTCGAGCCGCCCTTCGAGCCCTGGGAGACGGAGCTGCACCTCTGACCCTCCGTTGCCGCCTCAGGCCGTCGCCGCCCCCGCCCGGGCCAGCGCGAACACGCCCGTGGCGACCAGGGCCACCCCCAGCAGCTGCGGGGCCAGCCACCAGCCCGCCCGGACGTGCTCCTCGTACAGCAGGACGCCCAGCAGCAGGCTGACGGACGCGTCGCCGAGGGTCAGGGCGGGCTGCGAGGCGACCAAGGGGCCGCCCTGCATGGCGTGTTCGAGGAGGAGCAGCGCGGCGATGCCGGTGGCGGCGAATGCGTACGTCTGCCAGGTCGTCAGGAAGGCGCCGAGGCCGCGCTCGTCGAGGATGTGCACCGCGGACTTCATCAGGCCGGCGGTCAGGGCGTAGCAGATCGCGGTCGCCGCCCCCAGGCAGCCGGCCCGCGCCCGGCCCGGCGGCCGCCGCAGCCCCGCGAGGGCCAGGGCCACCACGGCCGCGGTGCAGGCGGCGAGTGCCGGCACCCAGCGCTCCAGTGGTACGTGCGTCCGGTTGCCGGCCGGGGAGGCGGCCGCCAGGGCCAGGCCGAGCCCGCCCACCACCGACCCGACGGCGAGCCAGGCGCCGGCCGGGAGCCGCTGCCGCGCCACCAGGGTGGCGATCAGCAGCGCGAGCGGCAGCTCCAGTACGAACAGCGGTTGTACGAGGGACAGCGGGCCGGTGGCCAGTGCGACCGCCTGTCCCACCCCGGCGGCGATCACCGCCAGCATGCCCGCGAGCCACACCGGCCGGCGCAGCAGGTCCAGGACCAGGCCCGGCCGGAACCCGGAGGACTGCGGGACGGTCAGCGCGGCCTGCCTCTGCAGCACCGTGGCCAGCGCATTGCTCAGCGCGGCGAACAGTGCGCACAGGACCGGCAGTACGACGCCCATCCCCCGATCCTCACTGCCCGGCCCGCCTCCCCCTGCGCGACACGCCCCGCTCCCGTCCCGCGAGGGAGCGACTGGGCGACTCACCTGCACTGGGCCACGGGCAGAGGGCCGGCGTCACCGGGCGCCCGTGGCCGGTTTCCAGCCCCAGGCCGTGAGCATGCCGGCCGACAGCGCGGCGCATGCGTCGGAGGCCAGGTAGCGGATCGCCTCGTCGACGGCCGCGTCGTCGACCAGTCCGGTGCCGACCATCGCCGCGCGGCTGCGCTCCCAGGTGTCCGCCCAGAACCGGCTGATGGGGCTGCCGGGAAGCAGCGGCGGTACGTGGATCTCGGCGGCGACCGGCACGAGCCCCGCTCCGCGCAGCAGTTGCGGGTACGAGGGCACCCAGGACACGTCGGTGCCGATGGTGGCGCGCAGCCCCCGCCACATGGCCTGCATGACCACGGTGTACGGGGTGCCGGGCGTCCGGTCGCTCGTCAGGTCCACCGCGTCGCTGAGAACGAGCACTCCGCCGGGTGCGAGGAGTCCGGCGAGGGTGCCGATCAGGCGCTCGTGCTCGGGCAGGTGCATGAGCACGAAGCGGGCGTGGACGAGCCGGAACCGGCCGGGGCCGAGGTCGCTGCCGAAGCCGGGGGCCGTGACGTCCGCCTCCAGCACGTCCAGGCCGGGCGCCGGCCGCTCGGTGAGGAACCGTACGTCGCGGTCCACGGCGAGTACGCTCTCCACCCCCGCCTCCTCCAGCAGCCGGCGGGAGACCGTGCCGGTGCCGGCGCCCACGTCGAGGCAGTGCCAGCCCGGTCCGGCCCCGAGGGCGAGCAGCCGGGCCATGGTGAGGTCGTCGTACGTGAGCGCACCGAGGTCGATCCGCTCGTCCTCGCCCTCCTGGCCGGGCCGGAACACGGCCTCGCCGTAGCGTCCGTCGGGCGCCGGGTCCCCGTGCGCTGCTGCGTCCTCGTGCGGTTTCATGGGCGGACCTCTTCGCGAAGGGGTGGGCTGGTGCCGACCGGGGCGTGCTCAGCGTTGTGGCGGGTGGGTGGCCAGCCAGTGGCGGGCGATCTGCTCCCGGGTGGCGAACCAGGCCCCGCCGCGCCGGGCCACGTGCTCCAGGAAGCCGTCGAGCGCGCGGATGCGGCCGGGACGCCCGATGATCCGGCAGTGCATGCCGACGCTCATCATCCGCGGCCGGTCGGCGCCCTCCGCGTACAGGGTGTCGTACGTGTCGACGAGGTAGGCGAGCATGTCGTCGGCGGTCGTGAAGCCGTGGACGATGAGGAACTTGAAGTCGTTCGCGTCGAGGGTGTACGGCACCACGAGGTGCGGGCGGCCCGCCGCCTCGACGGTGAACGGCAGGTCGTCCGAGTAGTCGTCGGAGTCGTAGAGGAAGCCGCCCTCCTCGGCGACGAGGCGCCGGGTGTTCGGGCTGGTCCGGCCCGTGTACCAGCCGACGGGCCGGCGGCCCACCAGCCGCTCGACGGTCGCGACCGTGCGCGCGATGTCCGCCCGCTCGGCCTCTTCCGGCACGTGGCGGTAGTCGATCCAGCGCCAGCCGTGGCCCGCCACCTCCCAGCCCGCGGCGCCCATCGCGCGGGCCGCCTCCGGGTTCCGTTCGAGCGCCTGCCCGACGGCGTACACGGTCAGCGGCACGCCGTGGGCGGCGAGCGTGCGGTGGATGCGCCAGAACCCGGCGCGCGATCCGTACGCGAACATCGACTCGACGTTCAGCTCCCGGCCGCCGACCACGGGCGGGGCGCCGACGATCTCGTGGAGGTACCCCTCGGAGGCCGCATCCCCCTCCAGGACGTTCCGCTCCCCGCCCTCCTCGTAGTTGAGGACGAGGCTGACGGCGACGCGCGCGCCGCCGGGCCAGGCGGCATGCGGGGGCTCGGCCCCGTAACCGACGAGATCCCGCTCACACTCGGACACGCGCCGCACCCTACCGCCGCCCGGCCCCCGCACCCGCGACGACATTCGTTCAGGGACTGGCCCTGGGCGAGCCGTGACGGGGGTCGGGCGGTCCCCGTTCATCAGGGGGCAGTCCGGGGATACGGCCGTTCGGAGGAGTTCGCCAGATGAGCAGCACCGAGCCGGCCGCGGGGGTGGTCGGTTGCGGGTCCGGAGCCGGAGCCGACTCCGTCTTCGGCCATGGATCCGCGTCGGACGGCTCCTCTCGCGGGAACGGGAACGGGAACGGGAACGGGCGCGAGGGCGGGGCAGGTGCCGGGGCGCTGTGGGAGCAGCGGGGCTTTCTGCCGTATCTGGTGGGGGAGTCCGTCAACCTGCTCGGTACAGCGGTGCACCTCGTCGCGCTGCCGGCGCTCGCCGTGCTCGAACTGCGGGCGGAGCCGGCCCAGGTCGCGCTGCTGGCGTTCCTGACCCAGCTGCCCACCTTCGTCCTCGCGCTGCCGACCGGGGTGGTGGTCGACCGGTACTCCAAGCGGACGGTGATGGTGGTCACGGACGTGATGGCAGCCGCGATCGTGGCGGTGGTGCCCGGCGCCGCGCTGACCGGCACGCTGTCCGTGCCCGTGCTGTACGCCGTCGCCCTCGCGCTGGGTTCGGTGGCCGTCGTGCACCAGGCGGCGGCCATCACCATCGTGCCGCAGCTGGTCGAGCCCGCGCTGCTGCACCGCGCCAACTCGGGCATCGGGGCGCTGTTCGGAGTGGCAGACACCGCCGGCACCTACCTCGGGACGGCCGTGGTCGCCGTGGCCGGAGCCGCCCGCGCGTTCTGGCTGGACTCGGTGTCGTACCTGTTCAGCGCCTGGTGTGCGCGCCGCATCCCGGCGTCCGGCCGCAGCGTCCCCGCGGCCGGCCCGCCCCGCGGGATCCCGGCCGAGATCTGGCAGGGGCTGCTCTACACCGCCCGTACGCCCGTGGTCCGCGACGTGGTGGCCTCGCTGACCGTCACCGGCTTCGCCAACGGGATGATCGCCACCTTCTTCGCCTTCCACCTCCTGACGGCGCTGGACGCCGGCGCCACCGGCCTCGGCATCGTCATGGGCGTCTCCGGCGCGGGCTCGCTGGCCGGTGCACTCGCCGCGCCGCGCATCGTGCGCGCGTACGGGCCGGGCCGGGTGCTGCTGGCCGGCTTCGCGGTGTTCCCCTTCGCGGGGGTGCCGTTGCTGCTCGCCCGCCCGGGACGGGGATGGCTGGGCCTGCTGGCGGTCGCGGGCGCGGTGCAGCTCGCCGCGGCCGCCGTGGCCGGCACCACGCAGCGCTCGCTGCGCCAGCAGATCTGCCCGCCCGGACTCCAGTCGCGCGCCCAGCAGACCTCCACCTGGCTCATCTCCGGAAGCCGCCCCTTCGCCGCCCTCGCGGCCGGGGCCCTGGCCACGGCGTACGGGGTACGGCCCACCCTGGCCGTCGGCACCCTCCTGCTCCTGGTGCCGCCTGCCGTGCTGTGGCGCTCACCGGTCTCCCGCCTGACGGCCCTGCCGGTCACCGAAGGGAGCGCGGGCCCGGCCCGACTGGCGGCACCACCTGGCGCGAGGTAGCGCTCGGGGTGCGGTGGAGGGGCGGGGCCTCGCGCTGGGGCAGAAGCAGGGGCAGGGGCTCGGGCATGGCGGCAGCGTCAGGAGGCCGTGCCCCCGGCCCGGTCGGAGTCGCTGCGCAGCACGCAGAACTCGTTGCCCTCGGGGTCGGCGAGGACCGCCCAGCCGGTGCCGTCGGGATTGCGCTGGTCGGAGACGAAGGCGGCTCCCAGGCCCAGCAGCCGTTCCACCTCCTGGTCGCGCGAGGTCTCCGGGCGCAGGCACAGGTGGATCCGGTTCTTGACGGTCTTGGGCTCGGGCACCTGGTTGAAGTACAGCACCGGCCCGTCCGCCAGCGGCACTTGGACCTCCGCATCACCGGGCTTGCCCTCCGGATCCACCGGCTGCCCGGTCACCGCGCTCCAGAACTGCGCCAGCCCATGGGCATCCGCACAGTCGATCGCCACGTTCTGCACCACCGAAACCATGAGCGCGAGCCTCGCCGATTTCCCGCCGCGACGCCAGCGGGCTCCAGCCGGTTCCAGCCGAACCAGGCAGGCCGGCCGGGCTAGTCGGGCGGTTCCGGTACGGGCGGGTGGGTCGGGCCGGGGCCGGGGGCGGGGTCGCGGTCCGGGGTGGGTTCGCGGTCCGGAGCGGGTTCGGGGGTCGGTTCTTCCGAAGGGTCGGGAGAGTCCGGGGGGTTCGGGTCGCGGGGGATCGGGTCCGGGCCGCGTGGTTCGGGAGCCGGGTCGGCCGGGGTGTTCTCCCGCCGGGGGAGCGTTGTCGTTACGGCGGTCATGGCGCGTCCTCCTCTGCTCGGGCGGCGACGGTCCCTCCCGCGGCTCGGCGCCCCTGATCGTTCGGCTGCCCCGGCTGCCGTCGGGCACACCTGTTTGGCCGGGCGCCGCGCGGACAGGTGCCGGACGTGCCGCGGCGGTGTTCGTCGGGCGGCAGCAGGCCCTCCGGCCGGTGGCGGCACGCGGGAGGCCGACATGAGAGGCGTACGACGGATCGCCTGCACCGCTTTCGGAACGGCGGCACTGGGGTGCGCGCTGGGCCTGGGAACGGTTGCGGCCGCCACGGCCGCGCCGGACCCGGGCAGCGCCGACGCGAAGTTCGTACAAGCCGTCCACCAGGGCAATCTGGCGGAGATCGCCGCAGGTCAGGACGGGCAGAAGAACGGGCAGGAGACCTGCGTGAAGGACGCGGCGGCGCGGCTGTTCCGTGACCACACCAAGCTGGACGCCGAGGTGTCCCGGCTCGCCGACAAGGGCGGCATCACCCTGCCGGACAAGCCGACGCCCGCGCAGCAGCAGTCGCTGGACGCGGTGAAGGCGCTCGCCGAGGTGGCCGGCTACGACCAGGCCTGGCTGGCCGCCCAGGAGAAGGCGCACAAGGAGACCCTCGCCCTGATCGACAAGCAGATCGACCAGGGCAAGGACGCGGACACCGTGGCCGCGGCGAAGAAGGCCCGACCGGTGGTGGCCATGCACCTGGAGATGGTCCGGGACGGGACCTGCCACGACATGCAGGACATGCGCGACATGCACGGTGACCAGGCGAGGTGAGGGGCGGCGCGGCGCCGTGCCTGGTGCCCGGGGTGCCGCGGGCCGGGAGGTGAGCCGCTGATCGGCGCTTCGACCGGTTCGGGAGCGGCGCCCCGCTCAGGCGCGTCGCCCCGGCTGAGGCCGGTGCTCAGGCTCGGGCCCGGGGCCCCCGTTGAGGGAGGCCAGGGCCCGGTGGAGGCTCGGGTGCACGGCGAACAGGCCGTCCGCGCCGGCGATCTCCAGCAGCCGGTGGACCTGGGGCGACGGGGCGGCGAGAGCCAGGCGCAGCCGGTGCGCGGCGGCACCGTTGCGCAGCTGGACCAGGGCGTTGAGCAGGGTGGAATCGCAGAACGTCAGGTCCGTGCAGTCGAGCACCACCGCCGTGCGGGCGTGCGAAAGCGCGTCGGCGAAGGCATTGCGCACGACGGCACGGCAGTCGATGTCGATCTCGCCCGCCAGTCGGCACACGACCACGCCGTCCGGACCCGCCGCGGTGAGCGCGACGGGTACAGGAGCGCTTTCCACCATTGCGCGGGCCTCCCTCGGCGGGGTGGCCGCCGTGCCGGGCCGCAGGGGACGCAACTGCCGCGACCCGGCACGGCGGCGCCGTTTCGTTCATGCTGCCGCGGCCGGTCGCTTCCGGGCCATGCCGTGAGCGAAGTCCCCTGTCCCGGAAACGAAACCGCCGGGGGAGGTGCGGCTGTCGCCGGGACCGCCGGGACCGCCGGGACCACCGGGACTGGGGGGACCGCCGGTTCCCCCGGGGCCGCCGGACGCCGGAACCCGCAAGGCCAGCACGGCCCACACCGACTTCCCGCCACCGGGCAGCCGATACGCGCCGTGGCGTACGGACAAGGCTGATACGAGGGCCAGGCCGCGGCCGTGGGGGCAGTCGGGCGGCGGCCGGTGGCGGGAGGGCAGGCGGGGGTCCCCGTCGCGCACCTCGACGCGGATCTGCTCGTCGAGGAAGCGCAGCACCAGCAGGGGCCGCTCCCGCGTGTGGTTCAGGACGTTCGTGACCAGCTCGGAGACGACGAGAAGTACGTCGTACACGGCGCCTTCCGACGCGTCCGGCGCCCGGAGGGCCAACGCGCGGCGGGTGCGCTCCCGGGCGGCTGTGCTCTGCCCCCGACCGCGGCCGAGCCGTACGCCGAACCCGGCCCGAGCGGGGCCCCGAACCGCGGCCGACGCCCGTGCGGTACTGGTCATCGCGGTCTCCCCTGGACGGGCGGCGGACACCCTGCACCTGCCCACCGAGACGGGGCGCAGGCCCGGTCGGTGCCGTTCCGCATGAAGCCACCGTGACCGGTGAGAGGCCAGGCGTGGGAACGCACGCGGGAACGGACATCCGGCATGCCGTCATCGTCATCACCGGCGCCTCCAGCGGGATCGGCCGGGCCACCGCGCTGGCCTGCGCGCGCCGGGGTGCGAGCGTCGTGCTGACCGCGCGGAGCGCAGGCCCGCTGCGGGACGTGGCCGAGGAGTGCCGGCGCCGCGGCGGGCGGGCCCTGGCCGTGCCGGCGGACGTGGCCGACGAGCAGGCCGTACGGGCCGTCGCCGCGGCCGCGGTCGCCCGCTTCGGCCGGATCGACGTATGGGTCAACGCGGCCGCGGCGGGCCTCCTGGGACGCTTCGACCAGGTGCCGGCACGGGACCTGCGGCGGCTGCTGGAGGTCAACGTCCTCGGCGCCGTGCACGGGGCCCGCGCCGCGGTGCCGGTGATGCGCCGCCAGGGACACGGGGTCCTCATCGACATCTGTTCCCTGCTCGGGGCCGTGGTCACGGCCCCCTACATGGGTGCGTACGCCATGTCCAAGGCGGCGCTGAGCACGTTCGACGAGGTGCTGCGGCAGGAGCTCCGCCTCCTGGGCGAGCGGCAGATCGCCGTGTGCACCGTCCTGCCCGCGGGGGTGGACACCCCGTTCTTCCGGCACGCCGCCAACCACAGCGGCCGTTCGGTCCGCGCGCTGCCCCCCGTGGCCACGCCCGAGCGGGTCGCGCGTGCCGTCGTACGGACGGCCCGGCGCCCGCGGCCCCGGGTACGCGTCGGCCCCTACGCCCGGCTCCTGACCGCCACCCGCGCCCTCGCCCCCGCCACCCTCCGGCGCGCGGCGACCTGGCGCACCGACCGCGCGTACCTCGCGACGCCGGGGGTTGGGGATGCCGGGGCTGGGCGGGACCGGGCGACCACGGGGATCCTCCACGTCCCCTGCGGAGGGGACGCCGCCGTGCGCGGCGGTCGCCACGCCGGCCTGCGCACGGCCGGCCGTCGAGCAGCAGCCGCGGCCCTGTCCGCCCTCGCCGCGGCCGCCATCCTGCGCGCGGCTCTTCGCTCCGCGTCGGGCTGAGGCGTCCTCGGCCGGGTGCGGCCGGGTGCGGCCGGGGCCTGGTGGCGGGGTGGGCGCGCGTGGGCGCGCCAGGCCTGCGCACGCGGCCGTGCGCGCGACCGATCCGCGAGCGGGCTGCGGTGGTGCGCGGCCTCGCCGCTGCCCCCCGCCTGCGGGTGGCTCTTCGTCCGCCTCGGACTGAGCGTCCTCTGCTGATGGGCTGGTGGGCTGGTGGGCTTTCGTCCGCCGGGCGGCGCACGGCTGGTCTGAGGGCGTCGGTTGCGGTGGTGTCCGGCTTTGCCGCGGCTGCTTGCCTCGCGTGGCTACCGCCCGGGAGGCATTCTCTGCCGGTGGCGCGGTGGCGCGGTGGCGCGGTGGCGCGGTGGCGCGGTGGCGCGGTGGCGCGGTGGCGCGGTGGCGCGGTGGCGCGGTGGCGCGGTGGCGCGGTGGTCTGGTGGCTCGGTGGCCCGGCTGGTCGGCGAGTGTCGGCTAACTGGCGTACGGCCTGGCCGCGCTTGCCAACCTGCGGGTGGCTCTTCGCTCCGTCTCGCGCCGGGAGGCCTTCTCTGCCGCCGTGCTGCTGCCGTGCCCCCGGAGCAGCGTGCTGCTGGTGCTGCTGGGCCTGCGCGCGGCCGGTGGGTGAGTGGTGGCCGCGCGGGCCTCGCTGCCGTGTTCGGCTTGCAGGCGGCCGCCTCGGGCTGGGGCATCCTCTGCCGCCGTACCGCCGTACCGCCGTACCGCCGTACCGCCGTACCGCCGTACCGCCGTACCGCCGTACCGCCGTACCGCCGTACCGCCGTACCGCCGTACCGCCGTACCGCCGCACCGCCTCCGCCCGGGGCATGGGCAGGTGGCCCCCAGCCCCCGGCCCGCGGCTGCGCGGCGCGGCGACGGGATCGCGGGGGCGGGGGCCGGGGCACGGAGCGGGAGGGGCTTGTGGGGGCGTGGTGCGGGTAGGCGCCCCGGGCGAGGCGGACGGCGGGGTCCGTGTCGGCGGAGTGCCCGGGAGGAAGCCATGGCCATACAGCACCGCCTGGTCCGGTGCCGCCCCCACCGGGTGTGGGAGCTGCTGCGTGACGGGAGCCGCTATCCCGAGTGGGTGGTGGGCGCGGACTCGGCCCGGGAGGAGGACGGGCGGTGGCCCCGGGAGGGGGCCACCCTCCGCTACCGGCTGAAGCTGGGCCCGTTCCACTACGAGGGCCGGACCGTCGTACGCGTCCACGAGCCGCCGGACCGGCTGGAGCTCGAGGCCATGGCCGGCCGGCACGCCGGTGCGCGGATCGCCATCGAGGTACGGCCCTGGGGTGACGACACCCTGGTCGTCCTCGACGAGCACCCGCTGCGCGGCAGGGGCTGGACCTTCCACCACGCGGCCGTCGACGCCGTCGCCCAGCTGAGGCACCGGGTCATGCTGGCCCGCCTGGCCCGCGCATGCGAGGAGGGCGGCGGTGCCGGATCCTGACGCGGTGGTCATCGGCGCCGGCCCCAACGGGCTGGTCGCCGCCAACCTCCTGGCCGACGCCGGCTGGCAGGTCCTGGTCCTGGAGGCACGGCCCCGCCCGGGCGGCGCCGTGTGCAGCGACCGCGGCCTCGACCCGGCGTACGTCCACGACGTGTTCAGCGCGTTCTACCCGCTGGCCGCCGCCTCGCCGGTGATCGGCGGGCTGCACCTGGAGGAGCACGGCCTGTGCTGGAGCCGTGCCCCCGCCGTCGTCGCGCACCCGCTGCTCGACGGCCGCTGCGCCGTCCTGGCCGCCGACCCGGACGCGACGGCGGCCTCGCTGGCACGGTTCGCGCCCGGCGACGCGCAGGCGTGGCTGCGGCTCTGCGGGCTCTGGCAGCGCATCGGGGACCGGGTGCTCGACTGTCTGTTCACCCCCTTCCCGCCGGCCCGGGCGGGCCTGCGGCTGGTCGCCGGGCTGGGCGGCTGGACCCCGGCCCTGCGCATGGCGCGCAGCATGCTCCTGCCGGCCCGCAGGTTCGGCGAGGAGGAGTTCGCGGGCGAGGGCGGCCCGCTCCTGATCGCGGGCAACGCCCTGCACGCCGACCTCGCGCCCGAATCGGCCCTCGGCGGCGGCTTCGGCTGGCTGATGTGCATGCTCGGGCAGGCCTACGGCTTCCCCGTGCCCCGGGGCGGCGCACAGGCCCTGACCGAGGCCCTCGTACGGCGGCTGGAGGCGCGGGGCGGGGTGCTGCGCTGCGGACGGGAGGTGGCCGGGATCGTGGTGCGCGGCGGCCGCGCCGTCGGGGTGCGCACCGCGGGCGGCACCCTCGTGCCCGTACGGCGGGCGGTGCTGGCGGACGTGCCGGCTCCGCTGCTGTACGGGCGGCTGCTGCCCGCCGGGCAGCTGCCGGACCGGCTGCGCGAGGACCTCCGCCGGTTCCACTGGGACTTCGCCACCGTCAAGGTCGACTGGGCGCTGTCGCGGCCGGTCCCCTGGCGGGCCGAGGGCCCGCAGACGGCCGGCACGGTCCACCTGGCCGAGGGGATGGACGAGCTCACCCTGTACGCCGCCCAGATCGCCATGCACCGGGTGCCGGGCGCCCCGTTCACGGTGCTCGGACAGATGACCACGGCGGACGCGACCCGCTCGCCCGCGGGCACCGAGTCCGCTTGGGCCTACACCCACGTGCCGCAGCGCATCACCGGCGACGCCGGTCCGGACGGCATCACCGGCCGGTGGGACGAGCGAGAGAAGGAGGCCTTCGCCGGCCGCATCGAGGCGCAGGTGGAACGCCATGCGCCCGGCTTCAGGGCCGCGATCCGCGCCCGCCGGGTGCTGGCCCCCGCAGACCTGGAACGCCTCGATCCCGCGCTCGTCGGCGGCGCCCTCAACCAGGGCACGGCCAACCTCCACCAGCAGCTCCTCTTCCGCCCGCTCCCCGGCACCGGCCGCCCGGCCACCCCGATCGCCGGCCTCTACCTCGCCTCCGCCACGGCCCACCCGGGCGGCGGCGTCCACGGAGCCCCGGGCGCCAACGCCGCCCGCGCCGCACTGCACGCACACCGGCTCGCGCACCGGATCGTGGGCGGGGCGGGAAGGAGAAAGCGCTGAGTCCGAGCCGAGGCCGGCCGAGCCCGTACGCGGGTCGCGTGCGAGCGGGGTGGGGGTGGGCGACGGGCAGAGTGGGGGAGGGCGGCGTCCGGGCCACGGGCAGGCCGGCATTCGGATCACGGGCGCGCTGGGCGGCCGATCCCGGGCGGAGAGGCAGCCGGACCGCGGGGGTGCCGAAGCGCGGACCCGACCGGGAAGGAGCGGACCCGACCGGGAGGGAACGGGGGTTCAGGCCGCGAGCAGGTCGGCCAGGTTGCCGACGGCGAGGACGGCGTCCGAGGGTGCGTGGCCCTCTCCGTACAGGGCCACCACGATGTACGGGGCCCGGCGCACGGCCACCACACCGGTGGCGCCGCACTTGCCGTGGAGCAGCCGCCGGTCCGCCTCGGCCGCCGTGTAGTGCACGCCGCCCACGGTGATCCCTTCGGCGATCGCGTCCGCCGGGGCCTCGAACAGCCCGGCCAGCCTCCGGCCCTCCTGCACGGTGGTCAGGGGCCGGCCGACCGAAGCCCGTACCGTCCCGTCCATCCGCAGGAACTCGATCCCGTAGACCCCCACATCGCGCAGCATCCGCCGCAGCTCGCTCTCAGCGCCGTCCGCCATGGCAGCAACCCCCTTCACCGGGATGCGTGCCGGCGCCGCACCGGCACTCGGACGGCGGCTACCCCGGCCCGCGGGCGGCACCCTTCTTCACGTCCCATGGCTCCAGGCTCCAGGCCTCCGGGTCTCCGGTCTTGCGGCCTCCTGGTCCCGCACCCCCGCAGGTATGGCGCCCGTACCAGGGGGTAGACGCAGCCCCGACGTGGAGACCACGACGAGACGACATCAGGTGAGTCGGATGAGTGATTCCGAGTTCTACGAACGAGACCGGCCGATCCACCCGCGGCTCCCCGAGGACCGGCCCCGGGGCGGCGGACCGGAGGACCGGTCGGGGCGCGGCAGCCGGTCCCTGCTCTTCATCGTCCTGGCGGTCGTCGGCGCCGTGCTGCTGATCTTCCTGCTCTTCTCGGTGATCTGACGGGCCGGGCGCAGCACCATGGCCGGGAACGAGTCCCTGGCAGTCGTCACCGGTGCCTCCAGCGGCATCGGTTTCGAGCTGGCCAGGCAGTTCGCCCTGCACGGCTTCGACCTGCTGGTCACCGCCGAGGACGAGGAGCTCGCGGGGGCCGCCGACGCCCTGCGCGGCCTGGGCGCCGAGGTGCGCGCGGTACGGGCCGACCTCACCGGACCGGACGGCGTGGAGCACCTCTGGCGCGAAATCGCCGCACTGGACAGGCCGGTGGCCGCGGCGGCGCTGAATGCCGGGGTGGGTCAGGGCGGCCCGTTCGTGGAGACCGATCTGGCCGACGACCGGGAGATCATCGACCTCAACATCACCTCCACCGTCCACCTGGCCAAGCGGCTGCTGCCCGGCATGGTGGCGGCCGGGGCCGGGCGGCTGCTGATCACCTCGTCGATCGCGTCCACGATGCCCGGCTCCTTCCAGGCCGTCTACAACGGAAGCAAGTCCTTCCTCCAGTCGTTCGCCCAGGCGCTGCAGAACGAGCTGAAGGACACCGGGGTCACCGTCACCTCCCTGATGCCGGGCCCGACGGACACCGAGTTCTTCGAGCGCGCCGACATGCTGGACACGAAGGTCGGCCGCGGGCCCAAGGACGACCCGGCACAGGTGGCCGAGCAGGGCTTCGACGCGATGATGGCCGGCAAGGACAAGGTGGTGGCCGGCTCGGTCAAGACCAGGATCCAGGGAATGGCCAACCGGGTGCTGCCCGACCGGGTGAAGGCGGCGCAGCACCGGCGGATGGCGGAGCCGGCGGGCGCCGATGGCGCCGAGGGCGCCGAGGACGGTGCGGGGGGCGGTGCCGAGGGCGGTGCGGAGGGCGGCGGGGGGGGGGGGGGGGGGGGGGGGGGGGGGGGGGGGGGGGGGGGGGGGGGGGGGGGGGGGGGGGGGGGGGGGGGGGGGGGGGGGGGGGGGGGG
>NZ_JBVIDV010000011.1:0-121 GCF_055572195.1 Streptomyces sp. NPDC030809
GGGGGCAAAATCCAGCCTCGCCGGCGTTTGAGGCGCGGGGTTTGGGGCGGAGCCCCAAGGCAACCCGGCTGGCGCCGGGCAGGGGGGGGGGGGGGGGGGGGAAGGGGGCAAGGAAAAAAAG
>NZ_JBVIDV010000011.1:131-92719 GCF_055572195.1 Streptomyces sp. NPDC030809
ATCCACCCACCCCCCCCCCCCCCCCTTCTCCCCCCCCCCCCCCCCCCCCCCCCCCCCCCCCCCCCCCCCCGGCAACCCGGCTGGCGCCGGGCACCGGGCTCCGCCCGGACCCGCTCCTCAAGCGCCGGAGGGGCTGGGTTTGGCCGGGTCACCGGGCTCTGCCCGGACCGGGGCCTCAAGCGCCGGCGGGGCTGGTTTTTGGCGCGCCTCGTCTGGTGGCCTCGGGTTCCGGTTTCGGCGTTGTCCGGGCGCAACTTCCAGCCCCTCCGGCTTTTGAGGAGCGGGGTTTGGGGCGGAGCCCCAAGGCAACCCGGCTGGCGCCGGGCACCGGGCTCCGCCCGGACCCGCTCCTCAAACGCCGGCGAGGCTGGGTTTGGCCGGGTCACCGGGCTCTGCCCCGACCCGGGCCTCAAGCGCCGGCGGGGCTGGGGGTTGCCGGGTCGTCGGGCTCTGCCCGGACCCGGGCCTCAAGCGCCGGCGGGGCTGGGGGTTGCCGGGTCGTCGGGCTCTGCCCGGACCCGGGCCTCAAGCGCCGGAGGGGCTGTGAACGTCTCCGGGAGTGGGGGGTGTTCGGGGAGGAGGGACGGGTCGGTGGCGGCCGCGCGGAGGCGGGTGAGGATGCCGGTCGCGGCCCGCCGGTACACGGCGGGATCCTCGTGCAGCACGGACAGCGCATTCGCGTGCTCCATGAACGCGATGATCTCGAAGGCGAGCTGGGGCACGTCCAGATCCGCCGTGAGACCGCCCGCGAGCCGGGCCTCGTCCAGCGTGCGCTCCATGTACCGGCTCCAGTCCGTCCGGACCTTCGCGATCTCGTCGCGTACCGGACCCGGCCGGGAGTCGAACTCCGCCGAGGCCGCGTAGAAGAAGCAGCCGCCCGGGAAGATGCGGCGGCCCGAGTAGGCCAGCCACAGCTCGCACAGCCGCCAGGCCTTCGCGGCCTCGGCCGGCTCGCCGCGCAGCGGCCGTACGACGTGGTCGACGAAGAGCGCCACGGCGGCCCGTACGGTTTCCAGCTGGAGGCTCTCCTTCGAGCCGAACAGGGCGAACACCCCGCTCTTGCTGAGCCCCAGATCGGTGGAGATCTTCCCCAGGGACAGCCCCTCCAGGCCCTCGGCCGAGGCGATCCGCATGGTGTGGTCGAGGACGAGCCTGCGGGTCTGGTTGCCGCGCTCGATGCGCCCGTCAGTCATCCGCCCATTCTACTGAACGGACGGTCGTACGGTTTCCCCGCGCGCCACGCCCGGGATCCGCTCCGCCGGGTGCACGGCGCCTCCCCGGTGCCAGACTCGAAGGGCGGGGGCCCGATCCGGCCGGAGCGGAGGAGGAGCGGCATGCTCACCACGGACTACGTCGACGGTGCCCCCGACTGGGTGGATCTCGGCACCCCCGACCCGGACGGCGCGAGCGCCTTCTACGGCGGGCTCTTCGGCTGGGAATTCGAGCCGGGCGGGCCGGAGACCGAGGGCTACGGACTGTTCCGCTCCGGCGGGAAGACCGTCGCCGGCGGGATCGCCCTGACCGCCGGGCAGGCGCTGCCCGGCTGGACGGTCTACTTCCAGAGCTCCGACGTCGACGCCACCGCCGCGGCCGTGCGCGGGGCCGGCGGGGCCGTCCTGTACGAGCCGGCGGACGTGCAGGACCTCGGCCGGATGGCGGTGTTCGCCGACCCGGGCGGGGTGGCGTTCGCCTCCTGGCAGCCGGTGCGCGGCCGCGGCCTGGCGGCGGTGACCGCGGTCTGGGCCATGTGCTGGACCGAGCTCTACACCCGCGACGTGGCCGCCGCGGGCGCGTTCTACCGGTCGGTGTTCGGCTGGGAGATCACCGAGACCGCCTCCGCGGGCGGCTCGTACACGACGGTCCGGCCGGGGCGCGCGCCCGCGGAGGCGGCCTTCGGCGGGCTGGTGCCGATCGGCTCGGACCCCGTGGAGGACGCGTCCTCGCCGTACTGGACCCCGTACTTCGAGGTGGCCGACTGCGACGTCACGGCGGCGCAGGCCGAGGAGCTGGGCGGGAAGGTCCGGATGACCCCGGTGTCCATGGAGGGGGTGGGACGCTTCGCGAAGCTGGCCGACCCCTACGGGGCGCGGTTCGCGGTGATCACGAGTGCGCCCCCGGCCGGGGGCTGAAACGGGCCGCGGACGGGCCGTTGAATGCGCGTTGATCGGATGTATATCGACGCGCGTCATGCTGCGGTCATGCCGATGAAGACGACCGCCGCGACCGCCACCGCCGACAGGATCGCGCCGACTGCAACGACCGTCCTGTCCGAGCAGGACTGGCAGCTGGGAGCGCTGTGTGCGCAGACCGGCCCGGAGTTCTTCTTCCCGGAGCCGGGCACGTCGGTACGGGAGGCCAAGCGGCTGTGCGCGGCCTGCCCGGGCCGCGCCGCCTGCCTGGAGTACGCCCTCGCCAACGACGAGCGCTTCGGGGTGTGGGGCGGCCTGTCCGAGCAGGAACGGCAGCTGCTGCGCCGCCGCTGATGCGCACGGCGGGCCGGTCCCCGTCCATCGGCCCCCTCCGCACCGGGACCGGCCGGCGGCCTCGCACGTCTGCCGGACCGCACGCCGATAGGCCCCGCACGGCCGCCGGACCCGCAGGTCGGCAGGACCCGCAGGTAGGCAGGACCCGCACGTCGGTAGGACCCGCACGTCGGTAGGACCCGTACGTCCGCCGGACCCGCCCGCCGGCAGCACCCGCACGTCCGCCGGGAGGGGGTCCCACGCGAACGGACCGCTTACCCGATCGGACCGCTTACCCGATCGGGCCGCTCACGTGAACGGACCCGCTGCGGACGCGGACCCGTGCCACGACCCGTCCGCCCGGTCCCGGCCCCGCCCCGTCCGCCCCGGCCGTCAGGCCTTCGGCCGTCAGGCCTTCTTCGGCGGGTTGCCCCGGGCCGCGACCCGGGCCGCCCGCGCCGCGAGGCGCTCGTCCAGCTTCCGGGCCTCGCTGTCGAGGCCGGCCATGTAGAGCCCGAGCTCCTCCTGGGCCTGCCGGCCCTCCGGGCCGAGCCCGTCGATGTCCATGACCTTCAGGAACCGCAGCACCGGCGAGATCACGTCGTCGTGGTGGATGCGCAGGTTGTAGATGCCGCCGATGGCCATCTGCGCGGCGGCCCGCTCGAAGCCGGGCATGCCGTGTCCGGGCATCCGGAAGTTGACGACCACGTCGCGGACCGCCTGCATGGTCAGGTCCGGGGCCAGCTCGAAGGCGGAGCCGAGCAGGTTGCGGTAGAAGACCATGTGCAGGTTCTCGTCCTGCGCGATGCGCGCCAGCATCCGGTCGCAGACCGGGTCGCCGGACTGGTGCCCGGTGTTCCGGTGCGAGATGCGCGTGGCCAGCTCCTGGAAGGCCACGTACGCCACCGAGTGCAGCATCGAGTGGCGGTTGTCGGACTCGAAGCCCTCCGACATGTGCGCCATGCGGAACTGCTCCAGCTTGTCCGGGTCCACGGCGCGCGAGGCGAGCAGGTAGTCGCGCATCACGATGCCGTGCCGGCCCTCCTCCGCGGTCCACCGGTGCACCCACGTGCCCCAGGCGCCGTCACGGCCGAAGAGCGTGGCGATCTCGTGGTGGTAGCTGGGCAGGTTGTCCTCGGTGAGGAGGTTGACGACCAGCGCGATCTTGCCGATGTCGGTGACCTTGGACTGGGACGGGTCCCAGGCCTCGCCGTCCTCGAAGAAGCCCGGGAAGTTCCGCCCGTCGCCCCACGGCACGTACTCGTGCGGCATCCAGTCCTTGGTCACCTTCAGGTGGCGGTTGAGCTCCTTCTCGACCACCTCTTCCAGCGCGAACAGCAGCTTGGCGTCCGTCCACGCCTCCGAGCTGCCGAGGTGGGGAGAGGTGATGGTCACGGGTACTCCAGGGGGCCGGCCGATACTTACGGCTTCGTAGGTTACGAGACCGTAGGTTAAGCCCGGCGTCAGGGCCCGCCAAGCCCCGTCCTGGGAATGTCCGGCTACGCACCGTTATGTGTGGAGCTCACGCAACCTGACCGAGAGGCATGTCACGCACCCTTCGAGTTTTTCGAACTCCGAGATGTCCACCGGTACCGGCCGGTAGCCGAGCGAGGCGAACAGCTCGGCGCTGCGCGGCGCACTGGCCGCCATCAGCAGCCGGTCCCCGCCGAGGAGCACCACGTGCGCCCCCGCCTCCTCCGGCACGGGCAGGAATGACCCGAAAGCGGTAGGGGTGTCAACCAGCGGCGGGTGACCGATCACCGTGCCGTCGGGGAGCGCCGTCACGGCGGACTTCAGGTGCAGCACCCGGCTCACCGGCACCGCGGCCACCTTCGCCCCCAGCGGCTCGAAGGCGGCCCGCAGCTGCTGCACCCCGGCCGCGTTGGTCCGGCCGCCGCGGCCGACGTACACCGTGTCGCCGATCTTGAGGACGTCGCCGCCGTCGAGGGTGCCCGGGGCCCGGACCCGGTTCACCGAGCAGCCGAGCCCGGCCACCGCCTCCTCGACCGCGGCGGTCTCCGGCTGCCGGGACTCCGCGCCCGGCCGGGTGATCAGGGCGACGTTGCGGAACATCACGACGGCGTCCTCGACGAAGACGGCGTCCGGGCAGTCCTCGGCCGGTGCGACCTCGACCGTCTCCCAGCCGTGGTCGCGCAGCGCCTGCCCGTACGCCTCCCACTGGTGCAGGGCGAGGTCCGGGTCGACGGACTTGCGCTCGACGTGGGTGACGAGCCCCTCCGCGAGGCGCGGGCCGGGGCGGCGGATCAGGGCTCTTCTGCTGGGCACCGCGCGGCTCCTGGGTCCGGGAGTGGGCCGGTGCCCATCATCACGCCGCGGCCGGGTCCCCGCCAGACGGTTCCCGGCCGGACGGTGCACCCGTCCAGGGGGCCAGCAGGTGGTCCGCCGCCCCCGCCTTGACCGCGGTGATCAGGGCCCGGAGCGCGTCGATCGAATCCGTGACGTAGAGCGGGGACTGGGTGGTGCCTATGTATGCCCGGCCGTCGGCGTCCCGGCCGAAGCGGAAGCAGTTGGCCCCCTCGCTGCAGAAGGCATCGTCCCAGGCGATGGGGCTCGTACGCATGCTCATCTGGTCTCGTCTCTCCTCGGGTTTCCGGGTGACGGTGACGGTGGCGGTCGCGGTGGCGGTCGCGGGCGGCGCGGTCACAACTCCCGCGCCACGCGGTGCACGAACTCGCGCGAGGCGCCTTCCGGCAGGGCCAGCCGGCGCAGCCTCTCCAGCAGCCCCCGGTACCGCCTCAGCTTCATGTCCGAGTCCAGGAGCATCGAGCCGTGCGAGGTGTCGAGCTGTACGGTGTCGAGCTGGGCTATCGAGGCCGCCGCGTACGTGAAGGCCTGGCCGGCCCCGGGAAAGCCGCCCGCCTCGAAGGGGATCACCCGCAGCGTGGTGTGGGGCCGCTCGGACTGCTCCAGGATGTGCTCCAACTGCGCCCGGGCCACCTTCGGCCCGCCGAACTGCATGCGCAGCGCGGCCTCGTGGACCACCGCCTCGTACTGCGGCGGGCGGTCGCGGTCGAAGATCCTCCGGCGGGACATGCGCAGGGCCATCCGGGCCCGGAAGTCCGGCTCGGGCAGCGGCGGATCCGCGGTGTCGAACACCGCCCGCGCGTGGTCCTCCGTCTGGAGCAGTCCCGGTATGTGCGTGGTCACGGCCGTGTGCAACGCGACGGCGTGGTGCTCCAGTTCGGCGATGTCGAGGAGGGCGGGCGGCAGCATTCCGCGGTGCTCCTCCCACCAGCCCTTCTCGCGCTCCTGGGTCATCGCGGCCAGCACGTCCACCAGGGCGGTGTCCGGGCAGTCGTAGTTGAAGGCGAGGGTGCGGACCCGCTGGGCGGTGATCCCGATCCGACCCGACTCGATGTTCGGGATCCGGGTCCGGTCGACGCCCAGGAGGGCCGCGGCCTGCTGCACCGTCATGCCCGACTGCTCGCGCAGTTTGCGCAGTTCGCTGCCGAGGCGCTGCTGCCGTGCGGTCGGGCTGCTCCTGGGCGGCACGTGTCCCCCTTTCCTCGGTCGCGGGCCGCGTGGAAACCGCACCCCACGCCCGACATGGCATGAGAAAACCTCACGTAGCCACCCAAGTAGTAGCACTGTGCACCTCATGGCGCTACGTTCGGTAGTGCAAGTTTCACACGCGGCGACCTCGGGCGAGGGGACTACGGCACCCTCGGCCCTCACCCGGTTCGCATCAGGTCCCCGACCTCCTCGCGGGAACTCGTGCGCAACTCCCCGTCCAGCAGGAGCCACTGCGTGATCCCGACCGACTCCAGGAACGGCAGGTCGTGACTGGCCACGATCAGCGCCCCCTGGTACGCCCCCAGCGCCGCGGTCAGCTGCCGGACGCTCGCCAGGTCCAGGTTGTTGGTCGGCTCGTCGAGCATCAGCAGCTGCGGCGCCGGGTCCGCGAGCAGCAGGGCCGCCAGCGTGGCGCGGAACCGCTCGCCGCCCGACAGGGTCCCGGCCGGCCGGTCCGCCCGCGCGCCCCGGAACAGGAAGCGGGCCAGCTGCGCGCGGATCTGGTTGTTCGTCCTGCCCGGTGCCGCTGCGGCCACGTTCGCCACGACCGACAGCTCCCCGTCGAGGAGGTCGAGCCGCTGGGGGAGGTAGCGCAGCGGCACGTGGACCTCCGCCTCGCCCGCCGCCGGGGCCAGCTCCCCGGCCAGCGTGCGCAGCAGCGTGGTCTTGCCCGCACCGTTGCGGCCCACCAGGGCGATCCGCTCCGGCCCGCGCAGTTCCCAGGCCTCCGGCACCGCGGGCACCCCCGGGCCGTGGACGAGGGACAGGCCGCGCAGGGTCAGCACCTCGCGGCCCGACGGCACCAGCGTGGCGGGCAGTTCCACGCGGATCTCGGCGTCGTCGCGCACCGCCCCGGCCGCCTGGCCGAGCCGCTCGCGGGCCTCGGCGAGCCGCTCCTCGTGCAGGATGCGGTGCTTGCCGGCCGCGACTTGGGCCTGCCGCTTGCGCGCACCCATGACGATCTTGGGTTCGCGCTTCTGGTCCCACATCTTCTGGCCGTAGCGCTTGCGGCGGGCCAGCCTGCCCTGGGCCTCGGCGAGTTCGCGCTGCTGCCGCTGCACGTCCGCCTCGGCGACCCGCACCAGCCGTTCGGCGGTCTCCTGCTCGGCCGCCAATGCCTGCTCGTACGCGGAGAAGTTGCCGCCGAACCAGCGCACCCGGCCCTCGCGGAGCTCGGCGATCTGGTCGACGCGCTCCAGGAGTTCGCGGTCGTGGCTGACCGCGACCAGCACGCCCGGCCAGGCCTCGACCGCGTCGTACAGCCGCTGCCGGGCCCGCAGGTCCAGGTTGTTGGTGGGTTCGTCGAGCAGCAGGACCTGCGGCCGGCGCAGCAGCAGGGCGGCCAGCCGCAGCAGGACGGACTCCCCGCCGGAGAGGTCGCCCACGGTGCGGTCCAGGCCGATCCGGCCCAGGCCGAGCTGGTCGAGGGTGGCGCGGGCGCGCTCCTCGACGTCCCAGTCGTCGCCGACCGCGGCGAAGTGCTCCTCGTTGGTCTCGCCCGCCTCGATGGCGTGCAGGGCGGCCCGTACGGAGTCGATGCCCAGGGCGGCGTCCACGCGCAGCGAGGTGTCGAGAGTGAGGTCCTGCGGGAGGTGGCCGACCGAGCCGGCGGCCGTCACCTGCCCCTCGGTGGGGGCGAGTTCGCCCGCGAGGAGCCTGAGGAGAGTGGATTTCCCGCACCCGTTGAGGCCGACCAGGCCGGTGCGGCCGGGGCCGATCGCCAGCTGCAGGTCCTCGAAGACCGGGGTGCCGTCGGGCCATTCGAAGCCCAGGGCGGAGCAGGTGACGGAAGCGGGGGCGGAAGGAGAGCCGGCGAAAGCGCCGGAAGATCGAGACATGGAGGCCTCCGGTTGCGTGTGACTACGGGCAACACGTGGAGACACCGGCGGTGTCTCAAGGCCTCAAGAGCAACGGACTTCTCCGATCGACGACAGCAGAGCCGTCGTCGACGGTAAGAGGGCGGCCGCCCGGTCCGCAAACCATTTGTCCCGCGGGTGCGGCGGGTCGGTCCGGGCCGGGCCGGATGTCCTTCGGGCGGGGTCGGCGGGGAGGGCGCCGGTCAGAGGGTGTCGCGCAGCAGCTCCGCGAGGTCCGCGTCCATGTCCACGTACAGGTGCTCCATGCCGGGCGGGACCACCGCGGCGACCCGGTGCAGGAAGCCCTCCAGCTCGGCGGTCTCCATCAGCACGATGGCCATGCCCTCGGGGGCGTGGAACTCGATGACGGTGCGGCCGGCGCCGTACGGGCGCACGCGCACGTCGCCCATGCCGGTCGAGCGCTCGATCCCCGTCTCCAGGAGCTCCCGCCCGAAGGTCCACGAGACCTCGATGCCTTCGAGGGTGGCGGGGGCGGGGAAGGCCATGCGGACCGCGAACGGGTCGGACCGGTCGTAGCAGAGCGTGACCGGAACGGACTCGACCTTGGGGGCGGTCGCGACCAGCCGGGCCTGTACTGCTTGCTCGATGACGGTGATCATGGCCTGCTCCCTTGCGGCGGATCAGTAGGGCATCTGGGTAGACGCAGGAACGGCCGGATCCGTGCACACGCCGGGGGCGTGACCTGCGTCACCGGATGGCGGAAAACCGGTGGTCCGGTAGCTCAGCGTGATCGTTTCCCCCCAGTTGGGGAGCCGGTTGCCGGTTCGGGGGACTGGTTCGAGAAGGGCCGGATCTCGCTGCTCCGTCGGCTGCGGGGCGCCGTCCGCACTCTGGACGGCGATCACCGGGGTGCGTTAGCTTCCCGCGCCATGAGACTTCTGGCGGTTGGCATGTGCGCGGCAGTGCTGACGGGGGCCCTCGCGGTTCCCGCGGCCCAGGCGGACGAGGGCTCCGGCGGAGCCGGACGGGGCGGGCGGCCTGAACTCCGCTGGGAGCTCCAGGGCAGCGGCACGGACGCGCGCTTCCGCGGGCTGGCCGCGGTGAGCCGCAGCACGGCCTGGGTGTCCGGATCCAAGGGCACCGTCCTGCGCACCACCGACGGCGGCCGCAGCTGGCGGAACGTCTCCCCGCCCCAGGCGGCCGGGCTGGAACTGCGCGACATCGAGGCCTTCGACTCCCGGCGGGCGGTGGCCCTTTCCATCGGAGAGGGCGAGGACTCCCGGGTGCTGCGCACCGAGGACGGCGGGGCCACCTGGACCGAGAGCTTCCGCAACCCCGACCCGCGGGCCTTCTACGACTGCCTGACCTTCTTCGACCGCCGCCACGGGCTGGCCGTGAGCGACCCGGTGGACGGGAAGTTCCGGATCCTCGCCACGGCCGACGGCGGCCGCTCCTGGAAGGTGCTGCCGGACGCCGGCATGCCCGCAGCCCTGCCCGGCGAGGCCGGATTCGCCGCCAGCGGCCAGTGCCTGGTGAGCGCCGGGCCGCGCGATGCGTGGCTGGCCACGGGCGGCGGCGCCACCGCGCGCGTCCTGCACACCTCCGACCGCGGCCTGAACTGGACCGCAACCGACACCACCATCCCCGCCGGGGAGGGCGCCAAGGGGGTCTTCGGCCTCGCCTTCCGTGACCGCCGGCACGGGATAGCGGTCGGCGGGGACTACCGCGCCGACCAGGCCTCGCCCCGGGCGGCCGCGGCCACCGGCGACGGCGGCCGCGCCTGGAACGCCGCGGCGGCCCCGCCGCCCGCCTACCGCTCGGGCGCGGCCTGGCTGCCGTACGGGCGCGGCGCGGCCCTGGCCGTCGGGCCGACCGGCACGGACCTCACCACCGACGGCGGCCGCAGCTGGCGCACCGTGGACGCGGGCTCGTTCGACACGGTGGACTGCGCCGCGGACGGCTCCTGCTGGGCCTCCGGCGAGAAGGGCCGCATCGCCCGCCTGCACCGCTAGGTCGCCCGCGCTGCGGGTGCGCCGGCCTGCGTGGGGCCCCGGAACGCCGACCCGGGGCCCCGCGCGCTCAGGTGCGCAAGGTCTCGCGGACGGCGGACAGGTCGGCCGAGGTCTTCGACGCGATGAACTCCGTGATCCGGTACGCGCACACGCCCGCCACCGTGAACGGATCCTCCTCCGCGATCCGCTCCGCCTCCTCGCGGGAGATCCCGGCCGCGAGGATCATGCCGCCGTCCCGCGGCACCTTGCGGCCCGAGGCGAGGAACACCCCGGAGGCGTAATAGCGTTCGAGCCAGGCCATGTGGGCGTCCAGCTGCTCTTCGACGGCCTCGATCGGGGCGGTGTAGGTCAACTCCATGACAAACATGATCGTCAGGCTACTCTCGGACCCACCATGACGAGTGTGAAAACCCCCGCCGACGAGGCCGAGGCCCGGGCGGTACAGGACGAACTCCGCACCCGGGTCGTCCGGGACCAGCCCGGACCGCCGCCCGGAGCCGGGCTCGTCGCCGGAGTCGACGTGGCCTACGACGACGAGCGCGACCTGGTCGCCGCCGCGGCCGTGGTCCTCGACGCGGCCACCCTGGAGACCGTGGAAGAGGCCACCGCGGTCGGCCACGTCAGCTTCCCCTACGTGCCCGGGCTGCTCGCCTTCCGGGAACTGCCCACCGTGCTCGCCGCCCTCGACGCGCTCGGCTCGGCCCCCGGGCTCGTCGTCTGCGACGGCTACGGCATCGCCCACCCCCGCGGGTTCGGACTGGCCAGCCACCTCGGCGTGGTCACCGGCCTGCCCACGATCGGCGTCGCGAAGAACCCGTTCACCTTCCGGTACGAGCCCCCCGGCGAGGAGCGCGGCGAGGGCTCGCCGCTGCTCGGCCCCGACGGGGCCGAGGTGGGCCGGGCCCTGCGCACCCAGCGCGGGGTGAAGCCCGTCTACGTGTCCGTCGGGCACCGGGTCTCCCTGGACAACGCCTGCGCGCACACGCTGGCCCTGAGCCCCCGCTTCCGGATCCCGGAGACCACCCGGCAGGCCGACTCGCTCTGCCGCCGCGCCCTGCGCGAGGCCCTCGGCTGAGACCGGCACCGCGGGCCGGCACCCGTACGGACCCGGGCCGCGGGCCCCGGCCGCGGGCGCCCCGCCCGGGCGCCCGCCCGGCCCCGCTACCGGCGCGCCGCCACCCGGAAGCGGATCCCGGCGCCCCGCAGCCGCTCGGTGAGCGCCTCGCCCATGGCCACCGCCGTGGTCACCTGGCCCGCGGTCGCGGGCAGTTCGTCGTACGCCAGGCACAGGGCCGACTCGGCCAGCATCTTGGCCGTCTCCCCGTAGCCGGGGTCCCCGCCGGACACCTCCGTGAACACCCGCCGGCCACCGCCCTCGCCCACGAACCGCACGGTGAACCAGCTGCGCGCCCGCCGCTGCGCATCGGGCCCCGAACCCGGCTCCCACCGGTCCATCAGCCACCGCCGCGCCGCCGGCACCTGGGCCAGGGCGGCCGTCGCCCCCACCGCCGCCGCGCCGCCCAGCGCCATCGGCAGCCGTTCCACGGACGCGAAGTGCCGGTAGCGGAAGTCCGGCCCGTAGCGCTCCAGCGCGGTCGCGGACCGGGCGACGACCTGCGGGTCCAGGGTGGGCAGCGGCAGCGCCCAGGTCCCCGTCTCGCGGCTGAAGTGCGGGGCCCCGAGCGGGGCCCTGGCCCGGCGGCCGAGCAGCCGCGGCTCGTGCAGGCGCCGCTCCCGGGCCGCCCGCAGGGCCTGCGGGCCGCGTCCCATCGCGGTCAGCGCCGAGGCGAAGGTGCCGCCCGAGAACAGGGCGTTGGACCGGACGAACCCGTCCACCCGCAGCGGCACGCCCTCCGGGAGCTGCCGCACCGTGAACAGGACCCCGAGGTCGTGCGGCACCGAGTCGAAACCGCAGGCGTGCACGATACGGGCCCCGGTCTCCCGGGCCCGCGCGTCGTACCGCAGGAACATCCGGTCCACGAACTCCGGCTCGCCCGTCAGGTCCACGTAGTCCGTCCCGGCCCGGGCGCAGGCGGCGACCAGCTCCTCCCCGTACCAGACGTACGGGCCGACCGTCGTGGCCACGACGTGCGCCGAGGCCGCCAGCTCCCGCATCGCGGCCGGGTCCCCGGCGTCCGCGGCCAGCAGCGGCAGCTTCGCGCACCGGGCGTGGCGCTCGGCCAGCCGCTCGCGCAGCTGCTCCAGCTTCGCCGTGCTGCGCCCGGCCAGCGCCCAGCGGCAGTCGGCCGGGGCGTGCTCGGCGAGGTATTCGGCGACCAGCTCGCCCACGAAGCCCGTGGCCCCGAAAAGCACCACGTCATAGGCCCGTTCGGGCCCGTCCGGTCTGTTCATCCCCGCTCCTCCCGGCTGTTGTCGGTGGCCGAGGCTAGCGTGAGTGCCGGCTGCCCGTGAGACCAGGGAGGTGCGCCGGTGAAGAATGCCGTCCGCAAGTGGGAGCAAGTACGGGCATTCGCCCTCGATCTGCCGGGTGCGGCGGAGGAATTCCCGTGGGGGCCCGAGGACTGCGTGGTCAAGGTCAACAAGAAGATCTTCGTGTTCCTGGGGAACGCGGACGGTCCGAATCCGCCCGGACTGTCCGTGAAGCTCAAGGACGAGGACGTGCACGAGCACGCGATGGGCTCGCCCGGCGCCGAGCCGACCGGGTACGGGCTCGGCCGGGCCGGGTGGGTGTCCGTGCCGCTGGGGGAGAAGGGGGCGCCGCCGGTGGAGCTGCTGTGCGAGTGGGTGGAGGAGAGCTACCGGTCCGTGGCCCTCAAGAGCCTGATCAAGGAGCTCGACGCCCGTACGGCGGGGGAGTAGCCGGGCCGGGAGCGGCCCCGGCCCCGGGTCCGACGGCCCGCCGCACCCCCGCGGCCGAAAACGGCTAAGCGCTTGCTCGCCCAGGGGCTTGTGCTGAGTGGAACGCGTTCCTAGCATCACCGGTGTTACATCAGTTGTGTCACATACCTGGCTACCTGGGGGCTCGATGGCAGTGGCAGGGCACGGGAGCGGGCCCCGGACCGGGACCGGCGGCCCGCTGGCGGGCGTACGGGTGGTCGAGCTGGCGGGCATCGGGCCCGGTCCGTTCGCCGCCATGCTCCTGGCCGACCTGGGCGCGGACGTGGTCCGGGTGGACCGGCCGGGCGGCGGCGGGCTCGCGATCAACCCCGCGTACGACGTCACCAACCGGAACAAGCGGTCCGTACTCGTGGACCTCAAGGCCCCCGGGGGCGCCGCCACCGTCCTCGACCTGGCCGAACGGGCCGACATCCTGATCGAGGGCTTCCGGCCGGGGGTCGCCGAGCGGCTCGGGGTCGGCCCCGAAGACTGCCGGGCCCGCAACCCGCGGCTCGTCTACGGCCGGATGACCGGATGGGGCCAGGAGGGCCCGCTCGCCCCGCGGGCCGGCCACGACATCGCCTACATCGCCGTCACCGGGGCCCTGGGCATGATCGGCAACCCGGGAGAGCCCCCGGCCGTCCCCGCCAATCTGGTCGGGGACTACGCGGGCGGCTCCCTCTACCTGGTCATCGGCGTGCTCGCGGCCCTCCAGCACGCCCGGGCCACCGGCGCCGGGCAGACCGTGGACGCCGCGATCGTCGACGGCACCGCCCACCTCACCGCGATGATCCACGGCATGCTCGCCGCCGGCGGCTGGCAGGACCGCCGCGGGGCCAACCTGCTGGACGGCGGCTGCCCCTTCTACGGGACGTACGAGACCTCCGACGGCCAGTACATGGCGGTCGGCGCCCTGGAGCAGCAGTTCTACGAGGAGTTCACCGGTCGGCTCGGCATCGGGGACACGGCCCCCGCCCGCAAGGACCTCGCCCGCTGGGGGGAGCTCCGCGAGGCCGTCGCCGCCGCGTTCCGCACCCGTACCCGGGAGGAGTGGACGGCCGTGTTCGAGGGCTCGGACGCCTGCGTGGCACCCGTGCTCTCGCTGCGCGAGGCCCCCGGCCACCCGCACCTGGCCGCCCGCGGCACCTTCACCGACTTCGGCGGCATCACCCAGCCGGCCCCCGCACCCCGCTTCTCGCGGACCCCCGGGAGCGTGCACCGCGGGCCGGCGCAGCCCGGAGCAGACACCGCGGAGGTGGCCCGGGACTGGGCGGTCCCCGCACTCGACAGGACGGCGGAGGACCGATGAAACGGCAGATCTTCGACGCGGACCACGAGGCGTTCCGCGAGACCGTGCGCACCTTCCTCGCCAAGGAGGTGCTGCCCCACTACGAGCGGTGGGAGCAGGAGGGCATCGTCAGCCGGGAGGCCTGGCGGGCGGCGGGCCGGCAGGGCCTGCTGGGGCTGGCCGTGCCCGAGGAGTACGGAGGCGGCGGCAACACCGACTTCCGCTACGCCGCCGTCCTCGCCGAGGAGTTCACCCGCGCCGGCACCCCGGGCCTCGCCCTCGGCCTGCACAACGACATCATCGGCCCCTACCTCACCTCCCTCGCCACGGAGGAGCAGAAGCGCCGCTGGCTGCCCGGCTTCTGCAGTGGCGAGACCATCACCGCGATCGCCATGACCGAGCCGGGCGCCGGCTCCGACCTCCAGGGCATCCGGACCACCGCCGAGGACCGCGGGGACCACTGGCTCCTCAACGGCTCCAAGACGTTCATCTCCAACGGCATCCTCGCCGACCTCGTGATCGTGGTCGCCCGCACCACCCCCGAGGGCGGGGCCCACGGCCTGTCCCTGCTCGTCGTCGAACGGGGCGCGGAGGGCTTCGAGCGCGGCCGCAACCTCGACAAGATCGGCCAGAAGTCCCAGGACACCGCCGAACTGTTCTTCAACGACGTACGCGTCCCCAAGGAGAACCTGCTCGGCGAGCCGAACGGCGCGTTCGTCCACCTGATGACGAACCTCCCGCAGGAGCGCCTCAGCATCGCGATGTCCGCGATCGCCGCCTCCGAGCACCTGCTGGAGATCACCACCGGGTACGTGAAGGAGCGCGAGGCCTTCGGACGGCCGCTCTCCCGGCTCCAGCACATCCGCTTCGAGATCGCCGAGATGGCCACCGAGTGCGCCGTGACCCGCACCTTCCTGGACCGCTGCATCGCCGAGCACGCCGAGGGCGCACTCGACGCCGTCCACGCCTCCATGGCCAAGTGGTGGGCCACCGAACTCCAGAAGCGGGTCGCCGACCGCTGCCTCCAACTGCACGGCGGATACGGCTACATGACCGAATACCGGGTCGCGCGCGCCTTCACCGACGGCCGGATCCAGACCATCTACGGCGGCACGACCGAGATCATGAAAGAGATCATCGGCCGTTCCCTGCTCGGCTGACCCCTCCCACCACCACCCAGACCCGCCCTGCGAAAGGCTTGACCAGTGAGCACCGAAGCTTACGTATACGACGCGATCCGCACCCCGCGCGGCCGCGGCAAGGCCAACGGGGCCCTGCACGGCACCAAGCCGATCGACTTGGTCGTCGGCCTCATCGACGCCCTGCGCGCGCGCAACCCGGAGCTGGACCCGGGCACGATCGACGACATCGTGCTCGGCGTGGTCGGCCCGGTCGGCGACCAGGGCTCGGACATCGCCCGCATCGCGGCGATCGCCGCGGGCCTGCCCGACACGGTCGCCGGCGTGCAGGAGAACCGCTTCTGCGCCTCCGGCCTGGAGGCCGTCAACCTGGCCGCGGCCAAGGTCCGCTCCGGCTGGGAGGACCTGGTCCTGGCCGGCGGGGTCGAGTCCATGTCCCGGGTCCCGATGGCCTCCGACGGCGGCGCCTGGTTCGCCGACCCGATGACCAACTGGGACACCGGCTTCGTCCCCCAGGGCATCGGCGCCGACCTGATCGCCACCATCGAGGGCTTCTCCCGCCGCGACGTGGACGAGTACGCCGCCCTGTCCCAGGAGCGCGCCGCCGCCGCCATCAAGGACGGCCGCTTCGCCCGCTCGGTGGTCCCGGTCACCGACCGCAACGGCCTGACCGTCCTCGACCACGACGAGTTCGTCCGCCCCGGCACCACCGCCGACACCCTCGCGAAGCTGAAGCCCTCCTTCGCCGACATCGGCGAGCTCGGCGGCTTCGATGCCGTCGCCCTGCAGAAGTACCACTGGATCGAGAAGATCGACCACGTGCACCACGCGGGCAACTCCTCCGGGATCGTGGACGGCGCCTCCCTCGTGGCCATCGGCTCCCGCGAGGCCGGCGAGCGCAACGGGCTGACCCCGCGCGCCCGGATCGTGTCCGCCGCCGTCTCCGGTTCCGAGCCCACCATCATGCTCACCGGCCCCGCCCCGGCCACCCGCAAGGCCCTCGCCAAGGCCGGCCTGACCATCGACGACATCGACCTGATCGAGATCAACGAGGCCTTCGCCGGCGTCGTGCTGCGCTTCGTCAAGGACATGGGAGTCTCGCTGGACAAGGTCAACGTCAACGGCGGCGCGATCGCCCTGGGCCACCCGCTCGGCGCGACGGGCGCCATGATCCTCGGCACCGTCGTGGACGAGCTGGAGCGCCAGGACAAGCGCTACGGACTCGTGACCCTCTGCGTCGGCGGCGGCATGGGCGTCGCCACCGTCGTCGAGCGCATCTGACCGTCCCGTATCCCCAGACCCCTCTCCGACCCGTCTGACACGGAAGTAGCGAACATGAGCGAGTCCACCACGATCCGCTGGGAACAGGACGAGACCGGCGTCGTCACCCTCGTCCTCGACGACCCCAACCAGTCCGCGAACACGATGAACCAGGCCTTCAAGGCGTCCATCGCCGCGATCGCCGACCGGGCCGAGGCCGAGAAGGACTCCATCCGGGGCATCATCGTCACCTCGGCGAAGAAGACCTTCTTCGCGGGCGGTGACCTCAAGGAGATGATCCGGCTCCGGCCGGAGGACGCCCAGGTCGCCTTCGAGACCGGCACCGCCATCAAGGCCGCCCTGCGCCGCATCGAGACCCTCGGCAAGCCCGTGGTCGCCGCCGTCAACGGCGCGGCCCTCGGCGGCGGTTACGAGATCGCCCTCGCCTGCCACCACCGCATCGCCCTGGACGCCCCCGGCTCCAAGATCGGCCTGCCCGAGGTCACCCTCGGCCTGCTCCCGGCCGGCGGCGGGGTCACCCGTACCGTACGGCTCATGGGCATCGCCGACGCCCTGCTCAAGGTCCTCCTCCAGGGCACCCAGTACAGCCCGCAGCGCGCCCTCGACAACGGCCTGGTCCACGAACTGGCCGCCACCCCCGAGGAGATGCTCGCCAAGGCCCGCGCCTTCATCGACGCGCACCCCGAGTCGCACCAGCCGTGGGACGTGCCCGGCTACAAGATCCCCGGCGGGACCCCGTCCAACCCGCGGTTCGCCGCGAACCTGCCCGCCTTCCCCGCCAACCTGAAGAAGCAGCTCGCCGGCGCCCCCTACCCGGCCCCGCGCAACATCCTCGCCTGCGCGGTCGAGGGCACCCAGGTGGACTTCGACACCGCCCTCGTGATCGAGGCACGCTACTTCACCGAGCTGGTCACCGGGCAGACCGCCAAGAACATGATCCAGGCGTTCTTCTTCGACCTGCAGGCCGTCAACTCCGGTGCCAGCCGCCCGAAGGGCGTCGAGCCGCGCGCGGTCCGCAAGGTGGCCGTGCTGGGCGCCGGGATGATGGGCGCCGGGATCGCCTACTCCTGTGCCCGCGCCGGCATCGAGGTCGTCCTCAAGGACGTCAGCGCCGAGGCCGCCGCGAAGGGCAAGGCGTACTCCGAGAAGCTCCTCGACAAGGCCCTCTCCCGCGGCCGCACCACCGAGGGCAAGCGGGCCGAGCTGCTCGCCCGGATCACCCCGACCGCGGACGCCGCCGACCTCGCGGGCTGCGACGCCGTCATCGAGGCCGTCTTCGAGGACACCGGCCTCAAGCACCGGGTCTTCCAGGAGATCCAGGACGTGGTCGCCCCGGACGCGCTGCTGTGCTCCAACACCTCCACCCTGCCGATCACCGGGCTCGCGGAGGGCGTCAAGCGGCCGGCCGACTTCATCGGCCTGCACTTCTTCTCGCCCGTGGACAAGATGCCGCTGGTCGAGATCATCAAGGGTGAGCGGACCGGGGACGAGGCGCTGGCCCGAGCCTTCGACCTGGTCCGCCAGATCAACAAGACCCCGATCGTGGTCAACGACTCCCGCGGCTTCTTCACCTCGCGGGTCATCGGCCAGTTCATCAACGAGGGAGTCGCGATGGTCGGCGAGGGCATCGAGCCCGCCTCCATCGAGCAGGCGGCCGCCCAGGCCGGCTACCCGGCCAAGGTCCTCTCCCTGATGGACGAGCTCACGCTGACCCTGCCGCGCAAGATCCGCAACGAGACCCGCAAGGCCGTCGAGGCCGCGGGCGGCAGCTGGGCCGAGCACCCGGCGGACGCCGTGATCGACCGCATGGTCGACGAGTTCGAGCGCCCCGGCCGCAGCGGCGGTGCCGGCTTCTACGAGTACGCCGACGGCAAGCGGGTCCGCCTGTGGCCCGGACTGCGCGAGCACTTCGCCAAGCCGGACGCGGGGATCCCGTTCGAGGACATGAAGGAGCGGATGCTCTTCGCCGAGGCGCTGGACACCGTCCGCTGCTTCGAGGAGGGCGTGCTCACCTCGGTGGCCGACGCCAACATCGGCTCCATCATGGGCATCGGCTTCCCGGCCTGGACCGGCGGGGTGATGCAGTACATGAACGGCTACGAGGGCGGGCTGGCCGGCTTCGTGGCCCGGGCCCGCGAACTGGCCGCCGCGTACGGCGAGCGCTTCACCCCGCCCGCCCTGCTGATCGAGAAGGCCGAGCGCGGGGAGACCTTCCGCGACTGACCGCACCGACCGCACCGACCGCACGGACGCTGCGGAACGGACAGGACCGCCGGGGCGCGCTCGCGCCCCGGCGGTCCTTCCCGTACGTGCTACTCCGGGGCGGTGAACGCCGCCCGCAGCTCCTCCTTCAGCGACCGCTGGAAGGCGGTGACCAGCGCCTGCACCACCATCGGCTGCATGTGCGCCGACAGGGCCTTCATGGACTCCACCCGCTCCGGGTCGTCCTCGCCCTCGGTGAACGGCCCCCACACCTCGTCGCGGAACAGCCGGGTCAGCTCGTGCGCCGTGGCCCGCGCGTGCTCCAGCAGCACCCGGCGGGCCGCGAGGATCGTCTCGTGGGCGATCGGGACGTCCAGCAGGGCCACCCCCAGGCGCAGCAGCGCCGGGTCCACCCGGTACCCCTCCGGGCTCTCCGCGATCACGTTCATGGCCGCGAGGCGGCGCAGGTCCGTGTCCGGCAGCGGCCGCCCGGCCCGCTTCTCCAGCTCCTCCCGGGACACCTGCTCCGCCGCGTCCGGCACCCAACTGGCCACCAGCGCCCGGTGGATGGCCAGGTCGTGCGCGCTCAGATCGTCCGGCAGCGCGTCCAGGTAGCGCTCGATCGCGGACAGGGTCATGCCCTGGACCTGCAACTCCTCGATCAGCGCCAGCCGCGACAGGTGCTCGGGCCCGTAGTGCCCCACCCGCCTCGGACCGATCACGGGAGGGGGCAGCAGGCCGCGCGTGCTGTAGAACCGTACGGTGCGGACGGTGACCCCGGCCCGGGCGGCCAGCTCGTCCACGGTGAGTGCGGGCTCCTGCGCCTGGCTGGTCATCGGCTGTGCCTCGCTCTCTGATCCTCCGCTTCGGGTTCAACAGTATTGCTGTCGCACCAACGATGTGAAACGGCAGGGACCTGCCCGTGCCGACCGGTCGCAGCCCCCGAGGGGGCGCTGCGACCGGTCCGGCGGGCGGGGTGAGGTCAGGAGCCGATGACCGGGTAGTGGTCGCTCAGGTTCGCATACGTGTACGAGGTGCCCCAGCTGGAGACGGTCCAGGGGGCGCTCTGCTCCTTGACCACGTTGTTGTCCCAGCCGGCGGGACGGACGTGGCCGGCGCGGTGCAGCACGTAGTCCAGGTCCTCGCGCGGGTCGCTCGGGTAGCGGTAGTTGGCGATCGAGTTGTCGCGGGTGTCGAAGGAGTACGGGTGCCCGGTGCGGGTGTCCGCGCCCGCCAGGCCCGCGTCCGCGAGCATCGAGGCGTACTCCGGGGTGCGGGAGTCCACGTTCATGTCGCCCGCCACCATGACCTGCTCGCCCGCCGGGATGTTCTTCGCGTCGAGGAAGGCGTCGATGTTCCTGAACTGGCGGCTGCGCATCTGCGCCGCCTCGCCGGCCGAGCAGCCCGGGTCGGTGGACTGCGCGTGCGTGCCGACCACGTGCACCTTCGTGCCGTTGACGTCCAGCACCACGTACGCGAAGCCCTTGTTGGACCACCAGTCCGCCCCGCAGGCGTCCTTGTAGACGTACTGCTCCTTGCGCACGATCGGCCACTTGCTGAGGATCGCGACCCCGCCGTCCTCCGGGGTGGTCGAGGAGTAGGCCCCGCCGGTGGCGTCCCAGCCGTCCTTGCTGCGCCCCACGACCGGGGTCTGGTACGGGTACCGGGCGGCCGCGTTCGCCTTGAGGGCGTCGCTCGCGGAGTTGTCGAAGGCCTCCTGGAGCACGACCACGTCGCGCCCCTGGAAGAAGGAGGTCTTCGGTATCTCGCGGGCGCGGTGGTCCTGGCCCCAGTTCGGGTACAGGTTCTTGCTCATCAGGAAGACGTTGTACGTCAGCACGCTGAGCCGCGGGGTCGCGGCCTCCTCGGCGGCGGGGGCCGCGGAGGCGGGTGCGGCGGTGGCGGCCAGCGCGGCGGCGGCCACGGCCGCGACGGCGGCGGCAGCCCTGGAACGGCGGTTCACTGCGAGCGGCATGGGATCTCCAGCAGTCCTGTGGGGAAGATCGACCGCGCCATCAAAGCAGCCCCAGTTACCTCTGGGTAACACCCGTGCACCGGGAATCTTGACGGGCCGTGGCCATACTGGAAGGGACCGGCCGGAACGATCACGGGAGCGCCAGGTGGGAGCAGCAGAGCCGAGGCCCGGACCCGTGCCCCCGCCGCCCGGCGGAGTGCTCTGGACCATCGCCGGCGACGTCCGCACCCTGCTGATGCTGCCCGCCGCCTTCACCCTCCAGGTGGCGCACCCGGCGATCGGCGCGGGGGTGGACGCGTACTCCGTCTTCCGCACCGACCCCTGGGGGCGCGGCGAGCGCTCCCTGACCTCGGTGCAGCTGTGGGTGTACGGAGGGGACCGGGCCGCCGAGGAGGGCCGCCGGGTGCGCCGGCTCCACAAGGAGATCCAGGGCGTCGACACCCGCGGCCGCCGCTACCACTCCCTCGACCCGGCCTGCTACTCCTGGGTGCACGCGACCGGCTTCCCCCTCTACCTCTACGCCGGGCGCTACCTCTTCCGGCCCTTCACCCCCGACCAGCAGCGGCAGTTGTACCGGGAGTGGCTCCAGGTGGGCCGGGTCCTCGGCATCCGCGACCGGGACATGCCGCAGACCGTCGAGGAGTACTGGCCCTACTGGCACCGGATGCTGGCGGAGGAGATCGAGCCGACCAAGGTGGCCCGCGAGCTGCTCGCCACCGACGTGCCGCTGCCCTGCCCCCGGCCCGGCCCGCTCCCCCTCCGGCTGCTGCTGAAGGCCTCCTGGCCCGTGCTCCGGCCCCTCTTCCTCCACCTGCGGGCCTTCGTCACCACCGGCTACCTGCCGCCGGAGGCCCGCGCCGCGCTCGGGCTCTCGTGGAGCGCGGCCCAGGAGCGGCGCCTGCGCCGGTTCAGCACCGCCGTCCGGCTGCTCGTGCCGGTGCTGCCGGAGCGGCTGCGGTACCTGCCGGTGGCCCGGGCGGCCCGAGCCGCCCGGGCCGCCACCCGGGCCCGTTGACGAGCGGCCTCAGTGCTCGTGGACCGTGTTCGTCGCGGCGATCTTCTTCCACGACTTCGGCTCGGCCCCCTTGGCCGGCTTCTTCGAGGGCACCGCGACCGACCACGGGGTGGCCGCCGAGCCCTTGCGCACGTTGGGCTTCACGACCGGGCCCACGGCCGGCTTGCCCGGCGTGTACAGCCAGGTGTCGAACAGGGCGCCCAGCGGCTTGCCCGAGATCCGCTCGGCGTAGCGGACGAAGTCGCCCACCTTCGCGTTGCCGTACGCCCGCTCCGTCGGCCAGCCCTTGAGCACGGCGAAGAACTTCTCGTCCCCGATCTCGTTGCGCAGCGCCTGGAGGGCGATCGCCCCGCGGTCGTAGACGGCCCCGTGGAACTGGTTCTCGGCCCCCGGGTCACCCGGCTTGACCTGCCAGAACGGGTCCTCGGCCGGACGGGAGGCGTACGCCCAGTCGGCGAGCTCCTGCGCGGTGCCCTCGCCCTCCTTCTCCGACCACAGCCACTGGCTGTAGCGGGCGAAGCCCTCGTTGATCCAGATGTCCTTCCAGTTGTCCACCGAGACGCTGTCGCCGTACCACTGGTGCGCCAGCTCGTGCACGACCACCTGCACGTTCGCGCCGTTGGCGAACTGCCGCGGGCTGTAGAACGGCCGGGTCTGGGTCTCCAGCGCGTAGCCGCTGGTCACGTTCGGCACGTAGCCGCCGAGCGCGTTGAAGGGGTACGGCCCGAAGACCTCCGAGAGCCAGTCGGCCACCTCGCCGGTCCGCTCCAGGCTGGCCCGCGCGGCGCCCGCGTTGTCGCCCAGGTCCTTGCTGTACGCGTTGAGGATCGGCAGGCCGTTCGCCGTGGTGTCGGTGGTGATCTCGAACTTGCCGACCGCGAGGGTGGCCAGGTACGTGGCCTGCGGCTTGTTCGAGCGCCAGTTGTAGCGGGTCCAGCCGAGTCGCGAACTCGTGGACTGGAGAACGCCGTTGCTGATGGCCTGGGTGCCGTCCGGCACGTTCACCGAGACGTCGAACGTGGCCTTGTCCAGCGGGTGGTCGTTGCTGGGGAACCACCAGATCGCCGAGTCCGGCTCCTGGGCGGCGACCCCGCCGTCCGGGGTGCGGTGCCAGGCGGTCCAGCCGTCCACCTTGAACTCCGAAGGCTTGCCCGCGTACTTGACGACCACCGTGATCGCCTTGCCCTTGGGCAGCGGCACCGCCGGGGTCACCTCCAGCTCCTGGGCGCCGGAGGTGGCGAACTTCGCCTTGATCCCGTTGACCCGGATCTCGCTCACCTTCAGGCCGAAGTCCAGGTTGAACCGGGACAGGTCCTGCTTCGCGGTGGCCAGCAGGGTGGCCGTGCCCTCCAGGAGGTCCGTCGCAGGCTGGTACTTCAGCCTCAGATCGTAATGCGAGACGTCGTATCCGCCGTTTCCGCTCGCCGGGTAGTAGGTGTCTCCGATGCCCGGGGCGCCGGGAGCGAAGCTGGCCGCGGATGCCGGGATCGCCAGCAGGAGGGAGGCGGCGAGAACGCTCGGGGCGATGACTTTGCGGTGCACGAAAGCTCCAAGGATGAGGGGCCGTTGATACGTCCGACCGTATTCACGCGCGCCCGCTCCAGTCATGTCCATGGCCCCACCTGTCACACGATCGCCATGTGGGTGCAAAGGAGCCACCCGCCGCCGCCCGGGCCGGCCCGCCGCGCGCGGCCTGCGCACTTTGCCGCCGCGTGATCGCCCCCGCCCGCCGCCGGGCCGGGCGGTCTGCCCCCTTCATCCGGTTGGCCGGGCCCCGGTGGGGCCGGCCGGGTGCCAAGGGTGTCCGGAACCCGACCCGGCATATGCCCGCACCGGCGGTCGTGCCGCAGGGCCCCGCCCGGCCGGAGCCCGGCCGGCGCTGCTCCGGCGCCACACCCCAGGCCGTAGGATCGGTGTCCTCATGACTGCAACCCTCGTCGCCAAGGAGCTCGCCGCCGGCCACGGCGAGCGCACCCTGTTCGCCGGTCTCGACCTCGTGGTCGCCCCCGGCGACGTCATCGGCCTCGTCGGCGTCAACGGAGCCGGGAAGTCCACGCTCCTGCGCCTCCTCGCCGGGCTCGACACCCCGGAGGACGGGCAGCTGCGGCTCTCCCCGCCCACCGCCACCGTCGGCCACCTGCCCCAGGAGCCCGACCGCCGCCCCGGCGAGTCCGTACGCGCCTTCCTGGCCCGCCGCACCGGCGTGGCCGCCGCGCAGGCCGCGCTCGACGAGGCCACCCAGGGGCTCGTCGACGGCACCCCCGGGGCCGACGACGCGTACGCCGCCGCCCTCGACCGGTGGCTGAACCTCGGCGGGGCCGACCTCGACGAGCGCGCCGAGGAGACCGCCGGCTCCCTGGGCCTGGCCGTCAGCCTCGACCTCCCCATGACCGCCCTCTCCGGCGGCCAGGCCGCCCGCGCGGGCCTCGCCTCCCTGCTGCTCTCCCGCTACGACGTCTTCCTGCTCGACGAGCCCACCAACGACCTCGACCTCGACGGGCTGGAGCGCCTGGAGGAGTTCGTCACGGGCCTGCGCGCCGGCACCGTCGTGATCAGCCACGACCGCGAGTTCCTCGCCCGCACCGTCACCAAGGTCCTCGAACTCGATCTCGCCCAGCAGCAGATCAACCTGTACGGCGGCGGCTACGAGGCCTACCTGGAGGAGCGGGCCACCGCCCGCCGGCACGCGCGCGAGGAGTACGAGGAGTACGCCGACAAGCGGTCCGCCCTGGAGGGCCGCGCCCTCATGCAGCGCAACTGGATGGACAAGGGCGTCCGCAACGCCCGCCGCAAGGCCACCGACAACGACAAGATCGGCCGCAAGCTGCGCGGCGAGGCCAGCGAGAAGCAGGCCGCCAAGGCCCGCCAGACCCAGCGCGCGATCGAACGCCTCGAAGTGGTCGAGGAGCCCCGCAAGGAATGGGAGCTGCGGATGGAGATCGCCGCGGCCCCCCGCTCCGGCTCCGTCGTGGCCACCCTGCGCGAGGCCGAGGTCCGCCGCGGGGACTTCGCCTTCGGCCCCGCCTCCCTCCAGATCGACTGGGCCGACCGGGTCGCGATCACCGGCGCGAACGGGGCCGGGAAGTCCACCCTGCTCGCCGCCCTCCTCGGCCGGCTGCCCCTGGACTCCGGCGACGCCGCCCTCGGCTCCGGGGTGCTCGTCGGAGAGGTGGACCAGGCCCGCGGCCTGTTCCTCGGCGAGGAATCCCTGCTCGACGCCTTCTGCGCCGCCGTACCCGACACCGAGCCGGCCGACGTGCGGACCCTGCTCGCCAAGTTCGGCCTCAAGGCCGCGCACGTGCTGCGCCCGGCCGCCACCCTCTCCCCGGGCGAGCGCACCCGCGCCGCCCTCGCCCTGCTCCAGGGCCGCGGGGTCAACCTGCTCGTCCTCGACGAGCCGACCAACCACCTCGACCTGCCGGCCATCGAGCAGCTCGAATCGGCCCTGGAGGCCTACGAGGGCACCCTGCTGCTGGTCACGCACGACCGCCGGATGCTGGACGCGGTCCGCACCACCCGGCGGCTGCGCGTCGAGGCCGGCAAGGTCACGGAGGACTGACGGCGGCCGGCCCGGCACCCGGCGGGCGCCGGGCCTCCGCTCAGACCCCCGCCGGGGGCCGCCGGGTGCGGGCCATGCGCGTGGCGACCAGGTGGCGCGGCAGGTGCCGCACCGCCTGGGCGTACACCCGGTAGCGCCAGCCGGTCACGCTCAGCGGCCGCCGCAGGGCCAGGTCCTTCAGCGCCCTGGCCACCACCGCGTCCGCGTCCAGCCAGACCGACTCCTTCAGGGCGCTCACGTCCATCCCGGCCCGCTCCTGGAACTCGGTCCTCGTGAAGCCGGGAACCACCGCCAGCACCCGCACCCCGTACGGCGCCAGGTCCACCCGCAGGGACTCGCTGAAGGCCGTCACCCAGGCCTTCGCCGCCCCGTACGTGCCGGTGGGCAGCAGTCCCGCCACCGAGGACACGTTCAGCACCGCGCCGCGCCGCCGCTCCCGCATGCCGGGCACCGCCGCGTGCGTCAGCCGCATCGGCACCCGCACGAGCAGCTCCAGCATCCGCTCCTCGTCCTCGACCGGGCTGTACGGGAAGGGAGCGGGCAGCCCGAAGCCCGCGTTGTTCACCAGCATGTCCACCGGCCGGGCCGGATCGGACAGCCGCTCCGCGACCGACCGGCACTGCGCCGGATCCAGCAGGTCCGCCGCCAGCACCTCGCAGGACACCCCGTACGAGGCCGACAGCGCGGCGGCGGCCCGCTCCAGGCGGTCCTTGTCCCGGGCGACGAGCACCAGGTCGCAGCCCTTCGCCGCGAAACCGCGGGCGAAGGCGGCACCGAGACCGGCGCTCGCGCCGGTGATGAGCACAGTGGTCACAGGTCTTCCACTTCCGATGGATCGTTTCTGCTGATCAGAGGGCGGCGGGCGGTCAGAGCGCCGGCCCGGCGGCGGACGCGGCCCCGGCCCCGGGCCGGAAGGACCCGGCCGTGGCCGATCCGTAGGCCTCCGCCACGGCCACCAGGAACCGGCGCTCGTCCGCGAGCCCGCTCCCGTCCCGGGTGGCGGCGCTGTACGCGCCCGGCTCCGGGGCCCGCCCCGCGTCCTTCGCCCGCCGCGCCTCCCGCACGACGCAGGCCAGCACCGCGGCCTCCGCCTGCTGCTCCGGCACCCCCGCCGCGGCCACGTGCCCGCGCGCCTGCTCGGGCACCCCGGGAGCCACGTACTCGTGCAGCACGAGGATCGCGTCCCGGGTCTCGATGACCTTGCGGTACACCAGCAGGTCGCGGGGGACCGGCGGCCACAGCAGCTCGACCAGCCGGCCGGCCCGCGGCTTGTGCAGGGCCACGTGCGGCACGGCGGCCACCAGGTCCCGCCACAGCGGCCACAGCCGCCACGCGGCCGCACTGTCCGCGACGGTCCGCCGCAGCGTGAACAGGGTGGGCACCAGGATGGCCGCGGCCCGCAGCACCCCGTGCAGGTTCATCAGCAGCGGCAGGTACGGCAGCGGCCACACCACCGAGAACAGCGCCTTGAGCAGGTACGCGAACCAGAACAGCCCGGCCAGCGCAGTGCCCAGCCCGAACAGCCGCAGCCCGGCGGCCAGTCCGCGGCTGCCGGCCCGCCGGCTGTAGCGCCAGCACACGAACACGCAGACCGTGTTCGCCAGCAGGTGCGCGGACATGAGCGTCAGCCAGTACGGCAGCGAGGGCACCGGGTCGCGGCCCGGGGGCATCCCGTGCAGCGTGTGCGCGGGGGCCGCGGCGTCCAGCACCAGCATGGCGCCCAGCAGGGCCACCGTGCCGCCCATCGAGGCCAGTTGGAGCCGGCGCCCGCGGGTGGTGGACGAGACGAAGTAGAGCACCACCCCCGCCGACAGCACCCCGATCAGGTTCCGCACCAGGCCCACCAGGTGCGCGGTGCCGGGGTTGCGCTGGGCGGCCTCGACCACGTCGGGCAGGTTCAGGGTCATCGCCGCGGCCGCGGTGGCCACCGCCAGCAGCAGACCGCGCTGGTCGGGGGAGCGGACCGCGGAAGGCGCCCGCAGCAGCACCGCGGCCCACAGGAGGACCACGCTCGGGACGGCCAGCCACTCGCCGAACGCCACCAGGTCAGCCGACATCGGTCGTCCTCACTCCGAGCGCCGAGCCCAGCTTCTCCAGGGCCCCCTGAGGCTCCCGCCCCGGCAGCAGCCCGGCCTTGGTCCGTATCAGGCTGGCGAGCAGCTCGGCCTCGCGCTCCTGGCGGGTCGTGTAGTTGGTCCGGCCCAGAATGACCGGATGGGCCTCCCCGGGTCCGGCGGGCTCCTCCCCGGTCAGGGAGTTGTGGCCGAACAGGATGTGTCCCAGCTCGTGCAGGACGATGTGCTCCCGGTGCAGCCGCGAGGTCTGCGCCTCGAAGAACACGTAGTCCACGGTCGCGGTTCCCACCCACAGCCCGCAGACCCCGGATTCGGCGGCCTCTCTGGGTAACGGGTGCAGCCGTATCGGGCGGCCCCGCTGCTCGGCGATGCGCGCGCACAGCCCTTCGAGCGAGAAGGGGTGGGACAGATCGAGTCGGCTGATGATCGACTCGCAGCGTTTGCGCAGGTGGTGGCGCCCGTATGGCATGTGTTCCCTCTTAGGTCCCGTCCTCGGGCAGCGTCGGTAGGCAGGTGCGGAAACGGTCATGGAGTCCTGAGCCTTCGAGACGGCCTCTGTGGAGTTCGGTCCGCAGGGGGTGGGGGGAAGCCGACCGCCGTGGTGCGGACGGCTTCCTTCATCCCTACCGATCTTGTCCGCGGCGTGCAAGAAGACCCGGGACGGGTGGTGCCGATCCGGCCATCAGCCGCGGCGGCGCTCCTGGGGATCGGCCAGGCCGGCCCGGCGCAGGGCGTCGGCCATCGCGCTGTTCGCCGGCGGCGGGGTCCCCTCCCGGCGGCCGCGGCCCGCGCCGCCCCCCGGGCCGCCGCGCTGCTGCTGGGGCCGACCGCCCCGCCGGTCCTGGCGCTGCCGGCGGTCCCCGCCCTCGCCGCCGCCCGGCGCGCCGCCGCCCCGGGCGCCGTCCCGGCCGCCCGCGCCCTCGCCCGCCGGGGTCTCGTCGTCGAGCCGCAGGCTCAGCGAGATCCGCTTGCGCGGGATGTCCACGTCCATCACCTTGACGCGGACGATGTCACCGGGCTTGACCACGTCGCGCGGGTCCTTCACGAACGTCTTCGACATGGCCGAGACGTGCACCAGCCCGTCCTGGTGCACGCCGACGTCCACGAAGGCGCCGAAGGCGGCCACGTTCGTGACCACGCCCTCCAGGACCATGCCCCGCTCCAAGTCGCCGATCTTCTCGACGCCCTCCTTGAAGCTGGCCGTCCTGAAGGCGGGCCGCGGGTCCCGGCCCGGCTTCTCCAGCTCCCGCAGGATGTCCGTGACCGTCGGCAGACCGAACGTTTCGGTGACGAAGCTCTCCGGGCGCAGCGACCGCAGCACCGCCGTGTTGCCGATCAGCGCCGCGACGTCCCCGCCCGCCGACTTCCCCATCGCCCGCACCACCGGATACGCCTCCGGGTGCACGCTGGAGCCGTCCAGCGGGTCGTCCCCGCCGCGGATCCGCAGGAAGCCCGCGCACTGCTCGTACGCCTTCGGGCCGAGCCGGGCCACGTCCTTGAGCGCCCGGCGGCTGCGGAACGGGCCGTTGGCGTCGCGGTGCGCCACGATGTTCTCCGCCAGCCCGCCGCTGATCCCCGACACCCGGGAAAGCAGCGGTGCCGAGGCGGTGTTGACGTCCACCCCGACGCCGTTCACGCAGTCCTCGACCACCGCGTCCAGCGAACGGGACAGCTTCACCTCGGACAGGTCGTGCTGGTACTGCCCCACCCCGATGGACTTGGGGTCGATCTTCACCAGCTCGGCCAGCGGGTCCTGGAGCCGCCGCGCGATCGAGACCGCACCGCGCAACGAGACGTCCATGTCCGGGAGTTCCTGCGAGGCGAAGGCCGAGGCCGAGTACACCGAGGCGCCGGCCTCCGAGACCATCACCTTCGTCAGGTTCAACTCGGGGTGCTTCGCGCACAGTTCACCGGCCAGCTTGTCCGTCTCCCGGGAGGCGGTGCCGTTGCCGATCGCGATCAGCTCGACCGCGTGCTCCTTCGCCAGCCGGGCCAGCTTCGCCAGCGCCTCGTCCCAGCGGTTGGCCGGCACGTGCGGGTGGATCACGTCCGTGGCCACGACCTTGCCGGTGGCGTCCACCACGGCCACCTTCACCCCCGTGCGGAAGCCGGGGTCCAGTCCGAGCGTCGCCCGGGTCCCGGCCGGCGCCGCCAGCAGCAGGTCGCGCAGATTGGCCGCGAACACCCGCACCGCCTCGTCCTCGGCCGCCTGCCGCAGCCGCATCCGCAGGTCGATCCCGAGGTGCACGAGGATCTTCGTGCGCCAGGCCCAGCGGACCGTGTCCGCGAGCCACTTGTCCCCGGGGCGGCCCCGGTCGGCGATCCCGAACCGGCGCGCCACCAGGCCCTCGTACGAGGACGGGCCCGGGGCGGCCGCCTCCTCGGGCTCCTCCGGCTGGAGGGTCAGGTCGAGGACCTCCTCCTTCTCCCCGCGGAGCATGGCCAGCACCCGGTGCGAGGGCAGCGCCGTGAACGGCTCGGCGAAGTCGAAGTAGTCGGCGAACTTGGCCCCCGCCTCCTCCTTGCCCTCGCGGACCTTCGCGGCCAGCCGGCCCCGGCTCCACATCCGCTCGCGCAGCTCGCCGATCAGGTCCGCGTCCTCCGCGAACCGCTCCGTCAGGATGGCCCGCGCGCCCTCCAGGGCCGCGGCCGCATCGGCCACCCCCCGGTCCGCGGACACGTACGCGGCCGCCGCGGCCGCCGGGTCCGCCGACGGGTCCGCGAGCAGCGCCTCCGCCAGCGGCAGGAGCCCCGCCTCGCGGGCGATCTGCGCCTTGGTGCGCCGCTTGGGCTTGAAGGGCAGGTAGATGTCCTCCAGCCGGGCCTTCGTGTCGGCCGCCAGGATCCGCGCCTCCAGGGCCTCGTCCAGCTTGCCCTGCTCGCGTACCGACTCCAGGACCGCCGCCCGCCGGTCCTCCAGCTCCCGCAGGTAGCGCAGCCGCTCCTCCAGCGTGCGCAGCTGCGCATCGTCGAGCATCTCGGTCGCTTCCTTGCGGTAGCGCGCGATGAAGGGCACGGTCGAGCCGCCGTCGAGCAGCTCGACAGCCGCCTTGACCTGCCGCTCCCGTACGCCGAGCTCCTCGGCGATCCTGCCTTCGATGGACGTCGTCACGATCGGTCCCGCCTCCGTTTGAGCCTCAAGGCTTGCCATTGTGGCAGGCAGCGGCCGGGTGGCGGGCCAGGCCTTGCCGGGCGGGCGGGGCCGCCGGCCGGTTCCCGTCGGGCCCTGCCGGCGGACGGGATCCGGCCGCTGGGCTGCCGGGGCGGGCGACTGCCCGACTGCCGTGGCAGGAAAGGTGGGAACACCGTCATTGCGGCCGTCGACCGGTGCCGACCACGATGGGGGCATGCCGCAGCGAACCGTGTTGGTGGTCCTCTTCGACGGGGTCCAGAGCCTCGACGTCACCGGACCCGTGGAGGTCTTCAGCGGGGCCTCCCTCCTCGATCCGCAGGCCGGGTACCGCATCGTGACCGCCTCGCTGGACGGCGGGCCGGTACGGACCAGCAGCGGGCTCGCGGTCGTGCCCGACGGGGCGCTCGCCGCCGCCCCCCGCCCGCACACCCTGCTCGTCCCCGGGGGGTTCGGCACCAAGCGGCCCGACCCGGCCCTCATCGCGTGGCTGCGCACGCACGGGCCGGACGCCGCACGGCTGGTGTCCGTCTGCACCGGCTCCATGCTCCTGGCCGAGGCCGGACTGCTCGACGGCCGCCGGGCCACCTCGCACTGGCTGCTCTGCGAGGACTTCGCCGACAAGTACCCGGCCGTGCAGGTGGATCCCGACCCGATCTACGTACGCGACGGGCACATCGCCACCTCGGCGGGGGTCACCGCCGGGATCGACCTGGCCCTCGCCCTCGTGGAGGAGGACCTCGGCCGCGAGACCGCCCTCCAAGTGGCCCGCCACCTGGTGGTGTTCCTGCGCCGACCCGGCAACCAGGCACAGTTCAGCGCCCAGCTCGCGGCCCAGGTCGCCCAGCGCGAACCCCTGCGGGACGTCCAGCAGTTCATCACCGAGCACCCGGGCGAGGACCTGAGCGTCACGGCCCTCGCCCGGCGCGCCCGGCTCTCCCCGCGGCACTTCGCGCGGGCCTTCCGCGCCGAGACCGGGGTCAGCCCCGGCCGGTACGTGGAACGGACCCGCGTCGAGCACGCCCGGCGGCTCCTGGAGGACACCTCCGAGGGGGTCTCACAGATCTCCCGCGCCTGCGGGTACGGCACCCCCGAGGCGCTGCGCCGGGCCTTCGTGCGGACCCTCGGCCAGCCCCCGGCGGAATACCGGCGCCGCTTCGGCGAGCCCGCGGCCCCCTGAGGGCGCCGCCGGGCCCCGGACGGCGGCCGGGCTCCCGGCGCCCTGCGGCGCCGCACCCGGCAGGCACCCGTACCCCCCGGCGGCACCCGTACGCCACCGACGCACCACGCCCCCACGGGCACCCACCCGCACCCTCACACCCACCCGTACTCCGGAGGACACCCGTGCAGATCGCGATCCTGCTCTACGACCGCGTCACCGCGCTCGACGCCATCGGCCCCTTCGACACCCTCGGCCGGCTCCCCGGCGCCGAGACGGTGTTCGTGGCCCAGACCCCCGGCCCCGTCCGCAACGACTCCGGGCAGCTGAGCCTGATCGCCGAGCGGTCCCTCGACGAGGTCCCCGGCCCCGACATCCTCATCGTGCCGGGCAGCCCCGTCGCGCACGCGCAGACCGGGAACAAGGAGGTGCTCGACTGGCTGCGCGCCGCGGACGCCGGCAGCACCTGGACCACCTCGGTGTGCACCGGCTCCCTGCTCCTCGGCGCGGCCGGCCTGCTGGAGGGCCGCCGGGCCACCTCGCACTGGCTGGCCCTGGACGCGCTGGCGGGCTACGGGGCCCGGCCCACCGGCGAACGCGTGGTCACCGACGGCAAGTACGTGACCGCCGCCGGGGTCTCCTCCGGCATCGACATGGGCCTCACCCTGCTCGGCCGGATCGCCGGGGACCGGGCGGCCCAGACGGTGCAGCTGCTGACCGAGTACGACCCGCAGCCGCCCTACGACGCGGGCTCGCCGGAGAAGGCCCCCGCCGACCTGGTCGAGGAGCTGCGGGCCCAGGCCTCGGTGATCATGGCATAGGCCAGGTGAACCGGGGCGTACGGCGCTCCAGGAAGGCGGCGACCCCCTCCGCGGTGTCGCCGCCCGCCCGCTGCTGCCCGGCCCAGTACTCCTCGCGCCCGGTGCGCCCGTCCGCGAACTCCTTGGCGGCGGCCTGGGTCAGCCGGGACCGCGAGGTCAGGATCCGGGTGAACTCCGCCACCCGCTTGTCCAGTTGGCCCGCGGGCAGCACCTCGTCCACGAGCCCGGTGCGCAGCGCCCGCTCGGCGTCGACCAACTCGGCCGAGAACAGAAGGTACTTGGCAGCCGCGGGCCCCACGAGCGAGGCCAGCCGGCGGGTCGAGGAGGCCGGGTACACGATGCCGAGCTTCGCCGGGGTCACCCCGAAGGACGCGCCCTCCTCCGCGAAGCGGAGGTCGCAGGCGGCCGCCAGCTGGCAGCCCCCGCCGACGCAGAAGCCGCGGATCGCGGCGAGCGTGGGCAGGGGAAAGGCGGCGAGCGCCTCCTCGGCGGCCACCGCCAGGGCCTGCGGGTCCTCGGCAGCGGCCGGACCGCGCAGCGTGGAGATGTCCGCCCCCGCGCAGAAGGTGTCCCCGGCCCCGGTGAGCACGAGGGCCCGGACGGCGGGGTCGGCGGCCAGCGTGCCGAGCAGTTCCGGCAGGGCCCGCCACATGTCCGTGGTCATGGCGTTGCGCTTGGCCGGGTGCGAGATGACGACGGTGGCCACCGCGCCGTCCACGCCGTACTGCAGCTGAGCGTCCATGCGCCGGATGCTATCCCGGCCGCCCGATCCTATGATCAAGGGAGTCCGGCAGGGGGGCGCTGGAGAAGGAGCGCTCATGCCCGCTGACCGAACCGGGGCGCAGGAATGGGACCGGCAGGGCCGCGACGGCAGCCGGGATCCACTGGATCCGCAGGACCCGCAGGCGCGGGAGGCCGACCGGGGCCGCCGGAAGCTCAGCCGGAGCTTCGGCCTGCTGGCCGCGCTCGGGGTCATCCTCGTACTCGCCGGCCTGGTGGGCCTCGTCTACACCGGGTTCGCCACCCTCACCTCGATGTTCCTCTTCGGCTGGCTGCTGCTGGTCGGCGGGGTGGTGGGCCTCTTGCAGGCCTTCCAGTCCCGCAAGAGCAGCTACTTCTGGCTGGCGGTGATCGTCGCGGCGATCAACCTCGCCGCCGGGTTCGTGATCCTGCGCCGCCCGGAGGCCAGCGCCGAGGCGCTCACCATGTTCGCGGCGCTGCTCTTCCTCACCGGCGGGGTGTTCCGGCTGGCCGGGGCCCTGGTGGTGCGCGGCCCGAACCTGGGGCTGGCCCTGGTGCAGGGCGCCTTCGGGGTGCTGCTGGGTGTGCTCGTCCTGGCCGGGTGGCCCGGCAGCAGCCAGTACGTGATCGGCACGTTCTTCTCCCTCGCCCTGCTCTTCGACGGGCTGAGCCTGGTCGGCCTGGGCATGGGGGCGCGCCGGATCCTCGGCCTGGTCGGGGATGCGGAGGGGAAGGGCGGCCGAGAAGATCAGGAGCAGTCGAACAACTGACGCTGTCATACGCCACCGGTCAAAATGCGTCCGATTAGTGCTGACTTCTTGTCAGCGTCCCGGCCGGTCCCGGCCGCCTCCCCACCCTTGACCTGTGGAGACGATCGAGCGTGAAGACGGGGGCCGGGACATGGAAGCAGCGCCCCCGAGTGAACCACCCGTCTACGACGGTGTCTGGAGGTTCACGGCACCTGCAGTAGAAGAATCCGTTCCGCAGGCCCGCCGGGCCGTCCGCGATCTGCTGGGCCGGCAGGGTGTCCCCGCGGGCGGGGACACCGCGTACTCCCTGCTGCTGATCGTTTCGGAGCTGGTCACCAACTCCGTACGGCACGCGGCCCTGCTCTCGCCCGAGGTCGCGGTCGAGGTGGCCATCGGCCGGGAGTGGGTGCGGGTGGCCGTCGAGGACAACCACCCGTACCGCCCCAAGGCCCTGGAGGCCGACTTCGGGCAGACCGGCGGCCGCGGGCTGCTGCTCGTCCGCGAGATCACCCTGGAGTCGGGCGGGGTCTGCGACGTCGAGCACACGGCGGGCGGCGGCAAGGTCATCTGGGCGGCCCTGCCGCTCGTCCCGCGCCAGACCGCCCGGTGACCCGTACGGGCTACCAGCCCGCGGCGTCCCCGGTCAGCTCGCGGATCGCCGGCCGCGCCGCGTCGAGCACCGTCATGAACCACGCCGAGAACGGGTCGGCCCCGTGCCGCTTGGCCAGCTCCTCGGGGGTCACGAACGCGGTGTCGCCGACCTCCGTCGGGTCCGCCTTCACCTCGGCCTGCGCGAGTCCCACGAACAGGTGGTTGTACTCCTGCTCCACCAGCCCGGACGCCGGGTCGGGATGGTTGTAGCGGACCGTGCCCGCCTCCGCGAGCAGCGAGGGCGACAGCCCCAGCTCCTCGTACGTGCGCCGGGCCGCGGCCGCGAACGGGGACTCCCCGGGGTACGGGTGCCCGCAGCACGTGTTCGACCAGACCCCGGGGGAGTGGTACTTCCCCAGCGCCCGCTGCTGGAGCAGCAGCCGCCCCTCCTCGTCGAAGAGGAACACGGAGAACGCCCGGTGCAGCCGGCCGGGGGCCTGGTGCGCGGAGAGCTTCTCCGCGGTGCCGATGGTGTTGCCCGCCTCGTCGACCAGTTCGAGCATGATCGGCTCGGCGTCGGTGCCGGCGTCCTGGGACGCACCGGTGGCGGCGGTGGCTGATGTGATCGGCATGAACCATCCTTCGCTTCGGACTACGGCCTTCAGTCTGCCGCACAAAACCGGCTTGTCCGCACTTCGGTGATCCGCGCATGTCTGCCCCCCGGCACGTGCTATGTGCCGGGGGGCAGACATGCGGCACCTGCGGGCTCAGACCCCGAACGGCGCCGGATAACGGATCATGCCCGAAGGCACCGGCACCGAACCGTCGAGGACGAGGACCATGTTCGCCTCCTCCGGCGCCTCGAACGGCAGCGTGATCCCGTACGGGGCGGCCGGCTCGAATCCGAACCTCGGGTAGTACTCCGGGTGCCCGAGCACCAGCACCAGCGGCTCGCCCCGGCGGCGTACGGCCTCCAGCACCGCCCGCACCACGGCCGCGCCCGCCCCCGTGCGCTGGTGCCCGGGGGCCGTGGCCACCGGAGCCAGCGCCAGGGCCGGCTCGCCCCCGACATGGCAGCGGGTCACCAGCGCGTGCGCCGCGACCGACCCGTCCGGGGCCTGCGCCACGTACGACAGGCCCGGTACCCAGGCCTCGTCCGCCCGCAGCGCGTCCACGAGATCCGCCTCGTACGGGGTCGGGAACGCGGCCGCGTGCACCGCGTGCACCGCCGCCCGGTCGGCCGGCCGCTCCTCGCGCACCGCCCAGCCCTCCGGCCCGGCGGGCCGCAGGACGTACCCGCTGTAGCCGTACTCCGCGCCGTGCTCGCGGCGCAGTGCGATCTCCCGGCGGGCCCCCTCGACGGCCTCGGCCATCCACGGCAGGGACAGGTCCGCCGCCGCGGCCCGGCCGGCCAGCGGCCCGTAGTACTCCTCCCAGTCGCCCTCGGGCTGCGGGTGCACCCCCAGGACCCGGTAGCCGGCCGCCTCGGCGGCCGCCGCGTTCTGCGCGTCGGAGCGCAGGGTGTAGTGCTCCTCCCAGAAGGCGCGGGCCTCCCCGGAGGGCTCGCCGGTGGTCCACACGCACTCGGTGAGCACGAGGGTGCCCCCGGGTGCCAGCAGCCGCTTCCACTCCCGCAGCGCGGTGTCGAAGCCGACGACGAACACGGAGCTCTCCGCCCAGACCAGGTCGAACGAACCGTCCGGGAAGGGGAGCGCGCGCATGTCCGCGCGCACCGGGTGCACCCGCCCGGCCAGCCCCCGCGCCCGCGCGGCCGCGGCCAGCTCGTCCAGGAAGCCCTGGTGCAGGTCGACGGCGGTCACCTCGGCCCCCGCCTCGGCGGCGAGGAGGAGGGCACTGCGGCCCGGGCCGCAGCCCAGGTCCAGGACCCGCGGCCGCTCGGGCAGCGGTCCGGCGAGGGAGAGCAGCCGCCGGGTCGTGGCGTCGGAACCCGGACCCTGGCGGGGCAGCCCGCGGTGGAGAGTGAGAAATGCCTCGAAGAAAGTGCTGTCGGTCAACGTGAACCCTTGGATGGAGGGGCTCCGGACCGCGGCGCGATCAGCGCGCAGAAGGCGCGATCAGACCCGGCCGGACGCCCGGAACGTGGGGATGAACCGCTCGTCGCCGCACACGGCAGCGGACACTGCGACGGTCATCAACCCACCTCCTTCAAGGCGTTCGGGGCGCACACGCGCACTGGGGGACCTCGGATGTCCCTGAGGCAGCCTAACACCGGGCGGTTTGTCGCCGGAAGGGGATCTCCACCATGATGATCACGGCCCGGCGGACCGGCTCCGAGCCCCGCATTCATGGGCTTATCGGGGCGTGAACGGGTGATGAACGGGCCCTTCCATTCATCCGATAGCCTCTGCCGGACGTGCCGCCGCCCCCGCGCGGGGCCCGCTTCCGCACTTGTCCCAAGGAGTGAGTTCGTCTGCCGACCGCCATCCTCACCGGCCCGCCGGTCCCCGGATCGCCGCTCGAAGGCGAACTGCGCTCCCTCGGATTCGAGGTGCGGCGCGCCCCCGCTCCGTGGGACGCCGGCCACGTGCTGTCCGCGCTGCCCGCCGACGAGCGGGTCGCCCTCGTGGACAGCCGCTTCGTCGGGCACACCCACGCCCTGCGCCTGGCGCTGACCGACCCGCGCTTCGACGCCTGCGCCATCCCCGGCGCCCTCGGGGTGCAGGCCCCGCTGCGCGCCCGGCTGGCCGAGGCCGCCGCCGAACCCGACCCGCTCGCCGCCAACCTCCCGGACCGGCTCGCCGCCGCCCTGGAGTCCGGCGGAGCCCCCGTACAGCGGCCCGAGCTGGGCACGCTGGTGGCACAGGTGCCCGAGGTCCCCGAAGCGCGCACCGCCGCCGAGGCGGCCGTCGCCGCCGTGGACGACGAGGCGGTCCGCCTGCGCACCGCCGTCAAGTCCCGCGACGGCTTCTTCACCACCTTCTTCATCAGCCCGTACTCGCGCTACATCGCGCGCTGGTGCGCCCGCCGCGGACTGACCCCCAACCAGGTCACCACCGCCTCGCTGCTCACCGCGCTGGTCGCGGCCGGCTGCGCGGCCACCGGCGAGCGGGCCGGCTACATCACCGCCGGCGTGCTGCTGATCGTCTCCTTCGTGCTCGACTGCACCGACGGGCAGCTCGCCCGCTACGCACTCAAGTACTCGACGATGGGCGCCTGGCTCGACGCCACCTTCGACCGGGCCAAGGAGTACTCCTTCTACGCCGGCCTCGCGCTCGGCGCGGCGCGCGGCGGGGACGACGTCTGGGCCCTCGCCCTCGGCTCGATGATCCTCATGACCAGCCGGCACGTCGTGGACTTCGCCTTCAACGAGGCCAACCACGACGCCACGGCCAACACCAGCCCCACCGCCGCCCTGTCCGGACGCCTCGACAGCGTCGGCTGGACGGTCTGGGTACGCCGGATGATCATCCTGCCGATCGGCGAGCGCTGGGCGATGATCGCGGTCCTCACCGCCGCGACCACCCCCCGCATCACCTTCTACGCCCTCCTGGCGGGCTGCGCCTTCGGCGCGCTGTACACCACGGCGGGCCGGGTGCTGCGCTCGGTGACCCGCAGGGCCGAGCGCACCCCCCGGGCCGTGCAGGCCCTCGTGGACCTCACCGACAGCGGGCCGCTCGCCGAGCTCGTGTCCCGCGCGACCCGGTGGATGCGGCTGCCCGCCCTCGTCTGGGCCGTCCTCGGGACCGCCGTGATCCTCACCGGCGTCCTGTCCGCGCCCTTCGGCGACGCCCGCCTGCTGCCCTTCGCGGCGGGCTACGTCCTGCTCGCCGGCCTCACGGCCGCCCGCCCGCCCGCCGGCCCCCTGGACTGGCTGGTCCCGCCGCTGTTCCGGGCCGCCGAGTACACGGCGGTGCTGGTCCTGGCGGTCAAGGCGGACGTCCCCGGGGCGCTCCCCGCGGCATTCGGCCTGGTGGCGGCGGTCGCCTACCATCACTACGACACGGTGTACCGCATCCGCGGCGGCACCGGCGCGCCCCCGCACTGGCTGGTGCGGACCACCGGCGGCCACGAAGGCCGGGTGCTGCTCACCGCGGTCCTGGCGGTCGTCCTCGCACGCAACGACTTCCCCGTCGCGCTCACGGCCCTGGCCGCGTTCGTGGCACTCGTGGTGCTCGCCGAGAGCATCCGCTTCTGGGTCTCCTCCGGAGCACCCGCCGTACATGACGAAGGAGAACCAGCATGATCGGCCTTGTACTCGCTGCCGGTGCCGGACGCCGCCTGCGTCCCTACACCGACACCCTCCCCAAGGCCCTCGTGCCGGTCGGCCCCGAGGGCCAGGAGGAGAGCCTCACGGTCCTCGACCTGACCCTGGGCAACTTCGCCGAGGTCGGCCTCACCGAGGTCGCGATCGTCGTCGGCTACCGCAAGGAGGCCGTGTACGAGCGCAAGGCCGCGCTGGAGGCCAAGTACGGCCTGTCGATCACGCTCATCGACAACGACAAGGCCGAGGAGTGGAACAACGCCTACTCCCTGTGGTGCGCCCGCGAGGTCCTGAAGAAGGGCGTCATCCTCGCCAACGGCGACACCGTGCACCCGGTCTCCGTCGAGAAGACCCTGCTCGCCGCCCGCGGCAACGGCCAGAAGATCATCCTCGCCCTCGACACGGTCAAGAACCTGGCCGACGAGGAGATGAAGGTCATCACCGCCGACGGGCAGGGCGTGCAGAAGATCACGAAGCTGATGGACCCCGCCACCGCGACCGGCGAGTACATCGGCGTCACCCTGATCGAGCCCGAGGCCGCCGAGCAGCTGGCCGAGGCCCTCAAGACCACCTTCGAGCGCGACCCCGACCTCTACTACGAGGACGGCTACCAGCAGCTCGTCAACGACGGCTTCACGATCGACGTGGCCCCCATCGGCGACGTCCAGTGGGTCGAGATCGACAACCACGACGACCTCGCCAAGGGCCGGAAGATCGCATGCCAGTACTGACGAGGCTGATCCCCTCGCCGGTCGTCGTCGACATCAGCGGCGGGGCGATGGACGACCTGGCCGGCCTCCTGGCCGACCAGCGCATCTCCGCGTCCGGCAAGCTGGCGATCGCGATCAGCGGGGGGTCCGGCCAGGCGCTGCGCGCCAAGCTGGAGCCCGTGCTCCCGCACGCCGACTGGTACCCGGTGGTCGACGGGACGATCGACTCCGCGGTCAAGCTGGCCGACGACATAAAGGGCCGCCGCTACGACGCCGTCGTCGGCCTCGGCGGCGGGAAGATCATCGACGTGGCGAAGTACGCCGCGGCGCGGGTCGGCCTGCCCATGGTGGCCGTCGCCACCAACCTGTCGCACGACGGCATCTGCTCGCCGGTGTCGATCCTCGACAACGACAACGGCCGGGGCTCCTACGGCGTCCCCACGCCGATCGCCATGGTGATCGACCTCGATGTGATCAAGGACGCCCCGGTGCGGTTCATCCGCGCCGGCATCGGCGACGCGATCTCCAACATCTCGGCCATCGCCGACTGGGAGCTCTCCCACCGGCTGACCGGCGAGGCCGTCGACGGCCTCGCCGCCGCCATGGCCCGCACCGCCGGCGAGTCCGTGCTGCGCCACCCCGGCGGCGTCGGCGACGACGAGTTCCTCACGGTCCTGTCCGAGGCCCTCGTGCTCTCCGGCATCGCCATGTCGATCAGCGGCGACAGCCGCCCCTCGTCCGGCGCCTGCCACGAGATCAGCCACGCCTTCGACCTGCTCTACCCGGGGCGCTCCGCCCTCCACGGCGAGCAGGTCGGCCTCGGCGCCGCCTTCGCGATGCACCTGCGCGGCGCCACGGAGCAGTCCGGGCTCTTCGCCGAGGTGCTGCGCGGCCACGGACTGCCCGTGCTGCCCGAGGAGATCGGGTTCAGCGTGGACGAGTTCGTCAAGGCCGTCGAGTACGCCCCGCAGACCCGCCCGGGACGCTTCACCATCCTGGAGCACCTCAACCTGTCCGCAGCCGAGATCAGGGACGCCTACTCCGACTATGCCCAGACCATCCGTAGCTGAGCTCCGCCCGGTCGTGCACCCCGCCGGGGTCAAGGACCGGCGCAGCGGGGAGCACTGGGGCGGCCGCCTCTACATGCGCGAGATCTCCCTGCGCATCACCCGCGTCCTGGTGGGCACCAAGGTCACGCCCAACCAGCTGACGTACCTGATGACCCTGTTCGGCGTCCTCGCCGCCCCGGCCCTGCTGGTGCCGGGCGTCTGGGGTGCCGTCCTCGGCGTCGTGATGGTCCAGATGTACCTGCTGCTCGACTGCGTCGACGGCGAGGTCGCCCGCTGGAAGCAGCAGTACTCGCTCTCCGGCGTGTACCTGGACCGGGTCGGCGCCTACCTGTGCGACGCGGCCGTCCTCGTCGGCTTCGGCCTGCGCGCCGCCGACCTGTGGGGCGGCGGCCGCATCGACTGGCTGTGGGCCTTCCTCGGCACCCTCGCCGCGCTCGGCGCCATCCTGATCAAGGCGGAGACCGACCTCGTCGGCGTCGCCCGCCACCAGGGCGGCCTGCCGCCCGTGCAGGAGTCCGCCGCCGAACCGCGCTCCTCCGGCATGGCCCTGGCCCGCCGGGCCGCCGCCGCGTTCAAGTTCCACCGGCTGGTCCTCGGCATCGAGGCCTCGCTGCTCATCCTGCTGCTGGCCGTCTTGGACCACGTCCGCGGCGACCTGTACTTCTCCCGCCTCGGGGTCGCCGTGCTCGCCGGCATCGCGCTCCTCCAGACGGTGCTGCACCTGGTGTCCATCCTCGTCTCGAGCAGGCTGCGGTGAGCGCCCCGCTGCGCGTCGGCGCGGTGATCATCACCATGGGCAACCGCCCCGACGACCTCCAGGCCCTGCTCGACTCGGTCGCCCGCCAGGAGGGCGACCCGGTCGAGGTGGTCGTGGTCGGCCAGGGGGTCAAGGTCACCGGCCTGGTCCCCGAGGGCGTACGCACCCTCGACCTGCCGGAGAACCTCGGCATCCCCGGGGGCCGCAACGCCGGCATCGAGGCCTTCGGCCCCGGCGGCCGCGACGTGGACGTCCTGCTGTTCCTCGACGACGACGGGCTGCTGCCCCGCACCGACACCGCCGAGCTGTGCCGGCAGGCCTTCGCGGAGGACCCGGAGCTGGGCATCGTCAGCTTCCGCATCGCCGACCCGGACACCGGGGTCACCGCCCGCCGCCACGTGCCCCGGCTGCGCGCCTCCGACCCGATGCGCTCCTCCCGGGTCACCACCTTCCTCGGCGGCGCCAACGCCGTGCGCACCACCGTCTTCCAGCAGGTCGGCGGCCTCCCGGACGAGTTCTTCTACGCCCACGAGGAGACCGACCTCGCCTGGCGGGCCCTCGACGCGGGCTGGCAGATCGACTACCGCGCCGACATGGTGCTGCACCACCCGACGACCGCGCCCTCCCGGCACGCGAGCTACCACCACAACGTGGCCCGCAACCGGGTCTGGCTGGCCCGGCGCAACCTGCCGGCCCCCCTGGTCCCGGTCTACGTCGGCGTCTGGACCCTGCTGACCCTGGCGCGCAGGCCCTCGGCCGCCGCGCTCAAGGCCTGGTTCGGCGGCTTCCGCGAAGGCTGGGCCACTCCCTGCGGGCCCCGGCGCCCCATGAAGTGGCGCACCGTGTGGCGGCTGACCCGGCTGGGCCGCCCGCCCGTCATCTGACAAGCTCGCCTCTGGGAGCATGTCCCGTACTCCGGGTACCCTCCCGGGGCCGGGGCCCAGAGCCCGATGTCCGCCCTTGCTGCGCATCTTGAAGACGAAAGTTTCAACTTGTGAGTGACACAACCCACGACGGCGCCCTCGCCACGAGCAAGCCGCCGTCTCCCGACGAGGGGCTGACCCCGGCGGAGCTCGCCGCGAAGTACGGCCTGTCGGTGAGCGGTGCCCGACCCGGGCTCGTCGAGTACGTGCGGCAGCTGTGGAGCCGCCGCCACTTCATCCTGGCCTTCTCCTCGGCCAAGCTGGTGGCGCAGTACAGCCAGGCCAAGCTCGGCCAGATCTGGCAGGTGGCCACCCCGCTGCTCAACGCGCTGGTCTACTACCTGATCTTCGGGCTGATCCTGAAGGCCGGCCGCGGCATGGACCAGGACACCTACATCCCGTTCCTGGTCATGGGCATCTTCGTGTTCACCTTCACGCAGAGCTCGGTGATGGCCGGCGTCCGGGCGATCTCCGGGAACCTCGGCCTGGTCCGCGCCCTGCACTTCCCGCGCGCCGCCCTGCCGATCTCGTTCTCGCTCCAGCAGCTCCAGCAGCTGCTGTACTCGATGATCGTGGTCTTCATCGTCGCCGTGGGCTTCGGCAACTACCCGAAGCTCTCCTGGCTGCTGGTGATCCCGGCGCTGTTCCTCCAGTTCGTCTTCAACACCGGCCTCGCCATGGTGATGGCCCGCATGGGCGCGAAGACCCCGGACCTCGCCCAGCTGATGCCGTTCGTCATGCGTACGTGGATGTACGCCTCGGGCGTCATGTTCTCCATCGGCGTGTACCTGAAGGAGGCGCCGGCCTGGGTCGCGGACGTCCTGCAGTGGAACCCCGCCGCCATCTACATGGACCTCATCCGGTTCGCCCTGATCGACAAGTACGACTCCTCCTTCCTGCCGCCGCACGTCTGGGCGTTCGCGGTGGGCTGGGCCGTGGTCATCGGCCTCGGCGGCTTCGTGTACTTCTGGAAGGCTGAGGAGCGCTACGGCCGTGGCTGACGGACTCACCCCCAACCCCAACCCCAACCACACGCCGGACGGCGCGCGCATCCCCACGGTGATCGCCGACGACGTGCACATCGTCTACCGCGTCAACGCGGGCGGCGGCGGCAAGGGCAGCGCCACGGCGGCGCTCAGCAAGATACTCCGCCGCAAGGGCGAGCAGCCCGGCGTCCGCAAGGTGCACGCGGTGCGCGGCGTCTCCTTCACCGCCTACCGCGGCGAGGCCATCGGCCTGATCGGCTCCAACGGCTCCGGCAAGTCCACCCTGCTGCGCGCCATCGCGGGCCTGCTGCCCTGCGAGTCCGGCAAGGTCTACACCGACGGCCAGCCCTCGCTGCTCGGCGTCAACGCGGCCCTGATGAACGACCTGACCGGCGAGCGCAACGTGATGCTCGGCGGCCTCGCGATGGGCATGTCCCGCGAGGAGATCAAGGAGCGCTACCAGGGCATCGTGGACTTCTCGGGCATCAACGAGAAGGGCGACTTCATCACCCTGCCGATGCGGACCTACTCCTCCGGCATGGCCGCCCGCCTGCGCTTCTCGATCGCCGCGGCGAAGAACCACGACGTGCTGATGATCGACGAGGCGCTCGCCACCGGTGACCGGCGCTTCCAGATCCGCTCCGAGGAGCGCATCCGCGAGCTCCGCAAGGAGGCCGGCACGGTCTTCCTCGTCAGCCACAGCAACAAGTCGATCAGGGACACCTGCGACCGCGTCCTGTGGCTGGAGAAGGGCGAGCTGCTGATGGACGGCCCCACCGAAGAGGTCGTGAAGGCGTACGAGAAGGAAACCAGCCGCTAGGGCAACGGCCCCCGCGCCCCTCACGGGACCCCCGCCGCACCGCGGCGGGGGTCCCGTGCTGCGCCGGGGAACGCCGCGACATCACGTAACGGGCCGTACACCCGGTGGGGCCGCTTCGCGTTGTACAACGTAAGCTGTACCGGTGCTGAATCGCGGCAAGTGGGGACGATTCCCCGCAGGTGAGAGGGCACACCTTCCCGGGGCGGACCGGCGGCGTGTCCGAAATAGGATGTATTGGGTCGGCAGTGTAGAACGGGAGATGTGACGGCAATGGCTACGGGAATTCTCCTGCCCCTCCGGGCTCGAGCCGTCCCCGCCGCGGGCGGCGGCCGGTGACGCCGGCACCCGGCACCCGGCCCGAAGACCACGCCCAGGCCACCCTCGGCAAGGCAGCCGACGAGAACTTCCCCGTGGCCCCCTTCTTCGTCCCGCAGGCCTGGCGCGCCGGCCTGACCGCCGTCTACGGGTACGCCCGCCTCGTCGACGACATCGGCGACGGCGACCTCGCCCCCGGCGGCCGCGACGCCGAGTACCTCGGCCTCCCCGCCTCCTCCGCCGACGACCGCCTCGCCATGCTCGACGCCTTCGAGACCGACCTCGGCCGGGTCTTCCACGGTGCCCCCCGCCACCCCCTGCTGCGCGCCCTGCAGCCCGTGGTCTCCGCGTACGCGCTGACCCCCGAGCCCTTCCTCGGGCTCATCGAGGCCAACCGGCAGGACCAGCGGGTCCGCCGCTACGAGACCTACGAGGAGCTGCTCGCCTACTGCGAGCTGTCCGCGAACCCCGTCGGCCGCCTGGTGCTCTCCATCACCGGCACCAGCAGCCCCGAACGGGTCCGCCGCTCCGACATGATCTGCACCGCCCTCCAGATCGTCGAACACCTCCAGGACGTCACCGAAGACCTCGGCCGGGACCGGATCTACCTCCCCGCCGAGGACATGCGCCGCTTCCACGTCACCGAGGCCGACCTGAAGGCCCCCGCCGCCGGGTCCTCCGTACGGGCCCTCATCGCGTTCGAAGCCGACCGCGCCCGCGCCCTGATCGACGAAGGCCTGCCGCTCGTCGGCAGCGTCCGCGGCCGGCTCCGGCTGCTGCTCGCCGGCTTCGCGGGCGGCGGCCGCGCGGCCCTGAAGGCCATCGAGCGGGCCGGGTTCGACGTCGCACCCGGCCCGCCCAAACCCACCAAGACCGGCCTGCTCCGCGAGGTGGGCGCCGTTCTGCGCACTGCGCCGAGAGAGGGGTGAGCCCGACAGTGGAGGGCCAACCGCACGTGTCCGCTCCCGTACTCGCGGCCTACAGCTACTGCGAGGCCGTCACCGGAGCGCAGGCGCGCAACTTCGCGTACGGCATCCGCCTGCTCCCCGCCGAGAAGCGGCAGGCGATGTCCGCCCTGTACGCCTTCTCCCGGCGCGTCGACGACATCGGCGACGGCGCCCTGCCCCCCGAGGCCAAGCTGGTCCGGCTGGAGGAGACCCGAAGCCTGCTCGGCCGGATCCGCGACGGCGGGATCGACGAGGACGACACCGACCCGGTCGCGGTCGCCCTCGCGCACGCGGCCGGCCGCTTCCCGATCCCGCTCGGTGGGCTCGACGAGCTCATCGAGGGGGTCCTCATGGACGTCCGCGGGGAGACGTACGAGACCTGGGACGACCTCAAGGCCTACTGCCGGTGCGTCGCCGGTGCCATCGGACGCCTCTCCCTGGGCGTGTTCGGCACCGCACCCGGCGCGCGCGACGCCGCGCACGCCCCCGAGTACGCCGACACACTGGGTCTCGCGCTCCAACTGACCAATATCCTCCGGGACGTCCGGGAAGATGCCGGAAACGGCCGGACCTACCTGCCCGCCGAGGACCTCGCCAAGTTCGGCTGCTCCACCGACTGGCTCGGCGAATCCCGCGCGGGCCGGGCCCCGGCCGGCTCGGACTTCGCGGGTCTCGTCCACCACGAAGTACGGCGCGCCCGGGCCCTGTTCGCCGAGGGGTACCGGCTGCTGCCGATGCTCGACCGGCGCAGCGGCGCGTGCGTGGCCGCGATGGCCGGGATCTACCGCCGCCTGCTCGACCGCATCGAACGCGAGCCGGAGGCGGTCCTGCGCGGACGCGTCTCGCTGCCCGTGCGGGAGAAGGCGTACGTCGCCGTGCGCGGCCTGTCGGGGCTCGACGCGCGGACCATCTCGCGCCAGGCGGCCAGGAGGCGGGTCTGATGAGAACAGCGGCAACACCCGTACGGACGGCACCCGTACGGACAACACCGGCAGAAGAGACGAACCAGCGGAACCGGTACGCAACCCCGCGGGCCGCGGCCGCGTCCCTCAAGGCGACGGCCGCGCGAGCCGAGCGGACGGGCCCGGTACCCCAGGAGGGCGCATGACCACGCAGCACGCGGTGGTCGTCGGCGGCGGTCTCGCAGGCGTGACCGCAGCCCTCGAACTCGCCGACGCCGGACTCTCCGTCACCCTGCTCGAAGGCCGCCCCCGGCTGGGCGGACTGGCGTTCTCCTTCAAGCGCGGGGACCTCACCGTCGACAACGGCCAGCACGTGTACCTGCGCTGCTGCACCGCCTACCGGTGGTTCCTCGACCGCGTGGACGGCACCGCCCTCGCCCCGCTCCAGGACCGGCTCGACGTGCCCGTCCTCGACGTGGCCCACCCCAAGGGCCCCCGTCTCGGCCGGCTCCGCCGCGCCGCCCTGCCCGTACCGCTGCACCTTGCCGCGTCCCTGGCCCGCTACCCGCACCTCTCGCTCGCCGAACGCGCCGCCGTCGGCCGCGCCGCCCTCGCGCTGCGCGCCCTCGACCCGGCCGACCCGGCCCTCGACGGAGTGGACTTCGCCACCTGGCTCGGCCGCTACGGCCAGTCCCCGCGCACCATCGAAGCCCTCTGGGACCTCGTCGGCATCGCCACCCTCAACGCCACCGCCGAGCACTCCTCCCTCGGACTCGCCGCCATGGTCTTCAAGACCGGCCTGCTCTCCGAACCCGGAGCCGCAGACATCGGCTGGGCCCGCGTACCCCTCGGCGAACTCCACGACACCCTCGCCCGCAAGGCCCTCGACGCGGCCGGCGTGCACACCGAGACCCGCTCCCGGGCCGGCTCGATCACCCGCACCCCCGACGGCGGCTGGCGCGTCACCACCGACAGCGGCCCGCTGGACGCCGGCACCGTCATCCTCGCCGTACCCCAGCGCGAGGCCCACGGACTGCTCCCGCACGGCGCCCTCGACGACCCGGACACCCTCCTCGACATCGGCACCGCACCCATCCTCAACGTGCACGTGGTCTACGACCGCAAGGTGCTCCGCCGGCCCTTCTTCGCCGCCCTCGGCACCCCCGTCCAGTGGGTCTTCGACCGCACCGACAGCTCCGGGCTCACCGACGGCGGCCAGTACCTCGCCCTCTCCCAGTCCGCCGCCCAGGACGACATCGACGAACCCGTCTCCGTCCTGCGCGCCAAGTACCTGCCCGAACTGGAACGGCTGCTCCCCGCCGCCCGCGGGGCCAAGGTGCGCGACTTCTTCGTGACCCGGGAGCGCACCGCCACCTTCGCCCCCACCCCCGGGGTGGGCCGGCTGCGCCCGCCCGCCCGCACCCACGCCCCCGGTCTCTTCCTGGCCGGAGCATGGACCGCCACCGGCTGGCCCGCGACCATGGAAGGCGCCGTCCGCAGCGGACTGACCGCGGCACACGCCGCGCTCGCCGGCCTCGGCCGCCCCCGCACAGACCCGCTCCCCGGCTTCGCCGGGGAGACCCCCGGCAGGAGGCCGGCATGACGATCAGCACCACCCGCACGACGGTACGTACAGGAACCAGAGGAGAGCCAGTGAACCCGGCTGTCGACAATCCGGCGGACACCGCGCCCGCGGCACCCGCCGCAGGCGCCGGCGGCAGCCGGCAGGCAGACACGCTCGCGCTCCTGGAGCGCGGCCGCACCCTGTCGACTCCCGTACTCCGCGCGGCGGTCGCCCGCCTCGCACCCCCCATGGACACCGTCGCCGCCTACCACTTCGGCTGGATCGACGCCGAGGGCAACCCCACCGACGCCGACAGCGGCAAGGCCGTCCGGCCCGCGCTCGCCCTGCTCTCCGCCGAGGCCGCCGGGGTCCCCGCCGAGACCGGCATCCCCGGCGCGGTCGCCGTGGAGCTCGTCCACAACTTCTCCCTGCTGCACGACGACCTGATGGACGGCGACGAGCAGCGCCGCCACCGGGACACCGTGTGGAAGGTGCACGGCCCGGCCCAGGCCATCCTCGTCGGTGACGCCCTCTTCGCGCTCGCCAACGAACTCCTGCTGGAGATGGGCACCGTGGAGGCGGGCCGCGCCACCCGCCGCCTGACCGCGGCCACCCGCAAGCTCATCGACGGCCAGGCCCAGGACATCTCGTACGAGCACCGCGAGCGGGTCAGCGTCGAAGAGTGCCTGGAGATGGAGGGCAACAAGACCGGCGCCCTGCTGGCCTGCGCCGTTTCCATCGGCGCGGTGCTCGGCGGCGCCGACGACCGCACGGCCGACAAGCTGGAGGAGTACGGCTACCACCTCGGCCTCGCCTTCCAGGCGGTGGACGACCTGCTCGGCATCTGGGGCGACCCCGAGTCCACCGGCAAGCAGACCTGGAGCGACCTGCGCCAGCGCAAGAAGTCCCTGCCGGTCGTCGCCGCGCTCGCCGCGGGCGGACCGGCCTCCGAGCGGCTCGGCGCCCTGCTCGCCGCCGACGCGCAGAGCGCCGACTTCGAGAACTTCTCCGAGGAGGAGTTCGCCGCGCGCGCCGCCCTCATCGAGGAGGCCGGCGGCCGCCGGTGGACCGAGGAGGAGGCCCGCCGTCAGCACACCGTTGCCGTACAGGCGCTCGACGAGGTCGACATGCCGCAGACCGTCCGCGATCAGCTCGTGGCGCTTGCGGACTTTGTCGTCGTCCGCAAGAGATGATCACCGTTCGGAGATGAATCGCGCGTCGCCGGCCGGCGGCCTGCCTCACGAGCAGCCGCCGGCCGACGTCGGACCCCAGCAAGCAGAGGACACTGCGGGAAGGGGAAGGCATGACAGCGACGACCGACGGAAGCGGCGGGTCTGCGCCCGACGCGGACGCGGCGAACGGCACGGCACGCCGGGAGGCGGCCGCCCCGGCGGGCCGGGACGGGCCGCAGCCCCCGCCGGCCGACGCGGCCGTGGAAGAGGCCGTGGCGCGGGCCGCCCACCGGCTGCTGGCGCGGCAGGACGCGGCCGGCTGGTGGAAGGGCGACCTCGAAACCAACGTCACCATGGACGCCGAGGACCTGCTGCTGCGCCAGTTCCTCGGGATCGGGGACGAGGCCCTCACCCGGGCCGCCGCCCTCCACATCCGCGGCGAACAGCGGCCCGACGGCACCTGGGCCACCTTCCACGGCGGGCCCCCCGAACTCTCCGCCACCATCGAGGCCTACGTCGCCCTCCGCCTCGCCGGGGACCCCCCCGACGCCCCCCACATGTCCCGGGCCTCCGCCTGGATCCGCGCCCACGGCGGCATCGCGGCCGCCCGCGTGTTCACCCGGATCTGGCTCGCCCTCTTCGGCTGGTGGCGCTGGGAGGACCTCCCCGAGGTCCCGCCCGAGCTGATCTTCCTGCCCTCCTGGGTACCGCTCAACATCTACGACTTCGGCTGCTGGGCCCGGCAGACCATCGTGCCGCTCACCATCGTCTCGGCCCTGCGCCCCGTCCGCCCGGCCCCCTTCGCCCTCGACGAGCTGCACACCGACGCCCGCCGCCCCAACCCGCGCCGGCCCCTCGCCCGCGCCCTCAGCTGGGACGGCGCCTTCCAGCGGCTCGACCGGGCCCTGCACCTCTACCACCGGGTCGCCCCCCGCCCGCTGCGCCGGGCCGCCATGAACGCCGCCGCCCGCTGGATCGTCGAACGGCAGGAGAACGACGGCTGCTGGGGCGGGATCCAGCCCCCCGCCGTGTACTCCCTGATCGCCCTCCACCTGCTCGGCTACGACCTCGGGCACCCCGTGATGCGCGCGGGCCTGGAGTCGCTCGACCGGTTCGCCGTCTGGCGCGAGGACGGGGCCCGCATGATCGAGGCCTGCCAGTCGCCCGTCTGGGACACCTGCCTCGCCGCCATCGCCCTCGTCGACGCCGGCGTACCGGCCGACCACCCGGCGCTGGTGAAGGCCGCCGACTGGATGCTCGCCGAGGAGATCCGGCGGCCCGGGGACTGGTCGGTACGGCGGCCCGGGCTCGCCCCCGGCGGCTGGGCCTTCGAGTTCCACAACGACACCTACCCCGACATCGACGACACCGCCGAGGTCGTCCTCGCCCTGCGCCGCATCGACCACCCCGACCGGCCCCGGCTCGACGCCGCCATCGCCCGCGGGGTCTCCTGGACCCTCGGCATGCAGTCCCGCAACGGAGCCTGGGGGGCCTTCGACGCCGACAACACCAGCCCGCTGCCCAACCGGCTGCCGTTCTGCGACTTCGGCGAGGTCATCGACCCGCCCTCGGCCGACGTCACCGCGCACGTGGTCGAGATGCTGGCCGCCGAGGGGCGGGCCGCCGACCCGCGCACCCGGCGCGGAGTCGACTGGCTCCTCGCCGAACAGGAGCCCACCGGGGCCTGGTTCGGCCGCTGGGGCACCAACTACGTGTACGGGACCGGCTCGGTGGTGCCCGCCCTCACCGCCGCGGGGATCCCGCCCTCCCATCCGGCGGTCCGGCGGGCCGTGGCCTGGCTGGAGTCCGTACAGAATGAGGACGGGGGGTGGGGCGAGGACCAGCGCTCCTACCGGGACCCGGCGGGCTGGGCCGGGCGGGGCGCCTCCACCCCCTCGCAGACCGCCTGGGCGCTGCTCGCCCTCCTCGCGGCGGGCGAGCGCGAGGGCAAGGCCGTGGCCCGCGGCATCGGCTACCTCACCGGCACCCAGCGGGCGGACGGCAGCTGGGACGAGCCGCACTTCACCGGGACCGGCTTCCCCTGGGACTTCTCCATCAACTACCACCTCTACCGGCAGGTGTTCCCGCTCACCGCCCTGGGCCGCTACCTGTACGGAGAGCCCTTCGCGGGCGCTGCCGGCGGACCCGCGGGGGTCCGGGCCGGCGGGGGAGAGGGGCCCTGATGGACACCGGGCGGGGCAGGGAGGCGGCGGGTGCGGGTGCGCATCCGGGCCCGGACTCGGGCGTTGCGCACGCCGGTGGGCCCGGGGCCGCGCTGGTGATCGCCTGCGCCCTCGGCATCGAGCGGTTCGCGCTGCGCAGCGGCGGCCGGCACGGCGCCCCGGACGGCTACACCCTGCTGCGGACCGGCATGGGACCCGAGGCCGCCGACGCCGCGGTGCGCCGCACCCTCGGCGACCCGCGGCTGCGGGACGCGGCCGTGCTCGCCACCGGCTTCTGCGCCGGACTCGTCCCCGGGATGCACCCCGGGGACCTGGTGGTGGCGGAGGAGACCCGGGACCCCCGGGGCACCACCGCCTGCACCGGGACCGGGCCGCTCGCCGAGGCGGTGGCCCGCGCCGTACCGGGCCGGACCGTCCACACCGGCCCGCTCATCGGCTCCGACCACGTCGTACGCGGATCCGAACGGGCGGCGCTGCGCGCGAGCGGGGCGGTGGCCGTGGACATGGAATCGGCGGCCACGCTGTGGACCGCCTCGGCCTCCGGTCCGGGTTCCGGATCCGGATCCGACGCCGGGACCGGGTCCGGGACCGGGCCGGGGGCCGGGCGCCGCCCGGTTGCGGCCGTCCGGGTGATCGTGGACGCTCCGGAGCATGAGCTCGTCCGAATCGGCACGGTACGCGGTGGAATATCGGCCTTCCGCGTCCTTCGTGCCGTCCTACCTGCTTTCTTCGACTGGCACCGTTCTTTGCTGCTCCCCAGGAGGTGAGCCAGATGGCCATGCCGCTGCGACAGTCCATCAGGGTCGGGACCTATCTCTTCGAACAGAAGCTCCGCAAGCGCGACAAGTTCCCGCTCATCGTCGAGCTGGAACCGCTCTACGCGTGCAACCTGAAGTGCGAGGGCTGCGGCAAGATCCAGCACCCGGCCGGGGTGCTGAAGCAGCGCATGCCGGTGGCGCAGGCGGTGGGCGCCGTACTGGAGTCCGGTGCGCCGATGGTCTCGATCGCGGGCGGCGAACCGTTGATGCACCCGCAGATCGACGAGATCGTGCGGCAGCTCGTGGCGAGGCGGAAGTACGTCTTCCTGTGCACGAACGCCCTGCTGCTCCGCAAGAAGATCGAGAACTTCACCCCCTCGCCCTACTTCGCCTTCGCCGTGCACATCGACGGCCTGCGCGAACGCCACGACGAGTCGGTCGCCAAGGAAGGCGTCTTCGACGAGGCGGTGGCCGCCATCAAGGAGGCCCAGCGGCGCGGCTTCCGGGTCACCACCAACTCGACCTTCTTCAACACCGACACCCCCCAGACCGTCATCGAGGTGCTGAACTTCCTCAACGACGACCTGAAGGTGGACGAGATGATGATCTCGCCCGCCTACGCCTACGAAAAGGCGCCCGACCAGGAGCACTTCCTCGGCGTGGAGCAGACCCGGGAGCTCTTCAGGAAGGCCTTCGCCGGCGGCAACCGGCGCCGCTGGCGGCTCAACCACTCGCCGCTCTTCCTGGACTTCCTGGAGGGCAAGGCGGACTTCCCGTGCACCGCCTGGGCCATCCCGAACTACTCCCTCTTCGGCTGGCAGCGGCCCTGCTACCTGATGAGCGACGGCTACGTGCCCACGTACCGCGAGCTCGTCGAGGAGACCGACTGGGACAAGTACGGCCGCGGCAAGGACCCGCGCTGCGCCAACTGCATGGCGCACTGCGGCTACGAGCCCACCGCCGTCCTCGCCACGATGGGCTCCCTCAAGGAGTCGATCCGAGCGGCCCGGGAGACGGTCACGGGCAACCGCGACTGAAACGGGCGGCCGCCCCGCCCGCCCCGTCCCGCCCCGCAAGACCCGGCAGCCAGCGCCAGCAAGGGGGACCGGTATGTCGATCCTGGAAGGAATCCGGGGACCGCGCGATCTGAAAGCGGTCCCCGGGGAGCGGCTCGCGGAACTCGCCGGAGAGATCAGGGAATTCCTCATCCACTCCGTGGCCAGGACCGGAGGCCATCTCGGACCCAATCTCGGGGTGGTGGAGCTCACCATCGCCCTGCACCGGGTCTTCGATTCCCCGGCCGACCGAATTCTCTGGGACACCGGTCATCAGAGTTACGTGCACAAAATCCTGACCGGACGCCAGGACTTCTCCAAACTCCGCGGCAAGGGAGGCCTTTCCGGATATCCGGCCCGCGAGGAGTCCGAGCACGACCTTGTCGAGAACTCGCACGCCTCGACCGTCCTCGGCTGGGCCGACGGCCTGGCCAAGGCCCGGCAGGTCCGCGGCCTGGGCGGCCACGTCGTGGCCGTCACCGGCGACGGGGCCCTGACCGGGGGCATGGCCTGGGAGGCCCTCAACAACATCTCGGCCGCCCGGGACCGCCCGGTCGTCATCGTCCTCAACGACAACGGGCGCTCCTACCTGCCCACCGTCGGCGGGCTCGCGGCACACCTCAGGGCACGGAGTGCTTCGGGGGCCGGTGCAGGGTCCGGGTCCGGGCCCGGGGCGGACACGGTCGCCGGCCCCGGCCTGTTCGAGGCCCTGGGCATCGCGTACATCGGCCCCGTCGACGGCCACGAGGTCGGCGCCGTCGAGGAGGCCCTGCACCGGGCCGCCCGCCACCCCGGGCCGGTCCTCGTCCACTGCCTGACGGAGAAGGGCCGCGGCTGCCCGCCCGCGCTCGCCCACGAGGCCGACCGCTTCCACACCGTCGGAGTCGTGGACCCCTTCACCGGAGAACCCCTCGGTCCGCCGCCCGGCCTCTCCTGGACCGACGTGTTCGGCGCCGAACTCGCCCGCATCGGTGCCGAGCGCCCCGACGTGGTCGCCGTCACCGCCGCCATGCTGCACCCGGTCGGGTTCACCGAGTTCGCCCGGTGCTTTCCCGACCGGGTCTGGGACGTGGGCATCGCCGAGCAGCACGCCGTCACCTCCGCCGCCGGCCTCGCCACCGGCGGCCTGCACCCCGTGGTCGCCGTCTACGCCACCTTCCTCAACCGCGCCTTCGACCAGGTGCTCATGGACGCGGCCCTGCACCGCTGCGGGGTCACCTTCGTCCTGGACCGGGCGGGCATCACCGGCGTGGACGGCCCCTCCCACCACGGCATGTGGGACCTGTCCCTGCTCCAGGTCGTCCCCGGCCTGCGCATCGCCGCCCCGCGCGACCCGGCCGAACTGCGCGCCCAGCTCCGCGAGGCCCTCGCCGTGGCCGACGCCCCCACCGTCCTGCGCTTCCCGAAGGAGGCGGCCGGGGAGCCGCTGCCCGCCGTCGGCCGGGTCGGCGGGATGGACGTCCTGCGCTGGGGCGGCGCCGAGCCCCGGGCCGGCGCCCCGGCGGACGTGCTGCTGGTGTCCGCCGGGGTCCTCGCCCCCGTCTGCCTCGGCGCCGCCGCACTGCTGGCCGAACGGGGCATCGGGACCACCGTGGTGGACCCCCGCTGGGTCAAACCCCTGGACCCGGCCCTGGCCCCGCTCGCCGCCCGGCACCGCCTGGTCGCGGTCGTCGAGGACAACAGCCGTACGGGCGGGGTCGGATGGGCGGTCGGGCAGGCCCTGCGCGACGCCGGGAACGACGTACCGCTGCGCACTTTCGGGATCCCCGAGCGCTTCCTCGCCCACGCCAAGCGGAGCGAGGTGCTCGCGGACATCGGCCTGACCCCGGTGGAGATCGCCGGGGCGATCGGCTCGGCCCTGACGGGAGGAGCCACGGAGGACTGGGAGTCACCGGGATGAGCAGCCACGCAGAAGAGCACGCGGAGCGCGTGGAACACGCGGCGCCCGCCGAGCACGCGGAGCGCGTGGAACACGCGGACCGTGCCGGGCGCGCCGGCGGGAAGGAGGGAGGGCAGGGGGCCGGGCGGGCGGAGCGGCCGGGCGGGTTCGACCTCGGGAGGCTGCTGGCCGAGCGCGGGGCCGAACGGTACGAGCTGCACGCCCGCCACCTCAACCACCAGCTGCCGCGCATGCTGCACACCATCGGCTTCGACAAGGTCTACGTACGGGCCGAAGGCGCCCACTTCTGGGACGCCGAGGGCAACGACTACCTCGACATGCTCGCCGGCTTCGGGGTGATGGGGCTGGGCCGCCACCACCCGGTGGTCCGCAAGGCCCTGCACGACGTGCTCGACGCCTCGCTGGCCGACCTGACCCGTTTCGACTGCCAGCCCCTGCCCGGCCTGCTCGCCGAACGGCTGCTCGCCCACAGCCCGCACCTGGACCGGGTGTTCTTCGGCAACAGCGGCACCGAAGCCGTCGAGACCGCCCTGAAGTTCGCCCGCTACGCCACCGGCCGCACCAGGATCCTGTACTGCGCCCACGCCTTCCACGGCCTGACCACCGGCTCCCTGTCGGTCAACGGGGAGAACGGCTTCCGGGAGGGCTTCGCCCCCCTCCTCCCCGACACGCAGATCCCGCTCGGCGACCTCGGAGCGCTGGAGCGCGAGCTGCGCCGCGGGGACGTGGCGGCCTTCGTGGTCGAACCGATCCAGGGCAAGGGCGTGCACGAGGCCCCGCCCGGGTTCCTGCGCGCCGCCCAGGAGCTGCTGCACCGGCACAAGGCGCTGCTCATCGCGGACGAGGTGCAGACCGGGCTCGGCCGCACCGGGGACTTCTACGCGTACCAGCACGAGGAGGGGGTGGAGCCGGACCTCGTGTGCGTGGCGAAGGCGCTCTCCGGGGGGTACGTGCCGGTGGGTGCGACCCTCGGCAAGGACTGGATCTTCAAGAAGGTCTACTCGTCCATGGACCGCGTCCTCGTGCACTCCGCGAGCTTCGGCTCCAACGCCCAGGCCATGGCCGCCGGGCTGGCCGTGCTCGCGGTGATGGAGGACGAGGGCATCGTGGCCCGGGCCCGGGCCACCGGGGACCTGCTGCGCGGCCGGCTGGCGGCGATGGTGGACGAGTACGAGCTGCTGCACGCGGTGCGCGGGCGCGGGCTGATGGTCGGCATCGAGTTCGGCCGGCCCTCGTCGCTGGGCCTGCGCAGCCGGTGGACCATGCTGCAGGCGGCCCGCAAGGGGCTCTTCGCGCAGATGGTCGTCGTCCCGCTGCTGCAGAAGCACCGGATCCTCACCCAGGTGTCCGGGGACCACCTGGAAGTGATCAAGCTGATTCCGCCGCTGGTCGTGGACGAGAAGGACGTGGACCGGTTCGTCACGGCCTTCCGGGAGGTCATGGACGAGGCCCATGCGGGCGGCGGGCTGATGTGGGAGTTCGGCCGGACGCTGGTCAAGCAGGCCGTCGCGAACCGCTGAGCCGTGGGGCGGGCCCCCGGCGCGCCGAGTGGTCACTCGGGCCGGGGGCGGGGGCCCGCTCTCAGGCTTCCGGGGTGGAGGGGGCGGGCGACGCGATCGGTGCGGGCGGTGCGGATGACGCGGCCGGTGCGGGCGGGGCGGATGACGCGGCCGGTGCGGGCGGGCCGGAAGGCGAGGACGGCTCCAGGAGGCGGGTGCGCAGGCGCTCCAGGGTCGCCGGGCCGAGTCCGAGGCCCTCCGCGAGGTACGGGTCCACCCCGCCCCAGGTCTCCTCGATCGCCGCGAAGGCCGCGTCCAGGTAGTCGGTCCGCGCCTCGAAGAGGGGGCTCAGCAGGGCCATCACCTCGGGGGAGCGGGCGCCCTCGGCCTGCTCGCTGCGCTGGACGCGGTAGCGGTGGTGCGGCGCGTTCGACTCCAGGTAGTCCGTGACGATGGCCTCGCGCTCGACCCCCAGGGCGAGCAGGGTCACGGCGACGGAAAGCCCCGCCCGGTCCTTGCCCGCCGCGCAGTGCATGAGGACCGGCACGCTGTCCTCGGCGATCGCGTGCAGCACCCGGCTGTGCTCCGCGGTCCGCTCCCTGATCAGCTTCGCGTAGGACGTGCGCATGCGCTCTTCCGCGCGGCCCTCGCCCAGGACCTCGCGGAGGTGCCCGAGGCCGCCCTCGCGGACCATCTGCCAGAACTTGCCCCCGTAGGCCGGGTCGGACAGCGGGATGTTGACGTTGCGCACGCCGTCGAGGGCGACGTCCGCACCCTCCTGGGCCTGGTCCCCCGCGTTGCGGAAGTCGAAGACGGTGTGGAGTCCGAGCGAGTTGAGGTACTCGATGTCCGTTTCGGTGGCATGCGCCAGATGTCCGCTTCGGAAGAGATGCCCTGTACGTACCTGACGTCCGTCCGTGGTCGGAAGGCCGCCTACGTCACGGAAGTTGCGGACTCCGGCCAGTATCGGCTCGTTCGGTATGTGCTGGGTCACGTGGACTCCTGGCGGCTCGGGGGTGTGTCCGAATTGCACTACTTGGCGTCAAGTTACCGTAATAGCGGGGGAGATGTGCAGAGGGTGTGATCGGTGTGCGGCGGGCCCGTGAGCAGGATCATACGGTGACCGTGCGTGGCGGCGGCCGTGCATCGAAAGCCGTTGTGGGGAGGGCTGTTACGCGGATGCAATAGACGGACAGTGACCGGAATTCCGGCGATCATTCAGCTTCCCCATTCCTTTGGGGAATTCATGACTTGTTCCCTCCCTCCGCGCTGGATTACGTTCACCGCCGAGCCGGGTGGAAAGCCGAATCCTGCCGCCGCCCGGATACCGCAACCGACCAATTGCGTGCGGCAGGAGCGGGGGAACCAGGTAGGCCGCCGTTCCGGATCTTTCTCCCGGAGCAGCTAGGGGTGAAGCCGTATCCGTACGGCCGGGCATCTCCAGCCCGAACCCGACAGCTCACCTCGCAGGCGCCGGAGAGGAATTCGCCATGCCCGGAAAGGGTAAGCACCGCCGCCCGAAGGCCAGCCCGATCACCCGCGGTTTCGTCGCCGCCGGCACGGGCGGCGCGGCCCTCGCGCTGCCTCTCATGGGGGCCACCGGCGCCCACGCCGCGGAGCAGGCGGCCGCGCCGGCTGCCGCACCGGCCGTTGCCAACGCCGTCGTGCCGGCCGGGGCCCAGGTCGCGGCTCGGGTCGCCGCTCCGGCCGCCGCTCCGGCCGCGGCGCGGGCCACGTACACCGTGGCCGCGGGGGACTGCCTCTCCGAGATCGCCGCGGAGCACCACGTGCAGGGCGGCTGGCAGCGGCTGTACGAGGACAACCGGACGGCCGTCGGCTCCGACCCCTCCCTCATCCACCCGGGTCTGAAGCTGACCCTCGGCGGCAAGGGCGAGCACCGGGGCGAGGGCGAGCAGCACGCCTCGCGCGCCAAGCGGCAGCCGGTGAAGCGGGCCGAGCGGACGGCGTCCGCGGCGACCGGCTCCGCTTCTTCTGCCTCCTCCGCCTCCTCTTCTGCTTCCGCTTCTTCTTCCTCTTCCGCCGCGTCGGCCGCTTCCTCCGGGGCGGGTGCCTCCTCGGCCTCCGCCGCCGGGTTCGTCGCCCCCGTGACCGCCTCGATCTCCACCTCGTACCGCCTGGGCGGCAGCATGTGGTCCAGCGGGTACCACACCGGGGTCGACTTCTCCGTGGGCCTCGGCACCACCGTGCACGCCGTCGGCGCCGGCACCGTGGTCTCCGCCGGCTGGGCGGGCGCGTACGGCAATGAGGTGATCATCCGGCACGCGGACGGGCACTACTCGCAGTACGCCCACCTGTCCTCCCTCAACGTCTCCGCGGGGCAGACCGTCGGAGCGGGCGACTCCATCGGACTGTCCGGCTCCACCGGCAACTCGACCGGCCCGCACCTGCACTTCGAGATCCGCACCGGGCCGTCCTACGGCCAGGACGTCGATCCGCTCGCCTACCTGCGTTCGCAGGGCGTGAGCATCTGACCCCGTCCGCCGTCCGCGGCGGGCGTCGGCGGCCGGGGCCGGGATCCGAGGGGGATTCCGGCCCCGGCCGGGTTGCGGCTGCGCCGGGTCTGCGCCGGGCGCGCCGGGGGTGTGTCGGGGCTCCGTCGGGGGTGCCTCCGGGTTGCGTCGGGGGTGCCTCGGGGACGGGTGGGGCTGCTGTCTTCGTGCGGTATTCCCGCGGTATTCCTGACTCGTTCCGAATGGCCGAAACTGACCGGGTGGTATAGATCACCCCGCGTCAACCCCTTCCTACGGTCGCGTAGGTCACATCGCGCGGGGAAAGATGTGCTCCCGTGGCAGGCGATTCGACATTTCTCTCAGCAGGGCCCGGGCCCGTGACCCCCATCGGTTCGTACGTGGCACTCGGCGACAGCTTCACCGAAGGGGTCGGCGACCCCGGACCGGACGACACCTTCGTGGGCTGGGCCGACCGGCTCGCCGTGCTGCTCGCCGACCGGCGCGAGGAACACGACTTCCGCTACGCGAACCTGGCGGTGCGCGGCAGGCTGCTGGACCAGATCGTGGCCGAGCAGGTGCCCCGGGCCAAGGAGCTCGCCCCCGAACTCGTCACCTTCTGCGCGGGCGGGAACGACATCATCCGGCCCGGGAGCGACCCCGACGACGTGGCCGAGCGCTTCGAGGCGGCCGTCGCCGACCTGACCGGGGCCGTCGGCACCGTGATGATCACGACCGGTTTCGACACGCGCGGGGTGCCGGTCCTGCGGCACATCCGGGGGAAGGTGGCCACGTACAGCGCACACGTACGGGCCATCGCGGACCGCTACGACTGCCCCGTGCTCGACCTCTGGTCCCTGAAGTCGGTCCAGGACCGGCGGGCCTGGGACGACGACCGGCTGCACCTCTCCCCGGAGGGCCACACCCGGGTGGCGCTGCGCGCGGCCCAGGTGCTCGGCCTGGAGGTGCCGGCCGACCCCGACCAGCCGTGGCCGCCCCAGCAGCCGCGCGGCTCGGCCGAGGTCACCCGCGACAACATCCAGTGGGCGCGGGAGTACCTCGTACCGTGGATCGGGCGCCGGCTGCGGGGGGAGTCCTCCGGGGACCACGTGGAGGCCAAGCGGCCGGATCTGCTGCCGTTGTAGGGCGAGGCGAGGCGGGGCGGGGCGGGGCGGGTCCGGTGATTCGGGCTCGGGTGGGCTGGGGGCAGGGCTCGGGGTCGGGGTCGGGGTCGGTGGGTTCGGGCCGGGGCTGCGACTCGGGTGCGGGCTCGGGTGCGCTGAGGCGCCGGTGGGTTCCGTGAGGTTCTGCGGAATCCTTCGTGCCGGGTGTGCGTTGGGAAGGGCAGAACAGTGGTACGTCCAGCCCCCACCGCCTCAGGAGGCGCCTTGTCCGGCTCCCGACACCTGCGATCCCAGCTGCGTGCGAAGCGCCCGGCCGCCTTCGGCGCGGACCCGGTCGGCGCCCGGATGGAGCGGATCCGCCGTTCGCCGAACTTCGCCGACGGCGTGTTCCAGAACCCGCTGGGCGCCCGGCACCGGCCCTCCGGGTCGATGCTGGAGTTCGCGAAGGTCTACTTCCGGAAGGAAGAGCGTGTACGCCGGGCGCCCGCCGCCCCCATTCCGGTGCATCCGACCACGCTGAAGGACCTGTCCCGGCCGCCGGCCTCGGGCCTGCGGATCACGTGGATGGGGCACAGCAGTGTGCTGGCCGAGATCGACGGCAAGCGGGTGCTCTTCGACCCGGTGTGGGGAGAGCGGTGCTCTCCGTTCCCGTTCGCCGGCCCGAAGCGGCTGCACCCCGTACCGGTGCCGCTGACCTCGCTCGGGGCCGTGGACGTGATCGTCATCTCCCACGACCACTACGACCACCTCGACCTGCCCACCATCCGGGAGCTCGCCGGCACCGACACCGTCTTCGCCGTGCCCCTCGGGGTGGGCGCGCACCTGGAGCACTGGGGCGTGCCGGAGGACCGGATCCGCGAGCTGGACTGGAACGAGACCACGAAGATCGAGGGCCTGTCCCTCACCGCGACCCCGGCCCGCCACTTCTGCGGCCGCGGACTGCGCAACCAGCAGCACACCCTGTGGGCCTCCTGGGTGGTCGCGGGCGACCGGCACCGCATCTACCACAGCGGCGACACGGGCTACTTCCCCGGCTTCAAGGACATCGGTGCCGAACACGGCCCCTTCGACGTCACCATGATCCAGATCGGCGCGTACAGCGAGTACGCGCCCAGGAACCTCGAGGACTCCCGCCCCGACCCGGGCCCGTGGCCGGACATCCACATGACCCCCGACGAGGGTCTCCGCGCCCACCTCGACCTCCAGGGCGGCCGGCCGCACGGGGTGCTGCTGCCGATCCACTGGGGCACGTTCAACCTGGCCCCGCACCCGTGGAGCGACCCCGCCGAGCGCACCCTGCTGGCCGCCCGCAAGGCCGGCCAGTCCGTGGCCGCCCCGACCCCGGGCGAGCCCTTCGAACCGGCGGGAACGGTGCCCGCGGACCCTTGGTGGCGGGCCATCGCGGCCCCCGGCTTCGAGTGGGAGCGGTGGAGCCCGTACCGGGGGGCGGCGGAGGCGGAGCCGGTGCCGGAGGTGCCGGAGGCGGAAGAGGAGAACGAGGCGCGGGGGCAGGCGGGGCCGACGGCGGAGCCGGAGGCGGGGACGGGGCAGGTGGCGGTGGAGGTGTAGGTCTGGGGGCGGGGTCGGTTGCGGCTGATCCGCCTTTGGTGCGCTTCTTTTCCCCCCTGGCCTTGTTGCTGCGGGGCAGCGTCTGCCCACCGCCCCCCAGAGTGACGCGGGGTCTCACCGTGCGGGGTCCGGTGCTGGGCGGGGTTGGGTTTGTGGTGCGGGGTGTGGCCTTGCGGGGTTTGGGGTGGGGCGGTGTTGTGGGGGGCTCCGGGGGGTGCTCGCATGTCTGATGGTCCGGCCGTCCCGGCGGCCGGTGTCAAGGGCGCTCCCTTCGGTCGCGTCGCTGCGCGATGGCCCTTCGGGCCACCCTTGACTCCGGCCGCCGTGCCGTCAGTCCCCAGACTTGCGAGCACCCCCCGGAGGGAAAGCCGGTCACGGGGACGGCGATGCCCACCGGCGGGGTCCGGGAAGCCAGGCAGGGTCATGTCCGGGGCTCGCCCTCACGGGCGAAAGACCCGCCCACGATCGCTACGTGCCCCATCCCGGACGGCGGTCGCCGGGTGGCTCCTGGCCGGGCAGAGGCCGCCCACGATCGCTACACGCCTGATCCCGGGCGGCGGCTGTCGGTCGGCTCGTGGCCGAACATAGACCGCCACCGATCGCTACGCGCCTAATGCCGGTCGGCGGCCGCCGGGTGGCTTGTGGTTGGACACAAGCCGCCCACTACCGCTATGCGCCCCGTGCCGGTCGGCGCCTGCGGCCTGTGATCAGCCTCGGCGCGGGCAGGTTCGTGCCTGACGTCAATTGCGTTCGGCAGAACCGCATTCCGCTGCCCGAACGGCGGTCCGATCGCCGTATCGAACCACGGCGGGCTGGCCGCCAACGTCCCCCAGCCCCCCACCAGTGCCCCAGCATCTGGATGCCTTGTACGGGTGGTGCGGGTGGGAGAACACCCCCGCGCGCAGCGCGGGGGCAGCCCCACCGGCGGTCAGCCGGACCCGAAAGCCCCGCCCGGCACGGGCGCACCTGCACGGCGGGTGGGCCGCCAACGTGCCCGGGCCCCCCACCAGTGCCTCAGCATCTGGATGCCTTGTACGGGTGGTGCGGGTGGGAGAACACCCCCCCCCCGCGCGGAGCGCGGGGACAGCCCACCGGCGGCCGGCCGGACACTAAAGCCCCCCGGCACAGGCGCAGCCGCGCGGAGCGCGGGACAGCCCCACCGCGGGCAGCCGGGCACGAAACGCCCCGCCCGCCGCAGGCGCACCCGCGGGGAAGGGGGGCCGGGGGAGGGGAATCGGGCTGTCGTGCGAGGGGTCCTTCCGTCGCGGGAAGTGGGGGGAAGGCGCGGGCGGGCCCGGCGGGGCGCGGGCTAGCGTGGGGTGGTGATCAACGCGGGGTCAGGCGGCCCCGCGCCGCACGTAACGAGGGCGTCGATGTCCGGACTCCGCGCACCCGCGGCGCGTGCCGACCGCCGAGAGGGCGGGCGGCGCGGGCGGCCCCGTTCCCGCCACCGGCTGCGTGGTCAGCTGGTGCGGGCGGCCGTGCTGCCCGCGCTGGCGGCCGGGCTCAGTGGGGCGGCCGCGGTGATCTTCACGCTTCAGCTCGGCGGTGCGGAGCCCGCCGACGCGCGGTTGTGGCCGGTGCTGGCCGGGTGCGGGCTGCTGTTCGGGGCGGCGCTCGGGGCCGCGGTGCTCGGGGCGCAGCGGGGGGCCCGTACGGTGCAGGAGCGGTGCGAGGCCCTGCGGCGGTCGAGTGCGCGGGGCCGGCAGGAGCTGCGGGCCGCGGCCGAGCGGCTGGAGCGGGGGGAGGCCCTGCCGCCGCGGCGCAGCGGGCCGGTCGGCGGGGGCGGGGACGAATTCGACCTGCTGTCGCAGGAGTTGAGGCTGGCGCGGGACCAGGCGCATGCGGTGCTGGTGCGCAGTGCGGTGCCCGGCGCTCCGACGGACAGTGAGCAGAAGGTCGAGGTGTTCGTGAACCTCGCGCGCCGGCTGCAGTCGCTCGTGCACCGCGAGATCCAGTTGCTGGACGGGCTGGAGGACGTGGTGGAGGACCCCGACCTGCTCAAGGAGCTCTTCCACGTGGACCATCTGGCCACCCGGATCCGCCGGCACGCCGAGAACCTGGCCGTTCTCGGCGGCGCGGCCTCGCGGCGGCAGTGGACCCGGCCGATCGACGTGAGCGAGGTACTGCGGTCCTCGGTGGCCGAGGTGGAGCAGTACACGCGGGTGAAGGTGGTCCCGCCGGCCGGCGGCTCCGTACGCGGGCACGCGGTCGCCGATGTGGTGCACCTGCTGGCCGAACTCGTCGAGAACGCCACGGTGTTCTCCGCGCCCGACACCGATGTGGTGCTGCGTGCCGAGCGGGTCACCGCGGGCATCGCCATCGAGGTGGAGGACCGCGGTCTGGGCATGCCCGCCGAGGAGCAGCACCGGATGAACGCGTTGCTGGCCGACCCCGATCAGGTCAGTGTGCGCAGGCTGCTCCAGGACGGGCGGATCGGGCTGTTCGTCGTCTCGGCGCTGGCCCGGCGGCACGGTATCGCCGTGGAGTTGAAGTCCAACATCTACGGGGGAGTGCTGGCGGTGCTCGTGCTGCCGCAGGAGTTGCTCGGGGAGGTGCAGGGGCAGCAGGCGGACGGCAGTGCTCCTTTGGAGGGGACCGTCCTGGAGCCGGTGCGGGTCGGCTCCCCCGCGTCCGGGTCCTCCTCGTACCCCAAGGTGATGGTCCCGGATCCGGGACCCGCCGTCACTCCGGCTCCGGAGCCGGTCTCCTCGCCGGCGCCTGCGGTGCCTGCCGCTCCCGCGTCGGCGGCCGCACCGGCGTCCGCCGCCACTCCCGTTCCCTCCGCGGCCGCGGCTTCCGGGCGGCCGCCCCTGCCGCGTCGGCGGGCGCAGGAGCACCTCGTACGGCAGGTCAGGGAGCCGGCTCCCGTGCGGCGGGAGGAGGGGGAGCAGCCCGTGCACGATCCGGGGCTGATGGCTGCCTTCCAGCGGGGGTTCGGGCAGGCGCAGGCCGATTCCGAGCACCGGGCCTGACGCAGCCGGAAGAACGAACGAACGAACCGCTGAATGACCGAAGAACGTGAAACCGGCAAGGAGCACAACCCTCATGGCCAGCGAAGTGCCGACCAGTCAACTGTCCGATCTCGACTGGCTGCTGAGCGGCCTGGTACAGCGAGTGCCCTACACCCGCAGTGCCGTGCTGCTCACCGCGGACGGGCTCGTCACCTGTGTGCACGGCCTCGACGCCGACAGCGCCGACCACATGGCCGCGCTGGCCTCGGGGCTGTACTCCCTGGGGCGCAGCGCCGGGGCCCGGTTCGCGGAGGGGGCCGAGGTGCGGCAGGTGGTCGTCGAGCTCGATTCGGCGCTGGTGTTCGTCTCGGCGGCCGGCTCCGGCACCTGCCTGGCGGTGCTCGCCGACCGGGAGGCGGACGCCGGGGTGCTCGGGTACGAGATGGCGATGCTGGTGAAGAGCGTACGGCCGTACCTCGCGGCGCCGCCCCGGCTGCCGGTGGCTCCGGGGGCGCCGGAGCGGTGAGGGCGTACCTCGCGCCGCACGACATGCCCTGGCTCGACGATTCGGCGGGGCGGCTGATGCGGCCGTACACGGCGAGCGGGGGCCGGACCAGGCCGAGCGCGGTGCTGGACCTGCTGTCGCTGATGACGGCCACCGGGGTGCGGCCGCGGACCCCGCTCGGGCCCGAGCACGCGCTGGCGCTCACGCTCTGCGCGGGGCCCGTGTCGGTGGCGGAGATCGCGGCCCAGCTGCGGCTGCCGGCCATGGTGACCAAGGTGCTGCTGGGGGACCTGCTGGACTGCGGGGCGGTGCGGGAGACCGCCCCGTGCTTCCCCGGCGGGCCCGGGGGTGCGGCCGATGATCCGTCGCTGCTGCGGGCGGTGCTCGATGGTCTCCGCCGGCGGCTCTGAGGCGGGGGCGGCCGGGCCTCCCGGCGCCCCGCCGCCGGCCGCCACGCTGAAGGTGCTGGTCGCGGGCGGGTACGGGGCCGGCAAGACCACCTTCGTCGGAGCGGTGAGCGAGATCGAGCCGCTCTGCACGGAGGAGCTGGTGAGCCCGCAGGGCGCCGCCGAGGACGCCCCCGGCGGGGCGGCCGGGAAGGCGGCCACGACGGTGGCGCTGGACTTCGGGCGGATCACCCTCGACTCCCGGCACGTGCTCTACCTCTTCGGGACGCCGGGGCAGGAGCGCTTCCGGTTCCTGTGGGAGGAGTTGAGCACGGGGGCCCTGGGGGCGGTGGTGCTCGCCGACACGCGGCGGCTGGAGGACTGCTTCCCGGCCGTGGACTTCTTCGAGCGGCGGGGGACCGCCTTCATCGTGGCCGTCAACGAGTTCGACGGCGGCCACCGGTACACGGCCGAGGAGGTGCGGGACGCGGTCGGGCTGCCGGCGCGGGTGCCGGTCGTCCCCTGCGACGCCCGCGAGCAGGAGTCGGGGACCGGGGTGCTGGCGGCCCTCGTCGAGCACCTGCTGGCGGCCGCAACGGTTTCCGAACAGGGGGTACTTCCATGACGTACTACGAATCGACCGGGCACCTGCTGCTCACGCCGGTGGACCGGGAGGCGCCGGCGCGCGTCGGGCGGCTGCGGGAGCTGGGCCTGGGGGAGCGGGCCGATGCGGAGTTCGACGCCTTCGCCCGCAAGGTCGCCGACACCGCCGGCACCCCGTACGCGGCCGTCAACTTCATCGACGAGGAACGGCAGTTCTTCGCCGGGCTCTACCACCGCCCGGACGCCCCGGAGGGCGCGTACACGGGCCGCCGGCTGGCCCGTGACCACGGCTACTGCCCGCATGTGGTGGTCCGGCGGCGGGCCCTGGTGCTGGAGGACGTACGGGACTTCCCGCGGTTCGCGCCGAACGCGGTGGTGGACGAGAGCGGGGTGCGGTCGTACCTGGGGGCGCCGCTCACCGACCGGCAGGGCTTCGTCCTCGGCACGGTGTGCGCGGTGGACCTGGAGCCGCGGCGATGGGGGCGGGAGGGCCTGGACACGATCAAGGGGCTGGCGGCCGAGCTGGTGGCCGTCATCCACGGGCGGGAGGACGGGCGGACGGGCCGGAGGGAGGACGGAAGGAAGGACGGGCGGGCGGCGGCCGGATAGGTGGTCGCGGGACGGACGGCCGCCGCCCGTCTGCCGGCCCGGGGCGGGACCGGCGTACGGCGGCCGGTCAGGCCTTCGGGAGGAAGGCCGTGATGCGGTCGCGGAGGGAGGCCGCGTCCAGGCCGTGCGCGGCCGTGTGCTCGTCGATGCTGCCGTAGCGGCGCAGCTCCGCCCGGCCGACGCCGAGGCCGAGCACCCGGTGCGGTACGTCGACGAGCGCTTCGGAGGCCGCCCGGGTCGAGGTCCCGGCGAGGTAGGGCTCCACGAGGACCACGTCGGCGCCGGTGCCGCGGGCTGCCGCGGCGCGCACGGCCGCGTCGTCGAAGGGCCGTACGGTGCTCGCGTACAGGACGGTCACGTCGAGTCCCTCGGTGGCGGCGAGGACGTTGTCCAGCAGGGGGCCGACGGCCACGACCACACCGGCCCGGCCCTCGCGCACGGTCAGGAAGCGCGAGCCGTCCACGGCCTGCGCGGCCCGGTTGGACTGCTGGGAGAGGCGTACGTACACCTTGTCCTCGCCCGCGGCGTACGCGTGCCGCAGCAGGGCCTCGGCCTCGTCGGGGTGCCCGGGCACGTGCACGGTCCAGCCTTCGAGGGTGTCGAGCAGGCTCACGTCGCCGGGCGACATGTGGGTGAACCCGCCGGCCGGCCAGTCGTAGGAGGCGGCGGCGCTCACCAGGACCCCGCCCGTGCCCTGGTGCCCGAAGTCCAGCTTGATCTGCTCGAAGGGCCGCTCCACCAGGAAGCTGGCGAACGTGTGCATGATCGGCCGCATGCCGGTCAGGGCCAGGCCGCCGCCGGTGCCGATGAGCAGCTGCTCCCGGATGCCGACGTTGATCACCCGCTCGGGGTGGCGGGCCTGTGCGGGCCGGAAGCCGTCCATGGTGATCTCCGCCAGGACCAGGGCCAGCCGCGGGTCCTCGTCCAGCAGTTCCGAGGTCACTCCGACGAACCGCTCGCGCATCGTGTCCATGTTCTTGGTCCTCCCCTGTTCCTGCGTGTCTGCTGTGCTCTGCTGTGTTGTACGGCCGGGTCCGGCCGGGTCAGCGCTTCTTCTCGACCCGGGCGACGACCGCGTGCGGGCGCCCCGGGTGCGGTGCGGTGAAGGCGGCGTGGAGCGCGTCGTGGTCCCGGCCGTCCACGGTGGCGGCGGACCAGCCGGCCGCCTCGAAGCGGGAGGCGATGCCGCCGCGCCAGCCGTGGGTGGTCGAGTCGTTGTCGATCACGAGGGTGTGCAGGCGGTCGAGCCCGGCGGCGCCCGCGTAGGCGAGGGCCTCGTGGTTGCTGCCCTCGTCCAGCTCGGCGTCCCCGATCAGGACCCATACGGCGGGCTCGGCCAGGCCCTGGGCCCGCAGCCCGAGGGCGCTCCCGACGGCGAGCGGGAGCCCGTGCCCGAGCGAACCGCTGCCGATCTCCGCGCCGGGGACGAGGAGCCGGTCGGGGTGGTGCCCGAGCGGCGAGTCGTACCCGCCGAACCCCTCCAGCCAGTCCACGGGGAAGAAGCCCTTCGCGGCGAGTACTGCGTAATAGGCCATGGGCCCGTGCCCCTTGGAGAGGAGGAAGCGGTCCCGTCCCGGATCCTGAGGTGCCCGGGGATCCACCCGCAGCACCCGGTCGTAGAGCACCCAGAGGGCGTCGAGGGTGGAGGTGGCCGCCGGCCCGTGCTTCTCGTCCCCGGTCATCAGCCCCATGAGGCGCCCGAGGTCCTGGTAGCCGTACGTCGTGTGCGTCGCTGTCGTCTGCGTCATGGATCAAGCTTCCAACCTCAATCAAACTTGAGGTCAAGCCCGCCCGTGAAAAAAGGTGCGCGCAAGCACCCGGAGAAGTGCGGTATTGTTCTCCTGCGCGTTCGGCAAGGGGAAATCCCCAGGTCAACGGGCATCGGGACGTGGCGCAGCTTGGTAGCGCACTTGACTGGGGGTCAAGGGGTCGCAGGTTCAAATCCTGTCGTCCCGACCATGCGGAAACGCAGGTCGGAGGCCGTTCTCTCATCCATGGGAGGACGGCCTTTCGTGCGTCCGGGGCCAGGGTGGTCGCCCGTCGCCGCGGCCGCACACGAGCCCCGGGGGCGGGTCGTCAGGATCACCTCTCGCACCCGGCGTTCTTCGCGGGCGGAGCCGGAGGGCCGCGGCCGCAGGCGGTGCGATCGCGCTCCGGCCGCGGCTGGAGCCGGCTGGGGAGTGGCACCCGATGGGCCGAGCTCGTGGCCGGCCGTCCGGTCGACATCGGCCCGATCGGCCGGAAAGAGGTGCATGCTGGGCACCAACAGGGATCGAGTTCCTGTCGGGAGGTCGAAACGGTGAACGACGGCAAGGGGAGACGGCGCCTGGCCGGTCACGCCTCGGCCGGCAGGAGGGCCGCGGCGCACCGGTCGGCCGGTGCCCGCAGGCGGCTCGGCCGGAGCGCCGGCGAGGTCCCCCTTGACCGGATCACCACGCGTGACCGGCTCGCCTGGCTGAACTCCGCCGGCTCCAGGATCGGCACCACACTGGACCTGGAGCGCACCGCCCAGGAGCTGGCCGAGTTCACCGTGCCCGGCTTCGCCGACGGGGCCGCTGTCGACATCCTGGACAGCGTCCTGCGGGGCGACGAGGGCTCCCGGTGGACGGGTACCGGCGTCCCGGTCATGCGGGCCACGGCGCTGTGCGCCATCGAGGAGCTGTCCTCCCTGGAGCCCACTCCGGTGGGCGAGACCACGGAGGACGCGCACGAGACGTTGCTCCACCGGTACTGCCTGCGTCAGGGCAAGCCCGTGATGGTGAGCCGGATGCGCAACGACGACTTCATCAAGGTCGCGCCGACGGAGAGCGCCGCGGCGAAGATGCGTGCCGCCGGAGTGCACAGCTATCTCGCGGTGCCGCTGATCGCCCGCGGACTGCTGCTCGGCAGCGCGGACTTCGTACGCGGCTCCGGAAGACCACCCTTCTCCTCCACCGACCTCGCACTGGCGGAACACCTGGCCTCCCAGGCCGCCGTTTACATCGACAACGCCCGGCTGTACGGACGCGAGCGCGAGCACGTCGTCTCACTGCAACGCTCTCTGCTGCCGCGTGCGACGCCGGTGACCCCGGGGCTGCGCGTCCAGGCCGAGTACGCGCCCTCGACCGCCCACCACGGTGTGGGCGGGGACTGGTACGACGTCATGGCCCTGCCCGGCGGACGTACGGCCCTCATGGTGGGCGACGTCATGGGCCACGGCCTGCCCGCGGCCGCGACCATGGGGCGCCTGCGGGCGGTGGCCCGCACCCTGATGACCCTGGACATGGCTCCGGAGCGCGTCCTGGCCCGGCTCGACCTCGCCACGCGCGACCTGGAGGACGAGCAGGTCGCCACCTTCCTCTGCGCCGTCTTCGACCCGGCCGACTCCACCTACACCCTGGCCAGCGCCGGGCACCTGCCACCGCTGCTCGTCGACGGGCGGGGCTCCGCCGAGTTCGTGGACCTGCCCGTCGGTGCGCCGCTCGGCGCCGGAATGATTCCGTACGATCCGGTCCGGCTGGAAGTCCGAGCGGGAGACAATCTGGTCATGTACACGGATGGTCTCGTGAAGTCCCGGCACGCGGACCTGGACCACCAGTTGGAACGACTGCGCTCGGCGGCGCGCGGGCTGGCACCCGAGGATCTGGAAGGCGCCGGCTTGATCGAACGCGCCCCTGCCGACAGCGCTCGTTTCGACGAGGCCGTGGTCCTCGTCGCGACGACCGCCTCCGCCACCCCCGCCGACCTCCGCGAGTGGCAGCTGCCGCAGGAAGGGCGTGCGGCGTCCGTCGCCCGGGGCCTGGTCACGGACCAGCTCGCCGCCTGGGATCTGACGGAGCTCGCCGACGTCTGCGAGCTCGTCGTCTCCGAACTCGTCGGCAACGCCCTGCGCTACGGCAACGGGCCCGGCCGACTCCGGCTGCTGCGCGGTGAGCGACTGGTCGTGGAGGTCTCGGACACGGGCCCGGACCTGCCCCAGATCCAGCACGCGGATCTCAGCGACGAGGGCGGCCGGGGCCTCCAGCTCATCAACATGCTGTGCCGCCGGTGGGGCTCGTGCCGCACCGTGGCCGGCAAGGTGGTCTGGGCGGAGCAGAACCTGCCCTGAGCACTGCCGGAGCCGATCGAGGGACACGGCGGTCCGCCGGCGTGCCCCGACTGCGGCGCGCTGCCGGGTGAGGCCGCGGCGTCCGCCCGTAGATTTTGCCGTCCCGTGGTTGCCGCCCCGGCAAGCCCGTCGGACTCTAGGTCACCATGCCCCCGGGGCAGCTGGTTCTGCTGGTCACGGGGGGTGCTGGGGCTCTCCGCCCTGAGCGGGGAATGTTCATGCACCTCGAGTTCCGGCACCTCCGTGTCCTGCTCACCGTCGCCGAAGCCGGCAGCATCCGCGGAGCCGCCGCACGGCTGCAGCTCTCCCAGCCGGCCACGAGCGCTCAGCTGAAGCGGATCGAGCAGGAGCTGGGCGGCCCGCTCTTCATCCGCAGCGCCGAGGGCGTGACGCCGAACGAGAACGGTCAGTACGTCCTGCGCTGCGCACGTGACCTCGTGGTCGGCTTCGACCGGCTGCGCGAGCACGCGCGCGCGGCCGGTGAGGCGAACACGGAGACCGCCGCGCCGCTGCGGGCGGGTGGAGCCGCCGGCCCCCTGGTGCCGCTGCTGATCTCCGCCCTCTTCGAACTCGTCCCGGAACACCGGCTCACCATCGATGCCCGCCGTTCGGTGCACACCCTGGCGAAAGCCCTGAGCCGATCGAAATGCGACATCGCGGTGTTCGGCGAGTTCCCCGGCTTCCCCCTTCCGGTCGGTGAGTCGGTGGCGACGCGCACGCTGCTGCGCGAGCCGGTCTTCGTCCTGCTCTCCGAGGACCACCCGCTGGCCCGCCAGGAGACGGTCGGCCTCCACGAACTGCGGGACGAGGAGTGGGCGATGCCGGAGGCCGACGAGAGCGGTGTGCACGCGTACCTCCATCGCACCTGCCAGGCGGCGGGATTCACTCCGCGCATCGCGCACGTGACGCCGGACCTGTCCGTGGCGCAGCTCCTGGTCGCCGGCCGGCGCGCCGTCTGCGGCGTGTGGCCGACCGCCGACGTACCCGCCCCGGGCACCGTGCAGCGGCCGCTTCGGGGCGTCCCGTTCCACCGGCGGCTGCAGCTGGCCTGGAACACGGACTCGGTGCCGCCCCGGCTCGTCGAGGCGGTGGGCAAGCGTCTGCTGGCCGGCTATCTGTCGTTGGTGCGGCAGCGGCCGCAGTACCTGGCCTGGTGGGAGGCCGGCGGCGAGGAGTTCGCCCTCGGCGCGGACGGGTGACCGGCCGGGCGGCGACTCACACCCCTATAGCTCCGCAGTTGTATCCCACATGGGATCACGTCAGGAACATGCCAACTGGTGAACACTTCGCGTCAACGTCCGAGGACGTCGTCACCCCCACGACGAGCGAAGGAACCACCCCGCCATGCCCCGTCCCCTCCTTGCCCTTTCCACGATGGTCGCCGCCGGCGCCGTGGCCGCAGGCGTGATGGCCGTACCGGCGCACTCGCAGCCCCATGCGGTTCAGCACGCAGCCTCCGTCCGCGACACGGCGATATCCCAGGCCAAGGCGAACGTCACCAGGCACGCCGACACCTTCGGATTCGGAGCGGGCCAGACGCTCCACGTCAAGGACGTCGTGATCGACGCCGACGGCACCCGGCACGTCCGCTTCGAGCGCACCTACCAGGGCCTCCCCGTCGTCGGCGGAGACTTCGTCGTCCACCAGAAGGCCGACGGCTCGCTCAAGGGGTCCAGCCGTGCCAGGGCCCACAAGGTGGCGCCCAAGTCCGTCGCTCCCGCGGTCGACGCCAAGGGCGCCGCGGCCGGAGCCCTGAAGCGCTCGCAGGGACTGGTCGGCAACGCCAAGTCCACCCCCGAGCTGATCGTGTGGGCGGCCGACGGCACCCCTCGCCTGGCCTGGCGCACCACGGTGCAGGGCCTGGGCGACAAGGGACAGCCGCACGGCGAGGTGTTCGTCACCGACGCCACCACCGGCGCAGCGATCGAGAACTACGACGCCGAGCGCGAGGCGACCGGCACCGGCCACTCCGAGTACACCGGTGACGTCACCATCGACACCACCCAGCAGGCCGACGGCACCTTCGCCCTGATCGACCCCACCCGCAAGCACATCACCAAGGACGCGCGCAACGTCTCTTCCTCGTCCCTGAACAGTTCCTCGGGCACGCTGTTCACCGACGCCGACAACATCTGGGGCGACGGCCGGAAGTTCTCCCTCGACCGCGCCACCGCCGCCGTCGACGCCCACGTCAACACCGCGAAGACGTACGACTACTACAAGAGCACCTTCGGCCGCAACGGCATCAAGAACGACGGCCGCGGCGCCACCGTGTTCGTCCACGTCGGCACCAACTGGGACAACGCCCAGTGGTCGGACACCTGCTTCTGCATGATGACCGGCGACGGCGACGGCGTCACCGACCCCGAGCAGGTGGACCTCGACACCATGGGCCACGAGATGACCCACGGCGTCACCTCGGCCACCGCCAACCTGCGCTACAGCGGCGAGTCCGGCGGCCTGAACGAGGCCACCAGCGACATCCTCGGCACGATGGTCGAGTGGTACGCCAACAACCCGATCGACACCCCCGACTACCTCTTCAGCGACCAGTCCACCCCGCCGTGGCTGCGACGCTTCGACAAGCCGTCCCTCGACGGCCGTTCCGCCGACTACTGGTCGAAGTCCGTCGGCCGGCTCGACGTGCACAACTCCTCGGGCGTCGGCAACCACTGGTTCTACCTCGCCAGCGAGGGCAGCGGCGCCAAGACCATCAACGGCATCACGTACAACAGCCCCACGTACAACGGCTCCACCGTCACCGGCATCGGCAATCAGAAGGCCTCCGCCATCTGGTACCGGGCGCTGACCGTCTACATGACCTCCACCACGGACTACAAGGGCGCCCGTCTCGCGACCCTGAACGCGGCGAAGGACCTCTACGGTGCCACCGGCCCCGAGTACGCCACCGTGGCGGCGGCCTGGAGCGCGGTCAACGTCTCCTGACGCACCTGCTCACCGCCCGATCCGCGGGGTCCGCGCCGGAACACCGGCTCGGGCCCCGCGGCGGCGGGTGTCACAGGGCGCGGAGCCTGGTGGCGAAGACCTGGCCGGCGACCTTGTCGCCGAGGGTGAGGCCGTCGGCGGCGTCCCACGGGTAGTGGACGCCGAGCCAGATCCTGCTGTCCGCGTCCTCCTTGGCGGCGGCGCTGAAGCTGGTGAAGTGGCGCTGCTTGACGGGGGCGAGGGGCTCGTCGGTGGTGAGGTCGAAGGCGATGTTGTCGCTTCCGAAGTAGCGCTTCATGATGCCCGCCCAGGCCCCGCCGAAGGAGGCGTGGCCGGAGACGTAGGCGGGGAAGCACGGGTTGGCGTTGACGCCGTCGTTGTTCTTCAGGAGCGGCTTCCACTGGGCGTCGAGGCCGCCCTCGCGGATCGCCGAGACCGGCCGCCACAGGTCGATAGGGGTGGAGAACTTCGCGTCGCGCACGGCTATGCCGGTGTCGGCGAGGGCGATCGAGACGAGCGCGAAGAGCCGGGCGTTGGCGTAGGTGCTCAGCCCCCGGGCCTTGGCGACCTCGCGGGTGGCCTGGAGCATGTGCCCCGGAGGCTTGTACGTCAGGTCGTTGTCGTTGGCCCAGAACCAGGCGGCGTTCAGCTGGTCCGGGGTGCGGTTGATCACCGGTGTGGCGGCCGTGGGGGCGGCCGCGCCGGCTCGGCGGACGGCGTCGACCTGGGCCTTGTACTCGGGGCTGGCGACGAGGTTCTCGTAGGTGCCGTACTGCGCGAGCGTGGTGGGCCGGAACTGCGAGCCGGAGCTGAGGGAGAACGGCTTGACCTGGCCCCAGAAGGGGTTGACCGCGTCGCCGTCCACCTGGCACTTGGGGTCGGGCATGTCGGGGTAGCCGGTCGGCCGCCAGGCACCGGGCCTGTTGTCGCCCGTGTAGGCCTGCTTGTCGTCCGAGCCGTCCCCGGTACGGGCGTCCATCATCTGCTTGACCATCGGGCCGACGACGGTCGTGTCCAGGATGTCGAAGTCCTTCGGGCTGCTGCCGAAGCGGTCGTGGAAGCGCTTGTCCAGGTAGGCCGTGAAGTCGGGCGCGTTCCTGTCGGGCCGGTTCAGGCCGTAGAGGTTGAGCAGGATGTTGTACGCGGTGCGCCCGATGACCCGTTCCTCCTCGTCGGGCCCCTCGAGCCATCCCGCGTACTTCTCCGCGTGGATGTACTCCTCGGAGGTCATCCGACCCTTCCACTTCAGCTGGTACGAGCTCTCCGCGTCGTAGATCGCAGCGTTCATCATGGCGGCCGCGCGGGTCATCGGGACCGGGCCGCCGCCCGTCTTCCGGAAGAGGTCCTGCAGCACGTCGTTCCAGTAGTGCACCGGGTCGGCGATCGACTGCGCCGGCAGCGCGGCATGGGCGGGCTGCGGGGCGACCGTGAGGATGCTTGCGGTCGCCGCCAGCACGGCCGCCGCGGCCGACCCGCGGCGCCACGTCCGGGTGAGGCCACGGGTGGTGCGGGCGTTTTCGGGCATGACTCGGTCCCCCTGATCACACATGTGTCAATGTCCGCCGGAGCGGCGGCGGCGTGATCATGGCGTGTGCAAGGCCCCCTTGGCATGGACCAAAGCGGACACCCGCGCGGAATGGCCGGTCCCGGGCCTGCGGAAGGCGTGAACCCTCCGTGCACGGATCGGACATGTCGGCATCCCTGAACCCCGCCGTTCCGAAACGCACCCCGACTCCGCGTGCGGCCGGGGCACCGGCGGACGGCTCGGCCGGCGGTCGTCCCGCCGCCGGCCCGGGGGTCGCTGTGTGGCCAGCGGCCGCCGGGGGCCTGGCCCGGCCGGGACCGCGGGGAGGTGCGGGCGCACGGCCGCGGGCTGTGCCTGCGGCGGGATGACGCAGCAGTGCCGCGACGTCGGCCCGCAGGGCCGCACCCCCAGGGGGAAGAGGGATGCCGCCCTGCGGTCGCCGGCCGCGAGGTGCGCCGGCCTGGCGAGACGTACCGCCGTCAACGACGCGTGTGTCCGCCATGCGCGGACCCAAACCCCCTTCCCCGCAACGGATTTCGGGCGACCGGAGCCGTCCGGCCGGGCAGACCCGAGGCCCGACCCCGCGCGTACCGGTGCCACGCCCGATGCGGAGCGGTGGACACACCCGCCGGCGTAAGACTTTCGTCATCAGGGTGGGGCTGTCGGGCGGCCGGGCGGTCGCGTTGGATGGGGGGAGGGCGAAGAGAAGGTGGGGAAGGCGGGCGTGGTGAGGAAGAAGTGGTGGGCGGCGGTCGTGGTGGTGGGGCTGGGAGTGGTGACCGCGGGGCTGGCGTGGTTCCAGCCGTGGGCCCTGTGGGTGGACGAGACCGTGCACGAGGCGCTGCCGACCGGGAACGGGAAGGCGAACGTGCCGGCTGCTTCTGCGCCGGCTGCTTCTGCGCCCGCCGGGCCGGTCACCGTGGCGCAGGGCGCGTTCATCAGCCACGAGCACCGCACCACGGGCACGGTGAAGATCATCCGGCTTGCGGACGGCACCCACACGCTCCGTCTCGAAGGCCTGGACACGAGCAGCGGTCCCGATGTGCGCGTCTGGCTGAGCGATGCCCCCGTCAAGGAGGGCACGGCGGGCTGGAGGCTCTTCGACGACGGACGGTACGTCAACCTCGCCAGGCTGAAGGGCAACAAGGGCGACCAGAACTACCCGCTGCCCGCGGACCTCGACTGGTCGGCATACCGGAGCGTCAGCATCTGGTGCGACCGGTTCGACGTCTCCTTCGGCGCCGCGTCGCTCGCCCGCGCCTGACCCGGGGACGGCCGACCGCCCGCGGTGCACCGGCGCGAGCCGGGAGTGCAGCCGCGTCGTGTGGACGCGGCCGTCGGCCAAGCACGGCTGTGCCCGGGCAGGACATGTCGTGGACGGTGCCGTCGATGCGGCGCTGGGTGACCCTCCCGGTCTTCAGGTCCAGGACCGCGGTCCGGGTGTAGCCGATGCTGCCGCCGAACCGGTCGGCGGCGTACGCGGACCAGGCCGGCAGTTTGTCCCCGGGCGGCACGGCGGTCGCCACCGGCACCGGCGGGAATCCGGTGATCCGGTCCCACGCGCCGTGCACGGCCGGGTCGGCCGGTCCGCTCAGCCGGATCTCGGCGGCCGCGGTCCAGGGGCCGCGGCCGCCGGCTTCACCCAGGGCCGTCAGGCGAATGGCAGGTCTCCCGAACACAGGTCAGAAACGGATAACTCTTCGGGGTATCGGGTGAGTTGACGTGAAATGGGGCGGTGGCGGGCAGGGCCTAGGTCAGCGGCGCCGGGGCGTCGGTCCGGGTGGGCGGGTCCGGGGCGGGCGCCGGCGTCGGCTGCGCCCTGGCGAGGGTGCAGACCCCGTCCGAGCACTGGCGTTCCAGGCGGCCTCGGGAGACGGTCTGGGCCAGGCCGACCATCCAGCAGGTGGGGCAGCCGCGGAAGGCGATCAGGGAGAGCGGGGCCGCCAGCAGGACGGCCGGTCCGGCCGTGGGCACCAGGGCGATGGAGCCGATGATCAGCCCGAAGCCGAGGGCGCCGCGGGCCAGGTGGCGGGCGACGGACTTGCTGGCGAACGTGCGGGCGGGTGCGGTCGCCGTGGCCGGGTCAATGGTCGTGTTCATGGTGCGGGCTTCCTTCGGACGGGCGGCCGTGGGGCCGCGCGGGAGTGGGGGCGGGTGCCGCGAGGGCGAGGCGCAGGGCGGCACGGGCCCGGTGCAGGCGGGACTTCATCGCGGCCGTGCTGAGTCCGAGCGCATCGGCGACGGCCCGGCCCGGCAGGCCTTGCACGTCACGCATGATCAGGACCTGCCGCTGGTCGGGGGGCAGCGCCCCGACCGCGGCCGCGATCCGCTCCGCTTCCAGGCGGCGCAGCACCGCGTGCTCCGCGGACGGTTCCTCGGGCGCCTCCGGACCGGCCGGCGGGCCGTCGCCCCGCGCGACGAGCAGCCGTACCTGCCGGAGGCATTCGTTGCGCACGATCCGGAACATCCACGAGGCCAGGGCGCCGGTGGCCCGCAGGCTGCCGATCTTCCGGTAGAGGATGATCAGCGCCTCCTGCGCCGCGTCCTCCGCGTCCTGCGGAGTGGCACACAGCGACAGGGCGAACTTGCGCACATGGGGCTGCGATTCCAAGACGACGGTGGTGAGCGAGGCGACGTCGCCGTCCTGGGCGGCCCTGATCAGCCGGTCGTCGGGCCAGGAGAAGTGTCGGTTCATGCGCTGCTCATCCTCGGAGGGTGCGTGCGGGGTGCGTGCGGGCCTGCGGGCGGGTGTGCGTACGGGCGTCAGCCGCGGCTCTTGTAGCGGCGCATCAGGTGCCAGCTGCACGCGCCCATGAGCAGGACTCCGATCACGACGACACTGGTGATCATCATGGATGTTCCCTTCCGGTGCGGCCGGTGTCTCCGGCCGGTACGCACACAAGAGGCGGGGAGGCCCGGAAAGGATTCAGGTCCGCCCGAAGTCCGCCCGAAGTCCGCCCGGAGTCCGCCCGGAGTCCGTTCGAGGCCCGTCCGCAGCCCGTCCCGAGTCCGTCCCCCGGACGCGGCGCGCGGCCCGCCGTCCGCGGGCGTTAGGGTCGGCCCGGCCCGGGGTTCGGGCCGGTCCGCGGTTCAGGGGAGAGGGTGAAGGACGTGGGAGAGCACGCGGCGGCGGGCGGTCCGGGCGGGATGCAGCGTCGGCTGGGGGTCGGGGACGCGGTCGTGATCGGACTGGGCTCGATGATCGGGGCGGGCGTGTTCGCCGCCCTCGCCCCGGCGGCTCGCGCGGCCGGTTCGGGGCTGCTCCTCGGGCTGGGGCTCGCGGCCGTGGTCGCGTACTGCAACGCCACCTCGTCCGCCCGGCTGGCCGCCCGCCACCCCGCCTCCGGCGGCACCTACGTGTACGGCCGTGAGCGGCTCGGGGAGTTCTGGGGCCACCTCGCCGGCTGGGCCTTCGTCACCGGCAAGACCGCCTCATGCGCCGCGATGGCCCTGACGGTCGGCTCGTACGCGTGGCCGGGGCAGGCGCACGCGGTGGCGGTCGCGGCCGTCGTGGCGCTGACCGCCGTGAACTACGTGGGCGTGCAGAAGTCGGCGCTGCTGACGCGGCTGATCGTCGCCGCCGTCCTCGCCGTGCTGGCCGCCGTCGTGGTCGCGGCCCTGACCTCGGAGGCCGCCGGCGCGGCCCGGCTCGCGATCGGTTCCGACGCGACGCCCGGCGGGGTGCTCCAGGCCGCCGGCCTGCTGTTCTTCGCCTTCGCCGGATACGCGCGCATCGCCACCCTCGGCGAGGAGGTCCGCGACCCCGCCCGCACGATCCCGCGGGCCGTGCCGGTCGCGCTCGGCATCACCCTCGTGGTCTACGCCCTGGTCGCGGTGGCCGTCCTCGCCGTGCTCGGGCCGGAGGAGCTGGCGCGGAGCGCTGCCCCGCTGTCGGACGCGGCGCGGGCCGCCGGGGCGGAGGGACTGGCGCCGGTGGTCCGCGCCGGTGCGGCCCTCGCGGCCCTCGGCTCGCTGCTCGCGCTGATCCTCGGCGTCTCGCGCACCACCCTGGCCATGGCCCGGGACCGGCACCTGCCGCACGTACTGGCGGCGGTGCACCCCCGGTTCGGCGTACCGCACCGGGCCGAGCTCGCCGTGGGCGCCGTCGTGGCCGTGCTCGCCGCGACGGCCGACGTGCGCGCGGCCATCGGGTTCTCCTCCTTCGGTGTGCTGGTGTACTACGCCGTGGCGAACGCCTCCGCCTGGACGCTGACCGGGGAGGAAGGACGGCCCGCCCGCATCGTCCCCGCCGCCGGACTGGCCGGCTGCCTCGCCCTGGCCTTCGCGCTGCCCGCCTCCTCGGTGGTCACCGGGGCCGCCGTACTGGCCGCCGGGGCCGCCGCGTACGGGATCCGGCGGCGGGCCGGCGCCCGCCGGAGCTGAGCCCTCCGCCGGAGCCGGGCCGGAGAACGCGTGTGGAGCTGCTCACGATGATCGTCCGGGGCTTGGCCGCAGGGCGGCCGACCGGTACGTTCTGCGTCGACAAGTAGAGACGACGGTGTGACGGAAGTCCGGTGCAAGCCCGGCACGGTCGCGCCACTGTGTGCCGCAGGGGTCCCGGATCCCGCGCGGCGAGTCAGACCCGGCGCCGTCGTCGTGTGCTCCATCGAACGGGACGCGTGTTCCCGAGGAGGTTCCGCCGTGGCGTCGTCCACCGTTTCGCCCACCCCTGCCGCAACTCCGCTCGCCGCGGGACCGCTTCCGCTCAAGGCCGTGCTGCCCTGGGCCGCCTTCGTCGGCGTGCTCATGCTGGTCCTGCTGTACTTCGTCGGCGCCGAGCAGGGGGCCACGGCCCTCTTCTCCGGCGAGGGCGTGCACGAGTGGGTCCACGACGGCCGGCACCTGCTCGGCTTCCCCTGCCACTGAACCGGGGGAAGACCGTGAACTCCGCAACCGTACGCGCCCTCCTGGTGCGCGGCATGCTCGCCGGCCTCGCGGCCGGGGTGCTCGCCTTCGGGCTGGCCTGGCTCATCGGTGAGGGCCCCGTCGACGCGTCGATCGCCTTCGAGGAGGCGCACGCCGCCCACCACGGCGGTGGCGGCGGCCCCGAGCCCGTCAGCCGGGCCGTGCAGGCCACCCTCGGCCTGGCCACGGCCATGCTCGTCTTCGGCGTGGCCGTCGGCGGGATCGCCGCACTGGCCTACTGCTTCGCCCTCGGCCGGATCGGCCGGATCACCCCCCGCGGCACCGCGGGGCTGGTGGCGGGCGCCGCCTTCGTGACCACCTGCCTGGTGCCCTCGCTCAAGTACCCGGCGAACCCGCCGGCCGTCGGCGACCCCGACACGCTCAACGAGCGGACCGTGCTCTACTTCGGCATGATCGCGCTCAGCGTGCTGCTGGGCGCCGCCGCGGTGGTGCTCCACCGGCGCCTGTCCCGGCAGCTGGAGCCCTGGGCCGCCGCCTCGGGCGCCGTCGCGGCCTTCGTCCTCGCCATGGCGGTGGTCTCGACCGTGCTGCCCGCCGCGGACAACACCCCCGAGGGCTTCCCGGCGACCGTCCTGTGGGACTTCCGGATCGCCTCCCTGGGGATCCAGGCCCTGCTGTGGGCCTCGTTCGGCCTGTTCTTCGGCCACCTCGCGCAGCGCCTGCTGGTCCCGCAGGAGCCCGCTGCGGCCCGGCAGCCGGCGGACAGCGAGCCGGAGCCCGTAGGGGCCTGACGGTCTTCACACGCCGCGCACCACACGTGCCGGGTTCCGGGGGCGCGCCCGGAACCCGGCACGCGTGCGTTGCGGCGGCCGCGGAGGCCGCGGAGGTCGCGGCCAGGGGTGCTGCGCGCGTGCGTCGAGGCCCCCGGCCCGGCCCCGTCCTGCGCCTGCGCCCCGTCAGGAACTCGTACGGGAATTCCGCTCCGGCGTCAGAAGAGCATCATTAAAGCTGCTTCCTGTTCGATCGGCGCAGTTCCATGGACGCGCGAGGAGACGAGCAGGAGGGCGGAGCGATGCAGCCACGGGTCGTGGTGGGTACGGACGGTTCGCTGGGGAGTGTGGCGGCCCTGCACCGGGGGGCCGCCGAGGCACGGGTCCTCGGCGCCGAGTTGTGGGTGGTGCTGGCCTGGACGCCGCCAGGCGGCGGATTCGTCGGCCGGCACGCCACGGGCACGCCGATGGTCGCCGGATGCAGGGCGACGGCCGCCGAACGGCTCCTGGAAACCCTCGACACCGCCTTCGGTGCGGGCGGTCCGGGGGTGGCCTCGACCGGGATGACCGTACGCGGCACCGCGGGCGCCGCCCTCGTGGACTCGGTCCGCGACTCCGGGGACCTGCTCGTCGTCGGCACCGGCCGGCGCGGGAGGCTGCTGCGCGCGCTGCGCCCCTCGGTGGCCCGGTACTGCATGGCGCACGCGCCCTGCCCGGTCCTGGCGGTGCCGCCCAGCCCGCTCCAGGCCGACCTGGACGCCGTACGCCGCCGCAACGCGTGGCGGATCCCGCTCGACGTGCGCGACCTGGTGCCCTGACCGGCCCGGGGGCGCGCGGGCGGGCGCGGCGGTGCGGGGCGTACGGAACCGGGTGGAGGCCCTCTTGGCGAACGGGCCCGGCACGGGCAGGGTGGTCCTGGCCGCAACGGCCCCGAGGTTCGTGAACAGCCCTACCGGGAGCAGCCCATGGCAGCGAAGATCCTCATCGTGACCGGCGACGCGGCGGAGTCGCTGGAGGTCCTCTACCCGTACCAGCGGCTTCGCGAGGAAGGCTACGAGGTCCACATCGCCGCGCCCTCGCGCAAGAAACTGCGGTTCGTCGTGCACGACTTCGAGGACGGCTTCGACACCTACACCGAGAAGCCCGGCTACACCTGGCCCGCCGACCTCGCCTTCTCCGAGGTGGACCCGGGGCAGTACGCCGCCCTTGTGATCCCCGGCGGGCGGGCGCCCGAGTACCTGCGCAACGACCCCGAGGTGCAGCGGATCCTCACCGCCTTCGGGGACTCGGACAAGCCGGTCGCGCAGATCTGCCACGGCCCGCTGCTCACGGCCGCCGTCGGCGCGCTCGGCGGCCGCCGGGTCACCGCCTACCCGGCGCTGGCCCCGGACATGAAGGCCGCCGGAGCGGAGTTCGAGGACTCCGAGACGGTCGTCGACGGCACCCTCGTGTCGGCCCGTGCCTGGCCCGACCACTCGCGCTGGATGCGCGAGTTCCTGACCGTCCTGCGGTCGAAGGCGCCGCTGGGCTGAGCCGGATCCGCCCCTGCCGGCCGGGCGACCCCGTCCGGGCGGCGGGGGCGGCCCCCGTTGCCCGCGGCCGCGGGGCGGCGGCGGATCCGGGGCGGGCGGCGCCTACTCTGGCGCGCATGCAGCAATACACCATTGGACAGGCGGCCCGGCTGCTCGGCGTGAGCCCCGACACCGCGCGCCGCTGGGCCGACGCCGGACGGGTGACCACGTACCGGGAGGACTCCGGACGCCGGCTGATCGACGGACGGGACCTCGCGGCCTTCGCGGTCGAGCTGGCCCAGGGCGGGAGCGGCGCGGACGAGGACGAGCCGGAGCGGACCTCCGTACGCAACGCCTTCCCGGGCATCGTCACCGCGGTCAAGCTCGGGGACGTCGCCGCCCAGGTCGAGATCCAGGCGGGACCGCACCGGCTGGTGTCGCTGCTCACGCGCGAAGCGGTGGAGGAGCTGGGCCTGGAGGTCGGCATGCAGGCGACGGCCCGGGTGAAGTCCACGAACGTCCACGTCGACCTCGTCTGACCGGCCCCGGACCTGCCTGGACCGCCTGGACCCGCCCCGGACCGCGCGGGCACCCCGGACCTGGTCAAGATGTCGTGACCCCCTGCTGCGCGGCCCCCCGGATGGCCGATGATGATCCGACCGTCGTACCCATCCGTCCCGCGTCAGCCCGCAACCGAGTCCGCCGGAGTCCGCATGTCCAGCACCAGCACCCCCAGCCGCAGCCGCACGCGCACCCGTACGTTCCGCCCGGCCCGCAGCCGGGCCGTCCTCGCGGCGGCCGGAGCGGCTGCCGCCGTGGTGCTCGCCGCGGGGCCCGCGGCCGCGCACGTCGAGGTCGAGGCCGAGGGGGCGCGGGCCCTGGCCGAGAACGTGACGCTCACCTTCGAGGCCGAGTCGGAGTCCGACAGCGCGGGCATCAGCTCCCTGCGCGTGGTGCTGCCGAAGGGCATCGAGCCCGCCGACGTCACCTACGCCAAGGGCCCGAAGGGCTGGACCCTCGTCCAGGGTGCCGACGGCTACACGGTCAAGGGACCGGTGCTGGACGTCGGGGAGAGCGCCTCCTACGCGGTCACCGTGCGGCAGCTGCCGGACGCGAAGGAGCTGGCCTTCAAGACCCTCCAGACCTACGGGGACGGGAAGGTGGACCGCTGGATCGAGACGGGGGAGGGCGGCGGGAACCCGGCGCCCGTGCTCCGGCTCCAGGCGGCGCTGCCCGGGGCGAAGGCGGTGCGGCGGGTTGCGCCGCCCGCGCCGTCCGCGCCGTCCGCGGTGCCTGCCGCCTCCGGATCCCCGGCTGTGCCGCCGAAGCCCGCGGCCATGGCGAAGGGCGGTAAGGGGAGCGGGGCGAAGGAGGCCGACGTCGACGGGGGGCTGTCGGGCGGGGCCTGGGCCGGGATCGGGGTCGGGGCGGTCGTGCTCGCAGGCGCTGCGGTCTTCCTGGTGCGGCGGCGGGGGAGCGGGGCCTGACCCCGCCCAGACCTCCGGGGGCTCCGCCCCCGGCCCCCGCGCCTCGACCTCCCCCGGCCCCAGGGGGCTGGGGGCTACCCCCTGGCGGGGCTTGGTCTTGCCCCTGCGGGTCGCGGGCGGGCGGGGCCCGAGTCCGCCCCGGCCGGTCGACTCGGGGGGAGCCCGTACAGGCGGGCCAACGCCGGGAGGCGGTGGGCCAGTTCCGTGGTGTCGGCGTAGTCGAAGTCCCAGGCCGGGTCCAGCGGCGGGTAGCTGATCCTGAGGGTGCCCGACGGCAGGTCCTCGCCGGTGCGGGCCCGGTGGGCGCGCCAGGCCAGGGCGAGGGCCTGCCCGCACTCCAGCTCCAGGCGCTCGCGGGCCGCGTCGCGCACGGCCGGCAGGCGCGCGAGGGTGTCCGGATCGGCCACCGCCGCCTCGAAGGCCTCCCGCCCCTGCACGATCAGCCAGCCCCGGAAGCAGTCGAAGCCGTCGTCCGAGCAGCCGCCGTTGACCAGGTGGGCCGCGGCCCACAGCGGACTGCGGTACGACTCGCCCAGCAGGTCCCACAGCACCTGCTGGGTCGCGGCCATCTCCGCCACCGGCAGTACGGCCAGCAGTGCCGCGGCGCGCTCCGCCACCGCACCGGCCCCGGCACCGGCCGGCTCCTGGGCGCGCGCCTCGTCGATCAGCTTCCAGAACTGTTCCCTGTCCATGTGCCGGAGCGTGGCACACGGCTCTGACAACGCCCGGGAACCGCAAGGCGGTCCGGTCCGACCTCTGTGGCGAAGCATGCACACACGCGCGGCGCGGAGGCGGGGCGGACGCAATGGATCGCACACAGGAGCCGGGCCGGCCGGAGGAGCCGGCACCCCTCGGGATACGGATGCGCGGGGTCGGCTGCCGACACGGCCGGCTGGACGCCGTACGCGGGGTGGACCTGGACATCGAACCCGGCCTGCGGGTGGCCCTCACGGGCACCAACGGCTCGGGGAAGACCACCTTGCTGAGGGCGGTGCTCGGCCTGCACCGCGGGGTCGGCGGCGAGATCCGGGTCGGTGGCCGCACCGCCGGCTCCCCCTCCGAGTGGGCCTGGCGGCGGCGCGCCTGCGCCTGGATCCCGCAGAAGCCGGCCGCCGGGCGGTTCCCGCTCGGCGGCGGCGAACTGCTCGACAGCTCCGGTGCCCCCGCCGAGGCCCGCGAGGCCGCCGCGAAGCTGGGCGTCGGAGAGCTCGTGGACCGCGGGCTGCACACGTTGTCCGGCGGTCAGTTGCAGCGCATGTACCTGGCGCGGGCGGTGGGCTGCGTGGCCGCCGGCGCCGGGGTGCTGCTGGCCGACGAACCCACGGCCGCCCTGGACTTCCAGGGGCAGGAGGAGGCCGCCGACGTGCTGCTCTCGCTGCCCGTGACCCTCGTCGTCGTCACCCACGACCGGTCGCTCGCCCATCGCTGCGACCGCGTACTGGAGATGGCCGCCGGCAGTCTGCGGGAGGTGGCGTGAGCGCCGCGCCCCCGGTGGTCCTCGCCGCCGACCTCGCCGAACTGCTCCGGCTGGTGCCCGTGCAGCGGGCCGGGTTCGCGCTGCTGCTGGCCGCCGTCGGGCTGCCGGTGGTGGGCGTGGTGATCGTCGGGCTCGACATCATGCCGGTGCGGTTCGCGATGATGCACGTGGCCCTGTTCGGCATCGCCGTCGGGCTGCTGACCGGCATCGACCCCATGGTCTGCGCGCTCGTCGCGTGCGCGCTCGGGGGCGCCGGGGTGGCGCCGCTGGCCCGGACCCCCGACGGGCTGTCCGGGGCGATGGGGCTGCTGATGAGCCTCGCGATCGCGGCGGCCCTGCTGCTCCTGGCCGTGTCGGGGGTCAACGCGGCCGGTGCCTTCGCCCTGCTGTGGGGCTCCATCCTGGCCGTGGGCACCGCGGACCTGGTCCTCGTCGGCGTCCTGGCCGTGGCCGTGCCCGCCCTGTTCTGGTGGCGGCGGCGCGACCTGGCGCTGCTCCTCTACGACCGGGAGCTCGCCCAGTCCTCCGGGGTCGCGGTGGAACGGCTCACCCTCGTCCTGCTCGTGCTGGTGGCGGTGGCCGTCGCCGGGGCCATCAAACTGACCGGCGCGCTGCTGGTCGACGCGCTGACCCTGCTGCCCGCCCTCGCGGCCCGCCGGCTCGGGACCTCGCTGCGGTCGATCACCCTGTGGGCCGTCGGCATCGGGGTCCTCGTCAACGTCGCCGGCTTCCTGATCGCCCTGTCCCTGGACTGGCCCCCCGGGCCCGTCCTCGTCCTCGCTGCGGGGGCCGTCGTCCTCGCCGTCCATCTCGTACCCGAACGGAGAACCACCTCATGGCGCGCACCCGCGGCCGTATCGCTCCCCTCCTCGCACTGACCGCGAGCCTCGCCCTGGTCTCGGGCTGCGGCGGCTCGGCGGACGGCGCGTCCGAAGACCGGCCGGCCGCCGGGGGACAGGGCTCCGGCCGTCCGGCCGACGGGCCCGTGGTCGTGGTCACCACCACCTGGGAGGGCGCCCTCGCCAAGGCGGCCGGGGCCGAGAACGTCACCGTCATCGTGCCGCAGTCGGTGCAGCACGCCCCCGACTACGACCCGAAGCCGTCCGACCTGGCGGCCGTGGCCAAGGCGGACTTCGTGCTGTACGCGCCGTTCGAGCCGTACGCCGGGAAGATCAAGGAGGCGGCCGGGTCCAAGGCCGAACTGGTCGAGGTCGCCCTGGACAACGACGCGGACAAGACCGCCGCCGAAGTGGGCAGGCTGGGTGCGAAGTTCGGCACTTCGGCGCAGGCCGGTCGATGGCAGACCGGCTTCAAGGCGGAGTACGCGAAGCTCACCGCGCGGCTCCGGGCCGCGTGGCCGGGCGGCCGCCAACCGCAGGTGGTGGCACAGGTGTTCACCACCTGGTCGGCGAAGATGGCCGGGGCGGGGCTGGTCGGCACGTACGGGCCCGAGGCCGTCACGCCGGGGCAGCTGGCCGAACTGAGCGCGAAAAAGCCGGCGTTCGTGTTCGACAACGCGCACATGACCACCGGCGAGGTCCTGCCCGGCGCCGGCGCCGAGCAGCTGGAGATCGTCAACTACCCGGGCGCCGACCTGGACCTGCTGAGCGTCTACCGCAAGGCCGCCGACGAGATCACCAAGGCACTGGCCGGCTCCTGACCGGGCCCGCGGGGGGCTTCGGGCCCCCCGCCCCGCGGGGCCGGCACCTGGCGGCGGGCCGACCGGGCCCGCCCTTCCCCGCGGCCCGCCCGCGGTGGGCTCGCCTTCTCAGGTCTACCCCCTCGGCGTCCGTCTCGGGATCTCCCGGCCCGGGGGGCGTCCGCCCGGGGACTGTCCGGGGTCTGCCCGCACCGGCGGCATCTGGTCTCCCCTCCCGCGGGCTGCCCGCCCCCGGGGGTGTCCGTTCCGGGGCATGCCCGGCCGGATTCGGGACTCTGCCCCGGCCCCGGCGCCTCAGCGGCCACCTCGTCCCGGGCCGGGGGCAGGTCCGCCGTGGGGTGGCGTCCGTCCTTGAGGCCGCCTGCCGTCGGGGGCCATCCCCTCCATCACCCGGCTGCCGCAGAGGGCTCCCTCCGGCGGCTGCCCGCCGGGTGGCTCTCCCATCCGAGCCCCTGCTCGCCGCCGGCGGCTCCCCGTCCGAGCCCCTGCTCGCCCGCGCCCGCCCCAAGGTCGTCCCCGCCGAAGGCTGCCTGGCCTGCGGGGGACAGGGCCAGCGGCGGTGCGGGCGGGATGGGGGCGGGGAGTGCTCCGGCCCGGGGCCTGCGGGGGTGTCAGTGTGTGGCGCCCTGGCGCGTGGCCGTGCGGGAGTTCGCGCAGGAAGGGCGAAGGGGCCGTCCGGAAGGATTCCGGCGGCCCCTTCGGGGTGGCCCGGGGGCTTTCGCCCCCGGGCGGTCGGCTACACCGGCTGGGTTGCCGTCGTGCCGAATCGTTCCTTCAGGAGGGCGCGGTCCGGCTTGCCCGCGGGGGTCAGGGGCAGTTCGGGGAGCACCACCAGCCGCTCCGGGTGCTTGCGCGGCTCCAGGCCCCGGCTGTCGAGGTACGCCCCCAGGTCCGCCAGCCCCGGCACCGGAGCTCCTTCGCGCACCACCACGCAGGCCGCCAGCCGCTCGCCCATCAGCGGATCGGCCACCCCCACGCACATCACGTCCCGCACCCACGGGTGTCCCGCCAGGGCGAGTTCGACCTCGGCCGGGCTGATGTTGGCCCCGCCGCGGATCACCACGTCCTTCAGCCGCCCCACCACCCGCAGCGTGCCGTCCTCCTCCAGCAGTCCCAGGTCCCCGGTGCGGACCCAGCCCCCCGGGGTGCGGTAGCGCTCGTTGAGGCCGGGGTCGCCGACGTAGCACAGCGGGGACATCGGCCCCCGGGCCAGGATCTCCCCCACGGAACCGGCCGGTTCGGCCTCCGTGTCCGGTGCGCCCGGCGCCACGATGCGGATCTCCGTCACCCGCGGGTCGGGCCGCCCGATCCGCATGCCGCGGGCCGGTGTCCTGCCATCACCCGTACCAGTAACACCAGTTGAGGATCCGTCACCCTCCACCGCAGACCCCGCATCCTGTCCTTCGGCCGCATCCGGCCCACCCGCCAGACCCGTATGGCAGTTGACCCCGTCGGCCGAGCCGTACAGGTTGACCACCGCGCAGCCGAAGGCCTTCCGCGCCTCGGCGGCCGTCGCCGCGTCGAGGGGCGCTCCGCCCAGGACCAGGGCGGTGGGCGCAGGCAGTTCGCGCGGCTGCTCGGCCAGCCGGTCCAGCATCATGCGGACCATCGTGGGCACCCCCAGCACATGGGTGGGCGCGTGCTCCGCGATCGCGTCCAGCGCCGCGTCCGGGGTGAAGTGGTCGAGCAGGACCAGGGTGCCCCCGTGCCGGGCCAGCGCCACCGCCGTGCCGCTGCTGCCGAAGGCAGAGGCCAGCGGTACCAGGAACAGGCAGCGCGGCGGCTCCCCCTCCCGCATCAGCGAGGCCAGGAAGTTCCCCCGGCCCCCGGCCAGCGCGTTGTGCGAGTACGCGATCATCTTCGGCTCCGCCTCGGAACCCGAGGACACCAGGATCCGCACCGGCGCGTCCGGGTGCGGGCGCGCCGGGGTGAACGCGCCCGGGTCGGTGCGCAGCAACTCGGCCAGCGCGACACAGCCTTCGGGCACCGTGCCGGCCGGCCCGGCACCGATCACGTGCCGCAGCGCGGGCAGTTCACCCGAGAGCCCCAGCAGTTCCGCCGCGGGCCGCGCGGAGCGGTGCTCCGTCGCGGCGATCACCGCGACCGCCTCCGAGCGCCCCAGCAGCGAGAGCGCCTCCCGGCTGCCGCGGCCCACCGGGAAGGGCAGGGCCACCGCGCCCAGGGCGGCGAGCGCCAGATCCGCGATGACGGCGTTGCGCCCGGCCGGCAGCTGCACCGCCACCACCTCGCCGGCGCCGATGCCGAGCCCGGCGAGCCCGGCGGCCAGACATCGCACCTTGCGGTCCAGCGCGGTGTAGCAGAGCTTCCCCTTGGCGTCGAGCAGGGCCGTACGGTGCGGGTCCGCCGTCAGGCGGGCCCGGTAGAGGCTGTACACGTCGAGATCGGGGCAGGACCCGTCCACCGCCCAGGACCGGCGGAGGGCGGCGGGCAGGAGATCGTCCAGGCTGACGGTCATGCGAAGCTCCAGGGGTCGGGGACGGCAGGTGCGCCGTGGTGGTCCCGGCCGATCAGGCCGGGCAGCCGTGCGTCGTGGTGCAGGGAGTGCAGGTCGTCGGTGACGGCCGTGACGTCGAGCCCGTCCGCCCGCAGCAGGGCCACGGCCTCGGCGGTGTCCAGCCCGTCCACGCGGTACGTACGGGCCGCCCCGGCGCACGCGTCGGACGCGGCGAGCCAGCCGTCGGCGGTGCGCAGCGGGCGCCGGAAGCCGGCCGGCGGGCGGGGATCGGCGCCCGCCGCGGCCCGCCGCCGGGCCGCCGCGGTCACGAGGTCGGCGGCGCCGAGCAGTGAGGAGTCCGCCCGCACCCCCGCCCCGGTGCGCTCGCGCACCAGCAGCCCGGCCAGCACGGCCTGGGCGCCGAGCAGCCCGCCCATCACGTCGAGCAGGGTCATCAGGGAGGGGGCGGGCGGCTCGTCCGCGGGCCGGACGGCGGCTCCGACCCCGGTGCGGGCCTGCACCATGAAGTCGGTGCCCATCGGCGCCCCGGGCAGCCGGTCCGCCCACCCGCTGGTGTACGTGTACACCAGGGCGGGGTTCACGGCAGCCAGGTCCGCGTGGTCGAGGCCGAGCACCGCGGCCTTGCCCGGGGCCCAGTTGTGTAGGAACACATCGGCTCCGGCGGCCAGTTCGCGCAGCCGGTCCCGGCCCGACGGAGTGGTGATGTCCACCTCCTCGGCGCTCTTGCCCCGGTTGAGCGCGAGCCAGCGCGCGGAGATCCCGGAGCAGGCCGGGGGCATGCCGCGCAGCGGGTCCCCGCCCGGCGGCTCGATCCGGATCACCTCCGCCCCGAGCAGGCCCAGCAGGTGTGCGGCCAGGGGGGCCTGGACCCGGCGGCCCGCCTCCAGCACCGTCATCCCGGCGAGCGGGGCGGCCGCAGAGAGGCCCGGAGGCTGCGGGCGGTGCGGCCGGCCCGGTCCGGTGGGCTCGCCCGTGCCGCCGCCCGTGCTCCCGTCCGCTGCCCCGCCGCCGTCGTACCGGGTCAGCCGGACGGGCGGGGCCTCGGCTATCCCGCGTCCCTCCGGCGCGTACAGCGGGCACACCTCGGCCCCGGAGGCGGCGGCCGCCGCCCGGATCCGCTCCCACGTGCTCGCGCGGGCCGCGGTGTGCAGGGAGTCGGGGAAGGGGGCGCAGGCGGTCGCGTACCGGAACTGGAACGGGCGCCAGCCCGACCTGACGGCCTGCTCGGGTGCGCCGAGGGCGCGCCAGAAGGCCGCCCAGGCACCCGGGTCCAGGGTCTCCAGCTCGAATACGGTGCCCTCGGCGGAGGTGAACGGCGGTCCCCCGGGGGCCTGTTCGGCCGCCTCGCCCTCGTCGGCCCCCGCAGCCGCAAGGTACTGGGACACGGTGAGCAGCCCGGCGCGGGCGCCGCTCGTGCGCACCAGGTCGGCCGTGCCGCCGCGGGCCTGGGCCAGCAGCCCCGCGAGCACGCCCTGCACGGTGAGCACGCCCGTGGCCGCGGCCACGTAGTCCGCGCCCAGCCCGCGCGGCGCGCCGTCGCGGCGGCCGTGCACCTCCATGACCCCGGTCGCCGCCTGTACGGTCGCCTCGTCGCACAGCTCGGCGCCCGGACCGGTGCTGCCGTGCTCCGCCCACTGCACGTGCGCGGTCACCGGAGCGAACCCGGCGCCCCCGACGGCGAGATGGGGGTCCTTGGCGCCGGACGGGCGGGCGCCGAGCAGGCGCAGCTGCTCCGCGGCGAGCCCGGCGCCCGGGCCGGTCGCCGCCTCCCCGGCGAGGGTGAGGCCGTCGAGCGGCCGGAGTGCGTCTGGGGTGGCTGATGATGCTGCCATGCCGCTCCTTGTGGGAAGCCAGGGGTACGAGCCGGGAACCGGAGGGGGGTCCGCCCCGACCAGTTCCACGCAAGAAGCAGTCGGACAACCGTTCCCGCAGGTTCCCGGGAGGTCGGAGGAAAGTGGTGTCAGCGCACGCGGGATTCCCGGAATGCCCTGCGGAGGCAATGGACTTGAGGATGCGGGTCGAGGTCTTCGTCCGGGACCGGGTGATGCCGCTCGAACCGGTCCTGGACGCGGGGGGCGCGCCGGCCGCGGCCGCTCTGGCCCAACTCCACGCGGATGCGCGGGAACGCGGCCTGTGGGCCCTGCCGCTGCCCGTGGAACTCGGCGGTCAGGGGCTGCCGTTGGAGCTCTATGCGCACATCGCCGAGGTGGAGGGCGCCAGCGACCACGGCCCGGCCGCACTCGGCTCGGCCAGCCTCCTCGACGTGCTGATGCTGGAACGGCACGGCAGCGACCGGGTCCGCGAGCAGTACGTGCGCCCCCTCGTCGCGGGTGAGATCCGCGCCTGCTACGCCATGACCGAGCCGGACACCCCGGGGACCGACCCGTTCCTCACCGCCACTCGCGCCGAGCCGGACGCGGACGGGGGCTGGCGGGTCAGCGGGGGCAAGTGGTTCACGAGCGGAGCGGCCGAGGCGGACCTGGTCACGGTCCTCGCGCGCACCGATGGCAACGCCCCCGAGCGCGAGGGGCTGTCCCTGCTCCTCGTACCCACCGGAGCGCCCGGGTTCAGCGTGGTCCGGGAGCTGCCGGTGTTCGGCGCGGCGGGTCCGTACGAGATCCGGCTCGACGAGGTGCCCGTCGCGGCCGATCACCTGCTCGGCCCGCAGGGCAAGGGGCTGGCGGTCGCCGCCGAGCGGCTCCAGCTGGGCCGGACCCTGCGCTGCCTGCGCTGGCTCGGGCAGGCGCGGCGGGCGTACGAGCTGATGCGCGAGCGGGCCCTGACCCGGAGCCGGTCCCGGGGGGCGCTCGGCGAACTCCAGCTGGTGCAAAGGCACTTGTTCGAGTCTCTGCTGATGCTGCGGACCACGCGGCCGCTGGTGTACGAGGCCGTGGCCCGGCTTGCGGCCGGGCAGGACGCGCACATCGAGGTGGGCCTCGCGAAGGTGGCTGCGGCCCGCACGCTGCAGCAGGTGGCCGATGCCTCGATCCAGGTCCACGGGGCCGCGGGGCTGGGTCCCGACACCCCCCTCCCCGCCCTCTTCCGCACCGGGCGGGCGGCCCGCATCCTCGACGGGCCGGACGAACTGCACATTGCGGCGGTGGCCCGGCGCGTTCTGAAGGGCGAGTAACCGACCAGGGCCGCACGCCGATGTCCCGCGGAGCGGACTCCAGCCCCTCCGGCGCTTGAGCAACGGGGTTTGGGGCGGAGCCCCGACGACAGCCCGCGGCTGCCCACCGGGCGGGGTGAACTCCAGCCCTCCGGCGTTTGAGGAGCGGGGTTTGGGGCGGAGCCCCAAGGCACCCCGGCTGGCGCCGGGCAGGGGGGGGGGGGGGGGGAGGCCTCCCCAACGCCAGGGGGGGGGGGGGGGTGGGGGTGGGGGGGGTGGTGGTGG